>JAJBUA010000071.1 GCA_020860565.1 Clostridiales bacterium
GCCCTTTGGAGGGCCGAAATTAAACCACCAGTTGAACTGGTGGTTGCTAACTTAACCGGTCACACATCGGAGGTCTGACGCGTGACCGGTAACCGGACAAAGCAGAAAAATGCCCAGACAAAAATAAAAACCTGACTATTTTGTGTTGATTTCGTACAATAAACACATGGCTATTATGCAAACGAGTCAGAAAATTGATCGGATCCATCGTAAGATCAATGGATGGATTTGGCAATATCAACCATGTAGGAAAGCTCCGGGAGAGGATCGAAATCAAGCATTTGCTGAGTCGGCTTTCTGGAAACCGATACCGGCATGGCGAGAAAGCGGTTGCGGATAAAGATATCCAGTTTATCTCCGTTTACACCAAGCGCAATGTAGCCGGGAGTATATTGGGCGAGCTTCTTTAAACTGCGCAGCAGGCTGCGCGGAGGTTCGGAGGATTCATCTTTAGCCGGGCGGTAGAGGACAAAACGTTCACTCAGTTCCTGATCCGGTATGAGAGCAGTCTCAAAAGCAGGCTGCCGGGCAAAGAAGTCCATACGGATCGGAGTGGGGACGGAAGTCTCGTCATAGAGGAAAAAGCGTTTGCCGCAGTCAGAGGGAAGCGCGATATGAACCCAGACGCCGGAATTAAAATGTACTCGTTTTTTTCCTTTTTTCTGGAGTTTAAAGTCCTGAGCAAAGGTTGCGTCGCAGAGAGTGAGCCGGAGATCATCACTGTATCCATGGATTTCCCAGCGTAAGAGAGGCGTACCCTGTTCTTCACGAAAGGGCATCAGTCCTGCCCGCCGCAGAGCGGTGGGTGTAAGACGGCTGTTTGCTTTTTCGAGGAGGGAATCGGCGTTAAGATACCGGCAGACAGTCTGCTCAAGATTGCTTTTGGTCAGAGCGGATGTATAGCGCTTCTGTTGAGGTCTTACCAGCAGAAACTGGCAGGCGACAGCCGCGGCGAGAACAACGAGAGTCAGCCTGCGTTCCACGAAGAAGAGAATCAAGGCTCCGATCAGAAGGACCAGCATGACGGCGAGTTCCGCGCGGATGCGGCGGTACATAAGTTCCAGTTGTTGTAAAGAAGTAGACATAATATAAACCCTTTCCTGATTTTCCGTTGTTTCTGTCATTTACTATAGATTATCATGAATCAGCGGAAATGGAAACCATTATCTTATGTAGAATTTGAATGTGCGCCCCCGCACAGTTCAGATATTATAAATGTAGGAGGATGTAAAAATGAAAAAAACAGTAACAAAAATGGTAGCCCTGCTGACAGCAGGAGTGATGGTAGCGATGACCGGATGCTCCGGTTCTTCTTCGTCTTCATCGACGTCAACGACCGCAGCGGCAGCAGCAAGCGGAGAGACCGCAGCGGCTACAGCAACCGGAGACGGCACCAGCAGCCTGAAGGGTCAGAACGTGCGTGTAGTAATCGGTTCGACCTCGACTTCCGGCGACTCTTATATGATCGCGGATCTGGTAACCCGTTATCTCTCGGCTGAGATGGGCTTCAACGGCAAGGTTGATGCAGTTGGTAATGCGTCCGCACTGGATACGATCGCTACATCTAAGGGCGACGGCAAGACCGTTATGATGTTCCATGATATGACATTCTTAAGCGTTCTCTTTGGTTCTGTTGATGAGCAGTATTCTCTGGATAACATGACCATCGGACCGAGAATCGGCCAGAACCCGGGTGCCTGCTTCGGCGCGGCGGCTGAGGATAACTTTAACAACCTGAATGATACCGTTCAGTACCTGATCGACAATCCGAGCGAGACTCTTTCCTTCAACATTGAGTCCGGTGCTACCTCTCATCTGGCATTTGTAGCTTACTATCTGTGGGTAAAAGA
Source organism: Clostridiales bacterium (assembly GCA_020860565.1). Classification (GTDB taxonomy): domain Bacteria; phylum Bacillota; class Clostridia; order Lachnospirales; family Lachnospiraceae; genus Brotaphodocola. Next base: position 1,851 of record JAJBUA010000071.1, read on the forward strand.
GACCCAGGGAGATGAAGTTGCCGGCAGAATCAAAGCGATCGTGGGCGGTACGACAGCTGAGAAGCTGCAGCGCCTGTGGGACCGCAACGCGGATGTGATCTATGGTGATACCTCTTCCTTCGAGCAGTATACTCAGGACGGTGTTGACGCTCAGCTGAAGATGACCATGTTTGGTTCCTGCGGTGAGGTGGAAGGTCTGGATATTACCTCTATGGCAGCTGACGGAGTTACCTTCAACGGCGAGCCGTTTGAGTTCTCCAAGGATTTCTGCATGTATTTCCCGAAGGATATGGATGCCGGTGTTCTGGCTGAGTATGAAGCAGCTATGAAGAAGGTTACCGAGAATCCGGATTTCCAGGCAGATATGGCGGCACTGTATTACAACACTCTGAGCGCGGATGAGGTTGGAGTAGAAGCTTCCAAAGAATTCATCTATGCGAAGAACGAGATGTGTAAGGCGCTGATCGATCAGGCTCCGTCGCTGGATGAACTGACCCAGTAAGGATTACCGAAGTCTCTGAGTTATAGTGAACGACAAAAATAATTTGTCGTTCACTATAAAGATAATGCACACGATCGCGCAAGGAATGGCTGCTTACGCAGCCCGCGATCGGCGCGATAGTAAACGACATAAAGTCGTTTACTATAATATAAGAACCGGATGATAATCACGGCAGGTGCAGGTGCCTGTACCTGCCGTGGATGCTATGCGCAGGGGCGCGGAAGAAGATGAGCGGCTCATGCTGTTGTACTCCGCGCGGCAGATAAGGACAGGATTTCCTGTCCGATTCGAGATGCGAGATAGGGGAAACAAAAATGATTAATGTAGTATATTCTACGGAACATTGGATTGTTCCTAAAATCGTGATAGGCGTTTTAATCGTCCTCCTTCTGGCCATTATCGTCACAGAAGGGATGGCGAGGGTAAAAGCGGGCGGTTCGTTCTTTGAAAAGCCGAAGCCGTTCTTTATCCAGAACTGTGACCACATGAAGCTTTGGGGCACGTTGATTCTGTTTGCGGCGTATATCGTGTGTCTGGATATCATCGGATTTACGGTTACCAGCATGATCTTTGTCTTCCTGTTTAATATTCTGTATGCGGGAACAGAGAAGAAGTCTTTGATTCTGAGTATCATTCTGGCAGTCGTCAGTTCGCTGATTATCAGTATTCTGTTTGGCGTGGTATTTAATATCACACTGCCAAACGGTTTCTGCACGCTTACGCTGGTCGATCTGGGTATTACAATTTATTAAGAAAGGATGGTTGAAGCGTTATGGTATTTGTGTCGCACGTATTGATTGCACTTCTGGGCGTTGTGGCTGGTATCGTCTTCGGTGCCATCCCGGGCATGACCGCTACGATGGCAGTTGCGGTATTCCTGCCTATGACTTATGCGTATGATCTGGACACCGCGCTGTTTTTACTGCTTGGCCTTTATGTCGGCGGTATTTCCGGCGGACTTGTTCCGGCAATTCTGATTAACATTCCCGGTACGCCGTCTTCAATTACAACAACATTTGACGGATATCCGATGGCAAAGCGCGGAGAAGGCGAGAGAGCCTTAAAGGTTGGCATCACGGCCAGTCTGGTCGGCGGTATGATTTCTCTGGTCTGCTTGTGGCTGTTTACTCCGCTGCTGAGCGCGGCCGCGCTGAAGTTCAGCTCGGTTGAGAAATTCCTGATTATTCTTTTTGCATTGACGGTTATCGCGGCATTGTCCAAAGGACAGATGCTCCGTGGTATCTTTGCGGGATTCCTCGGTGTTCTGACCAGTCTCTGCGGGATGTTCAGTGTCAACAATGCTTATCGTATGGTTCCGTCCTTCATGAAGTCGAAGATGCAGGAAGGCTTCCAGCTGCTCCCGGTTCTGATCGGTCTGTTCGCAATCGCGCAGATCTTTCAGGAGGCAGAGGAAGGGATGCGCTTTAAGGTTGAGAAGACGGATAATGGCAGTAAAGAACTTTCAACATTTTCTCTGAAAGATTTCAAGGGACAGGGTGTGAACCTCGTGCGTTCGTCGCTGATCGGTACCTTCATGGGTATCCTGCCGGGCGTTGGCGGATCCGCTGCATCGATTCTGGCTTATGCCCAGACCAAGAACTTCTCCAAGCATCCGGAACTGCTGGGTACCGGTGTCGCAGAAGGTCTGATTGCATCTGAGGCTTCCAACAATGGTCTGACGGGAGGAGCTTTGATCCCGCTGTTAAGCCTTGGTATCCCTGGTGACTCCACGACAGCCGTACTGATCAGCGCATTTATGCTGCAGGGTATTCAGGTAGGTCCGCTGTTTATTTCACAGCATCCGGATACGTGGAATACGATCCTGATCGCGCTGCTGGTCTGCAATATCCTCATGTTCATTTGCATGTTTTACCCGATCAAGTGGATCAGCAAGATCATCTATATCCCGCGTCAGCGTCTGTATCCGATCATCATTATGATCTGTATCGTGGGCGCATATGCGACCAAGAATGGCCGTATCTTTGACGTCTGGACCCTGCTGGCATTTGGTGTGATCGGTTACATCTTCGGCAAGATCAAGATTCCGGCATCCTGCTATCTGATTGGTTTCATTCTTGGATCAGATCTGGAGAATTATTTTATTCAGTCGATTTCTTCTGCCAACGGCAGCCTGGTAGTATTCTTTACCAGACCGATCGGCTGGGTGATCTGGGTGCTGATTTTCGCTTCGGTTGCGTATGCAATTATTGATGACAGAAGATCAAAGAAAAAAGCAGCTCAATAAGTGAATGAGTCAAATCGGCGGATGGGTTTTCTGTCTGATTGTGAGAATCTTAAAAGCCGCCGCATGAATGATTGTTGGATCATGGATGCGACGGCTTTTTATTCATGGAAAAATGCATCCTGTGGAACAAAATTTTTAAGAGAATCAGAAGAAGTATTAATTTTACTTATTTGAAAATTCATGACATAATAGTCATATAAAACAATCCAAAATGAAAGAGGAGGTTTTTATTATGGTACCTGTAATTACCAAGATGGAAGTTTATCCGGTAGCAGGCAAGGACTGCATGGAGCTGAATTTGAGCGGCGCTCATTCTCCGTTCTTCACCAGAAATATTGTTATTCTGCATGCGGATAATGGGGAAGTCGGCATCGGCGAGGTTCCGGGGGGCAAGAAGATCACTGCGGCTCTGGAGGAGTGCATCCCGATCGTTGAGGGCACCAGGATTTCTGAGTACAAGAGCACGCTGCTGAAGGTAAAGGCGCATCTGGATTCTAAGGGCGAAGAGGACGTCAGAGGCAATCAGACGTTTGACCTGCGTACCGGCGTACATGTCATGACCGCGATCGAGGCTCCGTGTCTGGATCTGCTTGGCAAGTATCTGGGCGTGCCGGTCTGCGAACTGCTGGGCGATGGCCAGCAGAGAGACAAGGTCCGTATGCTGGGATATCTGTTCTTTGTTGGTGATCCGAATAAGACCGATCTTCCTTATGATCATGAGCCGGATGCGGACTGCGAGTGGTATCGGATCCGTCATGAGGAAGCTCTTACTGCGGATAAGATTGTGGCATTTGCGAAAGCGACTCATGAGAAATATGGTTTCCAGGACTTCAAGTTAAAGGGCGGCGTACTTCCGGGTAACGAAGAGATGGATGTCATCCGTGAGCTGAAGAAGGCATTCCCGGATGCGAGAATCGACCTTGACCCGAACGGCGGCTGGCTGCTGGAGGAAGCAGTTGAGTATGTGAAGGGCATGAAGGGCATCCTGACCTACTGTGAGGATCCGTGCGGCGCTGAGGGCGTATATTCCGGACGTGAGATCGTAAGCGAGTTCCGCAGACGTACCGGTTTCCCGACCGCTACCAACATGATTGCTACCGACTGGAGAGAGGTTGGACATTCTCTGGAGTCTCAGGCAGTGGATATTATCCTTGCTGACCCGCATTTCTGGACGATGGCAGGTTCCGTACGTGTGGCTCAGATGTGCCACGACTTCGGTTATACCTGGGGCAGCCATTCCAATAACCATTTCGACATCTCCCTGGCGATGTTCACGCAGGTAGGCGCTGCCGTACCGGGCGAGTACAATGCGCTGGATACCCACTGGATCTGGCAGGAAGGTATTGAGAGACTGACCAAGGAGCCGCTGCAGATCGTAGACGGCTGTGTAGCAGTACCGAAGAAGCCGGGTCTCGGCGTTGAGATCGATATGGATCAGGTTCTGAAAGCAAACAAGCTGTACATGGACAACTGCCTGGGCGGCAGAGATGATTCCATCGGTATGCAGTATCTCATTCCAGGCTTGAAGTTCAATCCGAAGAAACCTTGCCTGGTTCGCTAAGCAAAATTTAACAGAATGTGATGATGGCCCCGCCGACAGGCGGGGCCGTTATTTAACATATTTTTTATTGACAAGATTTTCTC
>JAJBUA010000069.1 GCA_020860565.1 Clostridiales bacterium
GTCTTTCTCAGCAGGTTGTCAGCAGGATGGAGTCTGACCGGAGCTGTATCCGAGTCCGGTCATTGATTGCACTTGCTGATTATTTTCAAGTATCCACGGATGAGATTCTGGGATATGAGTCGGAAGCGGCGAAAGAAGAAAGAATCCGCTTAGAAAAAGAATTAGAGGTGGAAACTGCGTGTCATTTGCCGGAAACGAAATCAGTGTCGGCAGCGGAACAATCGGCAGTCTACAATTTCTTAGTGGGTATGAAACGTTGTCTGGAAGAATGTGGGATATAAAAGAAGTTACTAAGAAACTCAATGAGGCTTAGAAAATAGGGGAACAAGGAGGAAATTGAAGATGAGTCTAAGAAGATGGATGGCGGCAGGAAGAAGAACATTATCCGGCGCCCTCGCGGTTGTGCTGACGGCCATACTCATACTCGGCAATGTACAGTTTACGTTTGCCGGGGAGGCGTCAGAGCGCTTTTTTAAAGAGGAAAGTGATCTCACGGATGATGAGGGATATTCTACCGCCACACTCAGTAACGCCAGCCTTGCGAATGAGGAAAACAAAGGCCTGACGGTCAGCGTCTTTTCGGAAGACAGCGATTTCCGTCCAGGCGGGGATGTGACGCTGGAGGTTCATGTCAAGAATGATACTGGAGAAACGATTACCGATGGCCAGATCTCGTATCGGGCAAGCGGGATCGATAAAGACAGTGCGTACTTTGAGATCCTGGATGAAAGTGTGGTTTCATCCTATGAGGATTTCGAGACATATGAGGACGCAGGAATCGATGATTCCGCAGATATCGAGCTGGAACTGGATATCGATCCGGTTGCGGCTGCCAAGCATGCGATCTCGGATGTGGTACATGCTGTGAAAGAAAAGCTGTTTGGCGGGGATGCGGACAGCAATGAAGACGAAGAAGATGAGAAACCAATAAAGATTAAGAATATTGATCTGGCTCCGGGCGAGATCTATTCGGCGCGTTTCCATTTTGAGATCAGCGACAGCATTGAGAAAGCCAAAAATCAGAATGTCAAATTCTTCTTCCGTGGTATGGGCGAAGAAGAGGATCGTCGCTTCGGGCAGGGAGAATTCCTGTATACGGTCAGCTATTTGAATCTGGATCCGGTCGAGTTTGAGGAAGGAAACGCCGTTTATACCGGAGAAGAAGTGACGATGGGACTGCATACTACAATGTATGACTTTGACGCGATCCTGACCGATTCCTTTACGGATACCGTCGCGAGTCCGTCTGATGCCACAGCAAGTCCTTCCGACGCGACAAAAGCAACCGCAAGCCCATCGGATGCCACTGCGACGGCATCGGACGCAAACGCGGATGAAACGATCACAATTTATGAAGATGAGATCACTAACGGCTATATTGTTGATCTGGAGGAGACAAGCTATCGGATCGAGATGACCGACGCGCGCTTGAAGGGTCTGGACGTCCATAAGGCGCTGGTCAACGACGTCAATGACAATATGCTGCTCTGCTCGTTCCATGTGGCGAAAGATACTGAGCCTGGCATCTACTTTGGAAAAATCATTCAGGAAAGCAAGACAAAGAATACAACTTATCGCTCCAGCCAGGGATTCAGCCTGATCGTCGAGGGCGAAGGCGAGATCACGCTGCAGGGAAGCCTGGGCGATACCACCGTGACCGTCAGCGGACCGGCGGGCGCGTTCCCGGAGGCGGATGAGTTGGAACTGGAAATCTCAGAGGCAAGTGAAACGCAGATATCGATGGTAGAGAGCGCGCTTGAGGAAAAATCGAGACAGGAATCTCGTGAATATCTGAGTTATCAGGCGCTTAATTTGGAATTGTATGCGGATGGAATTCAGGCACAGTTATGTGGGGCGGTGCAGGTAACGTTTCATGATATCCACCGGGAGACGGATGAGTCGATTCAGGTGCTCCATATAAATGAAGAGACGAGAGAAGCGGAAGAGATGACCAGCTTTGAAAACGAATGTGATGAAGTGGTGATGGAGACTACCCATTTTTCTCTCTTCGTATTACGGACACGATGCCATCGCCGTATGTTTTCACCGGAGCCGTTACCATGACGACATATTCCGCTTCGGGATCAAAGTCATTGGATGGAGATACGCTCTTTACCATCGGATCGCGTTCGGCGGACGATGAGACAGTGACTGCGACACTCAGTACCGGCAGCGGGACGACGCATTATACACTGACTATCGGCGGAGATGCGGTCGCGATGCCTTATCCGAATAATAACTCATCGGGGAGAATCTATGTATCTCTGGCAAAGGATGCTGATGGGAATGAGGTACTGACCGTCCGTCTGGTGGGGACGTATTTTGCCATCCCGGAGAGCGGAAAGGCAGAAATTACATATTCTTCGGTGAGTCCGGGAGGAAGCACTCCTTATTCCACCTACGTGAACAACGTGACCTTTGATCCGGACAGTCCCTTCGATAGTAAAGGTGAAGGAATCCTGGAAACGGATGAGAGTGAAGCTTATGACGCTGTGAGCGCAGTTGCGTCAGTGACGGTAGCCGGAGCCTACGCGACCAGTTCTTATAAGAGCGTCGTGGAACTGGAAAGCATTGAGACTGAGGGAGGAGGAACCAGCACGCTGGTGGAGACTGACAACTCAGCGGTCTCTACCAGTTCCGACAACAGCATCGTCCTGTCGGGCGTGGACAGTATGTTCCGTTATACGCTTTCGGTTGATAATCTGACCGATTACGCGATGACGAAACTGATCCTGTTCGATAACCTTCCGCAAGTGGGGGACACGTATTCGGTCGGAGATACGGCACGGAACAGCGAATTTACCGTGAATCTGGCTGATGCTCCCAATTTTGCCGTGTATGTGACAACTAAGGGTAAAGATGAAGATGGGAATGAAACCGAAATTACGGAAGAGTTGGGCAGCAGCTATTACGAAATCCAGTATAGTACCAGCGGAGAGTTTGAGACTGATGATTATGAAGGCGGAAATTCAGACAAGTGGTATACATGGGGTTCAAGTGTTAATGCGGCAGATGTGCGCGCGATCCGTGTGATCATTACGGATGAAAGCGCGACGCAGATCCCGGCCGGAGCAACGGTGAGTGTTACCTTTGACGCGGTGGCATATAGTGAGGAAGGAAGCACGATCGAGGCAGGCGCGATAGCCTGGAATAACTTCGGTTACCATTATGCACTGGATGGTGTTACTACGGAGCTGACCGCTATGCCGCTGGTGGTGGGTGTGCAGGTGCCGTCTGCACCGAGTCTGACGAAAGAACTGGTTGATGTGAATGGCGATGATTATCATGCTGCGGAAGATATGTCCTTTACTTTCGTAGTTTATGAAGGAAGCGAATTGACAGATATAGACACCGATACAGGGGAAATCGTTGCCTATAATACGGAGGAAGCACTGGTGAAAGCCCTGAATGGACTTAGGAGTGACAATTCCAGGGCATATCGGATTGTGACGTTGACGGTAAAAGAGGGAGAATCATCCGCAACGCTGAAACTGACCGGGACAAATGGACTGGATAAGGACAGTAGTGGATTCTGGTGGACATGGTCACAGGGAGACACTTATACGATTACAGAGTTCCTGTCAGATGGATATAGCCTGAAATCGTGGAGTGAAACCGAAGGTACGTCAACAGATGAGGAAAATGGCAATTCCTTCACGTTTACCTATGACAGGGAAAAGGCTTTGCAGATGACCTGCGTGAATACCTGTGAAATCTGGGATCTGAACCTGACTAAGGTGGATGCGGACAGTTATGATGAAGAAAGCGGGACTTATACCACAGTCCTGAATGGCGCGATGTTTGCCCTGTACAGCAGGACGAATAGCAACATAAACGATGTTAACGCCGCTGATACCATCGAGGTAGATGATGAAACCTGGTACTTATACAGAGTACAGACAACAGGCGACGACGGCGAGGACGGAAAACTGAGCTTCAGCGGCTTGACCGAAGAAAGTTATTACCTGGTTGAAGTCAAGGCACCGGATGGTTATAATCTGGATGCGAGTCGGTATAAAGTGACAAGGAGTGGATCCGTTGCTGAACCTGAAAAGAGTTCCGGAAACTTCTATTCGGTTGAGTGGGATTCCAATACAGGATCCATTACCGTCACCAATGAAGCCGGTTCCGAGCTTCCGGAGACCGGCGGCCCCGGCACCCTGCCGTTCCGCGTAGCAGGTTTACTCCTGATGAGCGTATCTGCATACCTGATTTATGATACTTTAAAACGGCGAAGGAGTTACGTGTCCTAATCAAATATCGTTCTATGACCAAAAAACAATGCCTCTGTGGCAAAGGATCATTTTTGAGTATCCTTTGCCGCGGGGGCATTGTTGTGTCACAGTAAAAATAAATGAGATGTGCACTAATGCTTAGTGGGACAGCCTCCGTCTTGCTTTCCTTTAAATTGGCGCACAATACCCCTACCCCAGAAAAACTGCATGATTTGTTATGCACCTCCGCATTTATTGATCGTTTCATCCAGGATGCGGAGCGTATCTTCCTGGGGATAGACCAGCTGGCTTCCGGGGAGTGACCGGAAGAAGTCCTGAAAAGCGCGGCAGACCGATTTTTCTGAGATATGGATATCACAGTAATACGCACCGTAGATATAATTTGTAGTGGTGTCAAAAATAGTATCTCCATCCGGATCGGCATACAGAAACAGATAGTCTGGCAGATGCAGGTACGATGGGCGTGCAATCAGTCCGATGATATTTCCGGATGCGATATCTTCGCGCAGCTGCGATAACAGCAGACGCCGGTCATCGAGATCAATCGCTGGTGTATATTCCGGCGGCATTTCCAGCAGAATTCCCGTCTCAGCAAAATATTGCAGTCCTTTTTCGGAGAAAACGGTATAAAAATCCTTATCGATATTCTGGACAAGAGAAAATCGCCGGATCGTTGCTTCGTATAGGGATGGCCGGCAATCGTCGCTACATCTCAGATATTTCGCGATAAGCTCCGGAGTGTAATAGCGTCCGAAGCAGGGCTGAGACATCAGGGTAAAGGAACCTTTCGGTCTGGTGAAGGAAGCATATTTCTCGAGAACCGCCGGCACATCAGCGGGAAAGGAAGTCAATGGTTCACAGTTGATTTTCAGTTCCTGAAAATAATCCGAATAGAGGCGGATCATCTGGTTCGAACGATGAACATATGCCGATGACTGATCCTGAGCAATCAGAATCAGATAATGGGGCGTAATGATATAATAGTTGAGCGGATTGATCGATAAGTAGCTGGGATGTTCATAAAAATAATAGGGATGGTAAGAGTCGCGCGCGATCAGACAAAGCGGGATGATCTGGCGCAGCGTCCGTATATTCTGAGAATAATCATTATGAACAGATGTCGGGAACCAGAAAAACTGTTCGACATGAAAATCAGCCCCGCCCAGCCAGAGCTGCATAAAGATCGCCGACAGATCGATACCGGAGGGCAGAAAAAGGCGAAAAACAGTATTCGTGTTCTCGCTGATTTCCTGACGCAGAAGAGTGTAAATGGTATTTTGTACCGCGTATTCGCCTTCGACCAGATCTTCACTTAAGACGAAAGAGGATGGCGGCGTGAGAGGATTGCTGTTAAGCGGCGTTGGCTGAAAGTGCAGGGAAGACAGATGATTGAGCAGATCGCTGACCGCTGCCCGGTTATGCCAGGCATCCTCGCCCTGAATCAGCATTTCGTACGTACGAAAAAATTCTCTGCGTTCTTCGGGAGATAGATGGAAATGATTGGCCAGGGCGTGAACGACCCAATAAGGCAGAGTCCTTTCGTCAGAAAGAGCCTTGTGAATCGAAGTACGCTCCGCATGGATGCTGCGGGCTACTGAAGCGATCGGCTCGTTATTTTGGTTCAGTAAATTTTTCAGATAATTGCTGAATCTGGACATACTCATTTCCCCTCTCATTACCCTTGGACATTATATACCAGGAAAATAAAAAAATACAAACAGATAGTGTGCTAAAGATGCCGCAAAAATTGTCACAGATTTTGTCACACATTGAAAACGCAGCATGATTAAGATAAACTTAAGGACAATAAATGTATATTTTTTTAGTCTGGATTATAGTTGCGGCTGCGGCAGGAAAGATTGTATTTTCAGTTAAAACTCACATATAAAC
>JAJBUA010000053.1 GCA_020860565.1 Clostridiales bacterium
TCTCCCGTAAATCAAGGTTTAAGCAACAAAAAACGAGGTAGGTTTTGACACTACCCACTTATGAAAGAGGAAAGACGTTATGAAAAAATCATGGATTGCAATTACTTTATTGTTCGGAGCGTTGAGCCTGACTGCCTGCGGCGGGGCATCATCCACGACAGCGACGACCGCAGCAGTGGCGACAGAAGCAGCTGAGAGTGAGGCAGCAGAAGAAACGACGGAAGCAGATACCGAGGCAGTTGCAGAGCCGGTTGCGGATGGGAAGACGGAGATTGTCTATGGCAAATCTCAGGGACCATATACGGAATTGTTTGAAGCGGCGATCATCCCGATTCTGGAAGAACAGGGTTACACACTCAAGGGCATTGACTTCTCAGATCTGCAGACTGCCGATGTGGGTCTGAATGATGGGGACGTTGATGTCAATGTCGAACAGCATACCGCATATTGCGAGAACTTCAATGCAAACTACAACGGGGATCTGGTTCCGATCAGCCCGATTCCGACGGTACCGGCAGGCGTTTATTCGGTCAATCATGAGACGCTGGATGAGATCCCGGACGGCGCGAAGGTCGCGGTTCCGAATGACGCTTCCAACACGGCACGCTGCTATCTGATGCTGCAGAAGATCGGCTGGATCACGCTGGATGAGAATGCGGACAGCACAGCGGTCACACAGGATGATATCGTAGAAAATCCTCACAATATCGAATTTACCGAGATGAAGAGCCTGACAATCCCGGCGGCAATTCAGGATTTTGACTATGTGGCGATTACCGGCAGTGTGGTTTACAATGCGGGAATTGATGCATCCACGGCTCTGGCGAACGAGGATATTCAGGATCATTTGGTACTTCAGGTAGTTGTAAAGGAAGAAAATAAGGACGCAGCCTGGGCGAAGGCGATTGTGGACGCTTATCATTCAGACGAGTTTAAACAGTATATGGAAGAAAATAACGATGGTCTGTGGTGGATCCCGAAGGAACTGCAGTAAAGTAACGACGGGGTAAACGGAACAGGTTACAAAATGATATGAAAAAATTATGACCCGGATAAGCAGATGCAATCCGGGTCAGTTTCTGTTTTGAAAATTATGTTTTTAAAGCAGATTACGGGAATCGAACCCGCCTCCTCAGCTTGGGAAGCTGATGTTCTACCAATGAACTAAATCTGCGGACTCAGCTATTATAACCTAATTGCGCAGATTTTGCAAGATCTTATATCAAATTTCCGGCTGTGTATAATTCTGGTTTTTCCCGCTTATAATAGGAGTAAATCAGGAAGTACAGGCGGCAGAAATGAAAACGGAACTGGGATGGTACCGGAAAACAGACCGGGAGATTTATTATTATGATTCTGTGCAGCGGGCGGGAACCATGGCCTGCGCGCGAAAGCTTCATGCACTGATCAGCGAAGTGCTGAAAACGGAAAAGAAGCGGGGAGTTCTGATCTTGTGTATCGGGACGGATCGCTCTACGGGCGACAGTCTGGGACCGCTGATCGGCCACAAGCTGAAGAGCCGGCCGGCGTGTCGTTTCCTTGTGATCGGTACGCTGGAACGGCCGATCCATGCGGTCAATCTGGAACAGGCGCGGGATATGATCCGGGCGTGCTACCCGGATTATGTGATCGTGGCGGTTGACGCCTCGGTGGGAAGGCAGAGCCATGTCGGCTGTGTAACGGTCGGGAAAGGCGCGCTGCGGCCGGGACTCGGAGTCTGCAAAAATCTGAATGCGGTCGGAGATATTTTTATCACAGGTATTGTGGGCGGATATGGCAGCCGGGATCCGCTGATGCTGCAGAGTGTCCGCCTTTCTATTGTGATGAAAATGGCCGATTACATTTGTGAAAGCGTGAGTCTTGTCGAACAGTTCTGGGAAAACAGGACGCTGGTTTGACAGGATTTTCAATCCGGTTATGTTATGATTTCCGGGACAGGTAGTATCAGTCTATGAACATAACGGGGTGATCGCATGGGAGAGTTGTATGATCCGTATCCGAAACTGCCGAAGCATATCCGGCAGATGGGAGAACGGGATTCGGTAATGAGATTATACGTGGAGGATTATGTCAATACTTATTTGAAACAGCTGTTTCCGGCCGGAGGGCAGGATCTGAGAGCAGGACTGCTTTTAGGGGAGACACGGACAGAGGACGGGATGCCGTATCTCTTTGTAGATGGGGCGCTGGAGATCGATGGTGTTACAGAACCCGGTGAGAAAGTGAATATTACGGAAACCGATTGGAGACAGGCATATAAGACGATGGAACAGCTTTTTCCGCGCCGTGTGGTATTGGGCTGGTTTTTATGCGGCGCACCGGGATGCGGCCTGAGTCCGTTCAATTACTGGAAGATCCACAGCCGCTATTTTGCCGCGCGCAGTCAGATCCTGTATTGTAACAGCAGTCTGGAAGGCGAAGAGGCATTTTATACAGCGTCAGGGGACGGGTTTTACAAGCTGAGAGGATACAGCATTTATTATGAAAGAAATCAGTGCATGCAGGATTATATGGTTTCAAGAAAGGATGCCAGACGCGTGGAATCCGGTATGCGGGACGTGGTAACGGAGGATTTTCGGCAGAGGATGGAAAGTCGCAGACAGGAAGCGAAGAAGAAATCTTCTCTGACCGGGGCGCTGGGAACTGCATGCGGTGTACTGGCGGTACTTGTGCTTGCCGGCGGAGTGGTGTTATTTAATAATTACGGCAGGATGAAAGAAATGGAATCCGTGATTGCGTCTGCACTGCCGGAGGGCAGCGGATTTTCGTGGGACAGGCTGGCTGCCGGAGAAAAAGAAGATGGCGATGAGGTAGAAGTAGAAGAAGTAGCGGGAGGTGTTTATCCGACTCAGGAAATTTTAATCGACGAAGGATCGGAACAAGGCGGAGATGTGTCGCTCGCGGCGGGGGTGTCCGGCGGCGAGGAGAAGAGTGAGAGTGGAGCGATTCCGGAGGAGGAGGCGGCAGAGGGAACGGAAGCCAGAAAGGCTGCTGCGCAGACGGCGGCAGAAACCTATCTGGTGAAAACGGGAGAAACGCTGTATGGGATCTGTCTGGACCGCTATCACAGCATCAGCAGGATCGAGGAGATCTGCCGCCTGAATGAGATGGAGGATCCGGATCATATCATGGCGGGGCAGGAGATTTTGCTGCCGGTACCGTAAGAGGATGAATGATTGGTGCGCAAAAGATGCCGGACCGTTCATGCACAAAAGTTTTGACCCGGATAATAAAAAGGTGTATACTAAAAAAAGTATGGGCGGTCACGGGAGAACAGGAATACATGAGTGATATGAGCTCAATGAGCAGAGAAAATAAAAAGAGACAGCTTCGCAGCCGTATGATATCCTCCGGACAGGATGTGAGCCGGGGGTCATTTGCGCAGACAGAGGAAGACAGCGAGGATATCGTGCGCCGTGCGCAGCGCAAAGTAACCAGGAAACGACTGGTGATTGCAGGGATTGTGGTGCTTGTGATTCTGGCGGCTGTTCTGGGATGGCACTATTACAGGAAAAATTACCGGTACAGCAGTTATGAGACGTCATGGGAAATATCGATAGAAGAGGGCAGCCTCGTCGGATATGAGCTGTTTGGGAGCAATGTGCTGAAGATGACCAAGGACGGCGCTTCGTACATAGACTATCGTGGGCGGACCATATGGGCGGAAAGCTATGAGATGAAAGCGCCCGTGATTGCCGTAAATGGCGATTACGCCGCGATTGCCGATCTGCAGGGAAATAAGATCTGCATCTGCAATGTCGAAGGAAAACAGGGAGAAGCGACGACAATCCTGCCGATCAGCCATGTGGCAGTATCGCAGACCGGTGTGGTGGCGGCTGTGCTGGAGGATTCGGCTTCCAGTTATATTACCTTTTTTAAGAGAGACGGTACGTCTCTGGATATTACGGTAAAGACGAATATGGCGGGAGACGGGTATCCGCTGGATATTGCCCTGTCATCGGATGGTACCCAGCTGATGTGTTCCTATGTATATCTGTCGGGCGGAGAGATGAAAAACCGTGTCGTTTTCTATGATTTCTCGGAGGTCGGCAAGAACGTGCCGAATCGTCTTGTGGGCGGCTTTGACGATCCGTTTTCCGGTACGATGGTGCCGGAGGTAGCTTATCTGTCCGGCGCTTATTCCTGTGCGTTTACCGGCAATGGTCCGGTCTTCTTCTCATCGGAGAATCTTGCGTCTCCGGAACTGGTGCGGCAGATCGATATGAGCGAGGATGAGATCCGCAGTGTTTTTTATTCGGAAGATTATGTCGGAGTGGTGGTAACAAACCGCGGCAGCGAGTATCAGGAGCGGCTGGAGATTTATAAGGCGGATGGCAGCGTGGTGACAAGCTGCGAATTTACCTATGAATACACAGGCGCAGATATCCAGGGGGATCAGATTATTCTTTATAATGAGAATTCATGCATGGTTTATAATATGGCGGGGGTAGAAAAGCTGTATGCGGAGTTCGACTTCCCGATTTCCAAAATCAGCCGGGGGCGGTTCCCCAATACCCTGATTGTCACGGGACCGCAGCTGATGCGGGAGATCAAGCTGCGATAGGATACCGGTTTTCAGGATAGTATGTTATTCTGTTGGGTTTTGTTTGTGATGCGGGCAGTTCAGGAAGCTGCTGTCCAGAATGTTATAAAGAATTTACGAGGCGGGAGGAAAGATTGATGGGAACAAAATGTATTGGCGTGGATATCGGCGGCACCAGTATCAAACTGGGGCTATTTGAGACGACGGGTGAGCTGTTGTATAAGTGGGAGGTGCCGACTCGCAGAGAAGAAGGAGGCAAATACATCCTTCCGGATATTGCAGATTCGATTCTGAAAACGCTTGCAGAGAGAAAGATCGCACGCGGGGATGTGGCCGGAGCCGGCATGGGTGTGCCGGGACCGGTGATGCCGGACGGTTATGTGGAGGTGTGTGTCAATCTGGGATGGAGAGACTGCAATCCGCAGAAAGAACTCTCGGAGCTTCTGGGCGGGATCCCGGTAAGAAGCGGGAATGACGCCAATGTGGCGGCGCTTGGCGAGATGTGGCAGGGCGGCGGCAAAGGTTTTGACGATATCATCATGGTGACGCTGGGAACCGGCGTCGGCGGCGGTGTGATTATTGACCAGAAGATCGTTGCCGGCAGGCATGGTCTGGGCGGCGAGATCGGCCATATCCATGTGCGTGATGATGAAACGGAACACTGCAACTGCGGCGGTGTGGGCTGCCTGGAGCAGACCGCGAGTGCGACCGGGATCGCGCGCGAGGCCCGCAGGAAGATGGCGGCATCGGACGCCCCGTCGGCGATGCGGCAGTACGGAGACGCAATTACAGCAAAGGAAGTCTTTGACGAAGCGAAGAAGGGCGACGCCATGGCGGAGGAAGTGGCCGAGATGGTCGGATATTATCTGGGGTTATGTCTGGCGCAGCTGGCGATGACGGTAGACCCGGAGATGTTTGTCATCGGCGGCGGCGTATCCAAAGCAGGACAGTACCTGATTGATAAGATTGAGAAAAATTATAAAAAGCTGACGCCGATTTCGGAAAATAAAGGGAAAATCTGCCTTGCAACGCTGGGCAATGACGCGGGCATCTACGGCGCGGCGCGGCTGATGCTGGATTAAAAAGAAAATGACTTCGGATGCGCTTCCCCACAGCGCGTCCGGAGAAATGAGGAGACCCCGGAGGACCTTCGTCCACCCGGGGTAATTATGAAAAATCTATGTGCAATATGTCGAAAATATGAGGAAAACAAATCTGTTTTCTGGATATTATTCTAGATGGCACATGTGAATAAAATATGAACAAAGAATGAACTAACTGTAAATTATAAGGAAAAATGCCCAAGAAAATAATTTCAAAAAAGGTTGATTTGTTCATAATGAATATTTTATTATAGAGATACCAACGAACAAAAGCATCAGGAGGAAAAGAAGGATGGCAAATGATCAAGGCAGAGAAACCATTGTAATCGGTCACAAGAACCCCGATACCGATTCGATCTGTTCGGCGATCTGCTATGCAAATCTGAAAGAAAAGACAACCGGACAGGAGTACATACCGGGCAGGGCCGGACAGGTCAGTGAAGAGACTCAGTTTGTGCTGGATTACTTTGGGGTGGAAGCGCCAAAGCTGATCAAAAATGTAAAAACTGAGGTGAAGGATATCGAGATTCGGGAGACCCGCGGTGTAAACCGCAATATCTCACTCAAAATGGCGTGGAATCTCATGCAGTATGCAAACGTGGTGACACTCCCCGCGGTCGGCCCGGGAAACATACTGGAGGGGCTGATCACGGTCGGCGATATCACGCGAACCTATATGAATATCTATGACAACGCAATCCTGTCCAAGGCAAAAACCCAGTACTCTAATATTATCCAGACGCTCGACGGAGAACTGGTCGTAGGATCGGAAGAAGCATATTTTGAACAGGGAAAGGTTCTGGTCGCGGCGGCCAATCCGGATATTATTGAGGCGACGATCGAGCCGCATGATCTGGTTATTATCGGCAATCGTTATGAGTCACAGCTGTGTGCGATCGAGATGGAAGCAGACTGCATCATTATCACCGGGGGTGTCAAAGTGTCGCTGACAATCCGCAAACTGGCGCAGGAACGGGGCTGCACGGTGATCGCAACGCCTTATGATACCTATATGACTGCGCGTCTGATCAACCAGAGTATGCCGATCAGTTATTTTATGAAAACAGAAAATCTGATTACGTTTAACGAGACAGATTATATCGATGACATCCGGGATGTGATGGCAAGCAGGCGCTTCCGCGATTTCCCGATCCTGGATGAGGATGGGAAATATAAGGGCATGATTTCCCGCCGTAATCTGCTGGGTGCACACGGAAAACAGATTATCCTGGTTGACCATAATGAAAAGAGTCAGGCAGTGGACGGACTGGAAAATGCGGAGATCATGGAGATTATTGACCACCATAAATTAGGCACGGTAGAGACGATCACACCGGTCTTTTTCCGAAATCAGCCGCTGGGTTGTACGGGAACAATCATTTACCAGATGTATCAGGAGAAAGGCGTGGAGATTGACCGGACAACGGCTGGGCTTCTGTGTAGCGCGATCATCTCCGATACACTGCTGTTCCGTTCCCCTACCTGTACGGAGACAGATCGCGAGGCAGCACTGGTGCTGGCGGAGCTCGCGGGCATTGAAATTGAAAAATATGCCGGTGAGATGTTTGCGGCCGGCAGCAACCTGAAGAAGAAAACCGATGATGAGATCTTTTATCAGGATTTCAAACGTTTCACTGCGGGCAAGATTTCCTATGGCGTAAGCCAGGTCAGTTCGATGAACCAGGATGAACTGACAGAGTTAAAAGAGCGGCTGATGCCGTATCTGCTGAAGTCATATGAAAACCTGGAACTCGATATGGTATTCGTCATGCTGACCAATATTCTCACAGAGTCGACGGAACTGCTCTGCGTGGGCAACGGAGCCCAGAAGCTGATCTACAAGGCGTATCATCAGGATGACATCGAGCCGAAGGATAAAATGTCCGGTGTGGTAGAACTGCCGGGCGTCGTGTCACGCAAGAAGCAGCTGGTGCCGGCGATTATTATTGCGTGTGAAGGATAAATGGAAGGAAAATCAACGAAAGGAAGATCAATCCATGAACACAGATAAAAAAATATCCTGGAAACCGGGCAATATGCTTTATCCGGTGCCGGTAGTCATGGTCAGCACCAAACGGCCGAATGAAAAACCCAATATCATTACCATCGCCTGGGCAGGCACGGTCTGCTCCGATCCGGTGATGGTATCGATCTCGGTACGCAAAGAGCGCTATTCTTATGATATCCTCAAAGAAACCGGCGAATTTGTCATCAATCTGGTCAATAAAGACCTGGTATTTACTACCGATTACTGCGGAGTGAAGTCTGGCAGAGACTGCGATAAATGGAGCGATATGCACCTTACCGAGCTGCCGTCGGCAAAGATCGCCGCGCCCGGCATCGCCGAGAGTCCGCTGAACCTGGAGTGCAAGGTAACACAGGTAATCCCGCTGGGTTCCCACGACATGTTCCTGGCAGAGGTCGTGAACGTCACCGTCGATGGCCGATATATGGACGAAAAAGGCGCATTCCACTTAAATGATGCCGATCTGGTTGCGTATTCCCATGGAGAATATCACGAGCTGGGAGAACTGCTGGGAAAATTCGGATATTCTGTGAGAAAAAAGAAAGAATAAAAGGCAGCAATATCAGAAGAGAAAAACAGAAAAGTGGAAAGAGAAAAGACTCGATCATGTACAGAAACAACCAAAAATCAAACATTACACTAATCGGTATGCCGGCCTGCGGAAAAAGCACGGTCGGCGTACTTCTTGCCAAGCGGCTGGGCTATTCCTTCATCGATGTCGACATCGTGATTCAGGAACAGACCGGCAAACTGCTGCGAGAAATCATCGCGGACGCCGGGACAGCAGGCTTCCTCGAAACCGAAAATCAGATCAACGCGCAGCTCACCGCCCAACGCGCAGTCATCGCCCCGGGCGGAAGCGTCGTTTACGGAGAAGCCGCAATGACACATCTGCGCGAGATCAGCACCGTCGTATATCTGAAACTTTCTTTTGAAGAGGTAGAAAAAAGACTGGGAGATTTAACTGATCGCGGCGTAGCCTTCGGCGAGGGCATGACACTCCGCGAAATCTACGAAGAACGCATTCCCCTCTATGAGAAATACGCGGACATCACAATAGAAGAAGACAAAAAAAGTCCCGGACAGGTGGTGGACGAACTCCGCCATCTGTTCGAGAAACAGGGATAAACGGAAGGTGAGCCAATACAGTAGTTCAAGAGAGGAAAACATATCCGCAGAGGACATTTTTCACGTCGGCACTTAACGAACCGGATGCTTTTCCGGTGAGTTTAGTACCGTTACGTGAAAACCAGAGCGCAAGCGGTCCTCGGAGGATATGTTTTCCTCTCTTGAACGGACGATTTACCAATGCAACAGGTAGCTTCATAACATCTGCATATAATCCAGCAACTCCTCCAGCAAATTCATAGCTGTCACCGCCACTACCGCGAGGATAACCAGACCCGCTACCAGAAAGACCAGCTTATAAAAGAGATAGGCCCGTGCAAAATTGCGCCTGTCTCTCTTTTTTTTGCTGAAAGCCAGATAGAAAAGATAGATCCAGCCAATAACCGGGATATTCATACACATAAAGGTAAGGAACCATGTGCTGACCTTGTCCTGCCCGTCCGACGTGTATGGATCATGAGATTTGCCGGACAGCCTGTGTGAAGCAGGTTCGTCCGGGAGCCTTTCCGCTTCATCCGGAGCATCCGGAGACTGCGTGCGAAGAATCGAAGCAGTATCCGCAGCGCGGAAATCAGCCTGCGCTGCGGTATCGCCCGTGTTTTCTGCGACCGCAGAGGAAAGCTGCTCGATATGAGGCAGAGCCGCGGTCTCGTCATCCGCGATCTGTTCAATGGCGAGTTTCAGGCTTTCCGTTTCAACATCCTGAATTTTTTCGTTTTCCATGCGGTTAATCCTCCCCTCTTGTTACAGCTCCCGAGGTAGGAGCCGCTGCAGTGCTCTCGGTGGGAAGCGCGGATGAAGACGGAGTGATCATGCTGCCGCCCGGTCCGGTCACCGGCCCGGAATCCGCAGAACTGTTTTCATCAGAGGCTTCTGTGGCCCATTTGCGTTTCTCACTTTCCAGTGTCGATTCAAGCTTTGATTTCTCATTCGAGAGCTGTTTCTCAGCGGCAGCCTGAGACTCGGCCTCCGCAGCTTCTTTTGCTTCCTGAGCAACTTCCCACTCTTCTTCTGTCGGGAGAGTGGCGATTCGAGTGATCGCAGCCTGCAGGCGTTCCCGGTAGGAGGCAGATTCGGTGTAAGAATCGACCAGAGGAAGCTTATCGATCGCGGTCTGAACCAGATCTTCCGCGTCCGTAGATTGATATTCCAGCGCCTCTACATCACGGAGCGCGGAGAGAAATTCATTTTTGCGTGTCTGGATTTCCAGTTCTTCCCGGCGTTTGACGGCCTGTTCCTCCGCTTCTTTCTGAGCTTTGGCATCGTCCCGGGCTTTCTGTGCTTCATAAAGCTCGATCGTCTGCTGCATCTCACCTATGATGACCTGAAATTCTTCATATTTGTCTTCGGTGCGGGCCAGCAGTTCCCCGCGCAGATCCCCCTCGTCCATCAGGGAAAGGGTATTGATAATCGTCTGGTACTGTTCACGTACCCAGTAAACATCCTCCACGGTCGTGATGACTCGTTTCTCAAAGGCATCGACAGCGGTTGTGGCGCTGTTTTCGAGACGCTGCTGTTCTTTATCATGGAGCGTCTGCTGGGCGCGGAGTTCTCCGGTCGTGCTGACCAGATCGGTGATGCCAGTCGTTTCGTCCGTCCGCAGTTCGACGGTCGACGGCTGTTCCCAGTCCCAGGGTTCCAGTCCCTCATGAATCTGATCCATCACGCGCTTCCAGATCTTTCCGGCATAGGTACTGCCATAGATGCCGGGCATCGCGCGCGGAGTATCATAACCAACCCAGACGGCAGTGGTATAGTAGCGGGTGTAGCCGCAGAACCAGGTATCCTTGCTGCTGTTGGTGGTGCCGGTTTTGCCTGCGGCGGGCATGTCGTTTGCCAGAGCGAGACCGTATCCGGTGCCATATTCTACCGTAAGGGTACCCTTCAGAATATCCGTGACCATATAAGCGGAATCCTCACGATATACCTGTTTGGCGGTTGGCTTAAGATCTTTGGTCAGTTCGCCCTGCTGCTCATGTTCGATCTTCAGGATGCAGGTGCGGTCATTGTAGACGCCCATATTTGCCAGTGTGCTGTAGCCCTTGGCCATATCTACGACCCGCAGGCCGTTGGTAAAGCCGCCGATGCTCAGCGCGGGGACGTCATTGTCAACGTAGGTGATCTTCTGGAACTGCATTTCACCGAGATAACTCAGCCCGAAATTAACGCCGATGTCCTGCAGTACCTGCCAGGCGACGGTATTCAGGCTGCGGTTCAGGGCTTCGCGGATCGTGACGTTGCCGTAATAACTGCCGCCGCTGTTGGAGGGTCCGTCCTCCCATTTGTGGTCATCGACGATGCGTGCCGGCGAATATTCGCCGGTATCAAAGGCCGGTGTATAGTCCAGCAGCGGTTTAATCGTGCTGCCGGGCTGCCTTGCGCTCAGATAGCCGCGGTTGTAGACATCTTCGGTGCCCCTTCCGCCGACGATGGCGACGACATAATTCGTCTGGTTGTCCACGATGACGCCGGCGCCCTGAAGCGCGTATTTGCCGTTTTCCTGAAGCTCTGTGAAGGAAGACAGAGAGTCGTCGAGCTGCTGCTGCATGATCTGCTGCAGGCCGGAATCCAGGGAGGTATAGATCTGATAGCCTCCGGCGCGCAGCTCATCGTTTTTCTCATTATAGAGATTCTGATATTCCTCCGTATAGGTTTCGTAATCTTCACGGTCGGTGAAGGTATAGCGGAACTCAAAATGGTCCAGCTTCATCAGCTCGAGCGCGGCGCAGTGGAGCGCGTAGCTGCTCTGATAATTTTCATTGGTGCCCTCGCCTTCCTCCTGGACGATATTTAAAGGCTGGGATATGGCATAATCGTATTCGGCCTGCGATAAAAAGCCTACTTCGAGCATACTGTACAGGACGTCATTGCGCTTCTCAAGGCTTGCGTCCGGGTTGCGGACGGGGTCATAGGCAGACGGGCTGTTGCTTAAACCGACCAGCACCGCGGCTTCCCAGGAAGTGAGGTCAGAGGCGTCCTTGCCGAAATAATAGCGGCTGGCGGCCTGCACGCCATAGCGATGGTTGCCGTAGAAATTCGTGTTGCAGTAAAATTCCATGATATCAGCCTTGGAATATTTTTTTTCGACCTCCGGGGCCAGCAGAATCTCTGTAATTTTACGGGTAAAGCTTTGTTCCTGGGTCAGATATGTATTTTTGATGACCTGTTGGGTGATGGTGCTGCCGCCCTGAGTAATCTCACTGCGGTTTTTGATGAGGGCGAGCCCCGCGCGGGCAGTTGCGATCCAGTCAACGCCGCTGTGGCTTTTAAAACGCCGGTCCTCCTGTGCGATGTAGGCGTTCTGGATATTGAGGCTGATCTGGCTGATCGGCACATATTCATAGTGGCCGGCGTTGATGAGGCCGATCTGGACGCCATCCTTATCGTAAATCTCCGTGTCGGAGAGCATACGGAAATCCTGGCGATCCATCTGCGCCAGTTTATCATAGGCGATCTCGCGGCAGTAATCCAGATCGGGGCGAACCTTCGCGTAGATCAGCAGCGCGGCGATACAGCCGACGATGAGAAAAACGGTCAGCAGCTGCAGGACTCCCTGAATCAGCCAGCCAAGGATGCCGAAGACAGTGACAAAAAATCCGGCAATTCCTTTCAGAAAACCGAGAATAAATTTTTTCATGGCAAACTCCCTTTGATATTGAAACTTGCATACCGGTATAGTATACCATTTTTGGAGGGGAGTTGAAAGAGTGGAATCGATCGAAAAAGTAATAAAAAAGAAAAAACATTGACTTTCTCTATAAAAAGAAGTAAAAGTAAGGAAAAGTCAGAATGTATGGATAAAAGGATGGAAGACAGATGTATCAGATTGATTTTAAGAAAGCGCAGAGAATCCATTTTATCGGCATCGGCGGGATCAGCATGAGCGGCCTGGCCGAGATCCTGCTTGGCGAGGGGTTTGCCGTGAGCGGATCGGATGTGCATAAAAGTGAGCTGACGGATCTCCTTGAGAAAAACGGGGCGTCAGTGATAGAAGGACAGCGTGCGGAAAATATAACGGACGGGATTGACGTTGTGGTATATACCGCGGCGATCCATCCGGACAATCCGGAGTATGCGGAGGCAGTACGCAGAGGGCTGCCAATGCTGTCACGCGCCGAGCTGCTGGGCCAGATGATGAGAAACTACGGCCAGTCGCTGGCAGTCGCGGGGACACACGGCAAGACGACGACGACTTCGATGGTGACAGAGATTCTTCTGGCTGCGGGTGAGGATCCGACGGTTTCCGTAGGAGGTATCCTCCCGTCCATCGGAGGAAATATCCGTGTGGGCGGCGCCGGGCTTTTTGTGGCGGAGGCGTGTGAGTATACGAACAGCTTCCTGTCATTTTTTCCAACGGCGGAGATTATTCTGAATATCGAAGCGGATCATCTGGATTTCTTTAAAGATATCGAAGATATCCGTCATTCCTTCCGGTTGTTTGCACAGCGTCTGCCTGAGGACGGCCTGCTGATTATCAGCAGTGATATCCGTGATTACCGGGAGATCACGGAGGGGTTATCCTGCCGGATCGTGACGGTGGGCAGATCTGCGGACAGTGATTACAGCGCTGCGGATATCACCTATGACAGGCTGGCATGCGCGTCGTTCACCGTACTGAAAAAGGGAAAACCGTCCGGGGAAATTACTCTGGGTGTGCCGGGAGAGCATAATGTCTATAACGCACTTGCGGCCATTGCCGCAGGCGAAGCGCTGGGCGCTTCGTGGGAGGCGGTGAGCAAGGGGCTGGCCGGTTTCCATGGTACGGAACGTCGTTTTGAAAAAAAGGGTGAGATCGGCGGCGTGACGATTATTGACGATTACGCCCATCATCCGCAGGAGATCCGGGCGACGCTTTCGGCAGCGAAAAATTATCCGCACCGTAAGCTGTGGTGTGTGTTCCAGCCGCACACCTACAGCCGGACAAAGGCGCTGCTGGATGAGTTTGCCGAGGCGTTGAGCGCGGCGGACGAGGTAATTCTGGCGGATATTTACCCGGCGCGGGAAACCGATACGCTGGGGGTCAGTTCACGGGATATCGCGGAGCGGATCGAGAAGCTGGGGACAAGGGCGAGTTATTTTGAAACGTTTGATGATATTGAAACATTTATTTTAAAAAATTGTATCCACGGCGATTTGTTGATAACTATGGGGGCCGGAGATATTGGAAAAGTGGGAGAAAGGCTGCTGGGACAGTAACTTATCCACAGAATCCACAAAGTTTTTCGCAATTTGCAACGGAAAACTTTGTGGATTTTTTTGCCCTGCCGGCAGCCGTCGGGGAAAGTGTCGAAATCTGGCGTTTTATCAGTGCTTTCGACAAAATTTCACTGGTTTTTCCGGCAACTTAAGGGAGGAAAATCCACTTTATCCACATTTTCCACAACGGGGTA
The DNA here is from genome assembly GCA_020860565.1 of Clostridiales bacterium. Classification (GTDB taxonomy): domain Bacteria; phylum Bacillota; class Clostridia; order Lachnospirales; family Lachnospiraceae; genus Brotaphodocola. The sequence continues at coordinate 14,191 of JAJBUA010000053.1, forward strand.
TGTGGATAACTCGAAGTATTTTCTTTTGAGAAAGATTGTGCTAGAATAAAACGGAGTGGAGAGGGTGGAATGATGGAGATGATCAGCCGTCTGGAAGCAGACGTAACGATGGTGACAAATGAATTTGTAGACAGGCACATGGCTCAGGCGAACGGAGAATATGTAAAAGTCTATCTGTATATCCTGAGACATCGCCAGGAGGATCTGGATATTGACCAGATTGCGGAGGCGCTGAATCACACGGATGCGGACGTCCGGCGCGCGCTGGCTTACTGGGAGAAGGCGGGAGTGCTGAGCGTACGCAGCAAGGCGTCGGAGACGCCGAAACCGGCGAAGAAAAGCACAGAGAAGCAGGGACGGCCGCTGTACAGTCCGGAGCAGATCGAGCATCTGGGCAGGGATGAGGATTTTACCCAGCTTCTTTATATCGCACAGAAATATATGAATAAAATTTTCTCTCAGAGGGACGTGGAGGTTTTTGCGTATCTCTATGATGGGCTGGGGATGAATGCGGAGCTTCTGGAGTATCTGGTCGAATACTGTGCTCAGAGCCGGCATACGTCGTTGCGTTATATTGAGACGGTCGCTCTCAGCTGGAAGGAAAAGGGATTTGCAACCGTGGAAGAAGCGCAGGCTTATGCCGAGTCTTTTCAGAAAAATACCTTCAGTGTCATGAAAGCCTTTGGCCTGACAGACCGCAGGCCCGGAGAAAAGGAGAAAGAGATGATCGACCGCTGGTTTCATTCCTATGGATTCAGCAGGGATCTGGTGGTCGAAGCCTGCAACCGTTCCATGAAAGCAACGCATTCTCCGAGTTTCCAGTACGCGGAAAAGGTTCTGGCGGCATGGAAGGCGGCCGGGGTCCGTTCTATGCGTGACGTGGCGGCGCTGGATGAAAATCATCAGAAAAAAACCGCGAGGACCGCAGCGCCCAGAACGCAGAACAAACCGGCGAATCAGTTCCACAACTTCGAGCAGCGGGATACGGATTATGATACGATCGTGATGGAGCAGATCCGTTCGAGAATGCAGACGTAAGCGGCGGGCGGCCGGATCGCAGATCAGGAGGGGAAAAGGGCGATGGCACTGACAAATACACAGGTTCAGACGATTATGCGGGGATATGAGGAACAGCAGCTGCGAAACCGGCGTGAGCAGATGAAGCGGGTGGAAGAGGTTTATGAAAAACTGCCGCAGATCCGAGAGATGGACGCTCAGACCGGTCCGCGTGCGGCGGCATGCGCCCGCAGGATGCTGGAAGGAGACGGACAGGCGAGAGAACGTCTGCGCAGGGCGATGGCGGAGCAGCGCTCGCGCAGGGAAGCGCTTCTTTTGGAGGCGGGTTTTCCCGTTGATTACATGGAGCCGCGCTATCGCTGCCCGGAGTGCCGGGATACGGGATTTGTTCAGGGGAAACGCTGCCGGTGTTTTGAGGAAGCACGGATACAGATGCTGTATGATCAGTCCAATCTGCGGCGGATTCTGGAAAAGGAAAATTTTTCGACGCTGAGCGACCGGTATTATGATGATTCGCGGATGGTGCCGGGACTTGACGTGACGGAGCGGGCCTATATGTTCTGGGCGGTTGGGGAGTGCCGGGATTTCGCGCGCGAGTTCCCTGAAAAGGGGCGCAATCTGCTCTTTACGGGCGGAACCGGGGTCGGAAAGACCTTTCTGACGAACTGTATCGCGAAAGAACTGATCGACCGGTATGTTTCGGTGATTTATCTGGTGTCTCAGGACTTTTTTGAGATCCTTTCCCGGTACCGCTTTAACCGCGAGGAACAGGAAGGGACGGAAGAAGCATACCGTTATATTCTGGACTGCGATATGCTGATGATCGATGATCTGGGGACAGAGATGAATAATACGTTTGTATCCTCCCAGCTTTTTTACTGTATCAATGAGCGGATCGAGAGGGAGAAAGGGACGATCATTTCCACGAACCTGTCGATGGCGGGACTGAGAGACCGGTATTCCGACCGTGTGACCTCGCGGATCATGAGCGATTACCGCCTGATGCCGCTCTATGGATCGGATATCCGGCTGAAAAAGAACCGATAAGCGCATTTTGGCTTGACTTTGCAGGAAGACGATGATATAAAGAAATCGTAATTCGATTTAAAGAGAATTTTACAAATAAGTAAAATACATAAATGGATGAGTGTAATCCGCGCGAAAATAATATCTGGAGGACTGCCATGATTTACGAAGAGAAGACGATCGAAACCATTCCTGTAGGACCGTTGGGACTGATTCCGTTAAAGAGCTGCACGACACTGGGAGCAAAGGTCAATGACTGGCTGGTGGAGTGGAGAAAGGAGCGCGAGAGTGAACACAAATCCACAATCGCGTTTGCCGGTTATCAGCGGGATTCTTATATTATTGATTCGAAAACTCCGAGATTTGGTTCCGGCGAAGGAAAAGGCGAGATCGAGGAATCGGTACGCGGAGACGACCTGTATTTTATGGTTGACGTATGTAATTACAGCCTGACGTATTCCTTATTCGGACATGTGAACCATATGTCTCCGGATGATCATTTTCAGGATCTGAAGCGTCTGATTGCGGCAGCGACCAAGGCACGCCGGATCAACGTAATCATGCCGTTCCTGTATGAGAGCAGACAGCACAGACGTACGAAGAGAGAATCTCTGGACTGCGCGATGGCGCTGAGAGAGCTGATGGATATGGGCGTGGAGAATATCATTACGTTCGACGCGCACGATCCGCGGGTGCAGAACGCGATTCCGTTAAAGGGCTTTGAGAGCGTGCAGCCGGTTTATCAGTTTATCAAATATCTGTTGAAAACCGAGACCGATCTGCAGATTGACGCAGACCATATGATGGTGATCAGTCCGGACGAGGGCGGTATGAGCCGCGCGGTATATTTTGCCAATGTCCTGGGACTTGATATGGGTATGTTCTATAAACGCCGCGATTATACGAAGATCGTAAACGGAAGGAACCCGATTGTAGCCCACGAGTTCCTGGGAAGCAATGTCGAGGGGAAGGATGTCCTGATCATCGACGATATGATCTCATCTGGCGAGAGCATGCTGGACGTCGCGAAGGAACTCAAACGCCGGAAAGCGAGAAAAGTCTTTGTATGCGCGACTTTCGGCCTTTTCACGAATGGACTTGCCAAGTTTGACGAATACTATGAAAACGGCCTGATCGACCGGATGCTGACGACCAATCTGGTTTACCAGACGCCGGAGCTTTTGTCCAGACCGTATTATATCGATGTAGATCTGAGCAAATATATCGCGCTGATCATCGACAATCTGAATCATGATGCCTCGCTGAGCGACCTGCTCGATCCGACGAAGCGCATTAACCGTCTGGTAGAGCGATATCGTAAAGAACAAAGGGAGCGTGTATGAGTGGAGATTTGAAAAAAGAAACAAAATCCACAAAGGACGACGGGTGGAAAGTACCGGAAGAAGAGCCGTCCGGCTGGAAGAAAGAGGTCATCGAGTGGCTGAAGATCATCCTCTCGGCGGTCGCGATCGCTTTTGTGCTGAACACCTTTATCATAGCAAACAGCCGGGTACCAACCGGCTCCATGGAAAATACGATTATGGCGGGCGACCGGGTGATCGGTTCCAGGCTGAGCTATCATTTTGAGGATCCGCAGCGGGGAGACATCGTAATCTTCCGATTCCCGGACAATGAATCAATTTACTACGTCAAGCGGATCATCGGCCTTCCCGGAGAGACCGTTGATATCATAGACGGTCAGGTATACCTGAACGGATCCTCCGAACCGCTGGAGGAGTCTTACATCCGCGAACCGATGGTCCCGGAAGAAGCCATGCATTTTGAGATCCCGGAGGACTCTTATCTGATGCTGGGAGACAACCGCAACTATTCCATGGACGCCAGACGCTGGAACAACACCTACGTGAAGCGGGAAAAGATCATCGCAAAAGTGATCCTGCGATACTTCCCCAACCCCGGATTATTAAAATAGAAAATGAGGCAGGACGCCATTTCCTTTTGGGGAGCGGCGTCCTTTTTATGAGAAAATCACCTTCTATTTTCCCCATTTTTACGATCTCCAAATTGCATTAGAAAAAACATTATGTTATAGTATTTGTAAATCAACGGTCAGGGGGAACCGGGATTGCAAACAAAATGAGAAAGAAAGGGAAAGATTCTATGCAGAATACAACGTTAGTGGTTATGGCAGCAGGAATCGGAAGCCGTTATGGGAATGGGATCAAGCAGCTGGAGCCTGTGGGACCCGGCGGCGAGCGGCTGATCGATTATTCAATCCAAGACGCGCTGGAGGCGGGATTTAATAAGGTGATATTTATTATCCGGAAAGATCTGGAGAAAGATTTCCGCGAAGCAGTCGGAGACCGGGTAGCGAAGCTGGTTAAAGTCGAATATGCGTTTCAGGAACTGGATAAACTGCCGGCAGGATACACCGTGCCGGAAGGGCGCAAGAAGCCCTGGGGGACCGGTCAGGCAGTTATGATGGTGAAAGATCTGGTAAAAGAACCGTTTGTCGTGATCAACGCGGATGACTTTTATGGGAAAGAAGGTTTTCGCAAAGTCCATGATTACATGGTAAACGAGATGAACATGGACGCAGATACGTATGATATGTGTATGGCCGGGTTTATTCTGGATAATACATTAAGTGAACACGGGACGGTGACCCGGGGCGTCTGCCAGTTAAATGAGGATGGTACGCTGAAGACAGTAAGGGAGACCTACGGAATCCGGAAAGAAGAAAACGGTGTCGCAGGGACAGATAAGAACGGCATTCCGGTGCCTGTGAGCGGCGATCAGGTAGTATCCATGAATATGTGGGGACTGCCGCCGAAATTTCTGGACAGGCTGGAAAAAGGTTTTACAGAGTTTCTGGACAGGCTGGAAGAGGGAGATGTTAAGAGCGAATATCTGCTGCCGGGCATTATTGATCAGATGATTCAGCGGGAAATCGGTATCGTTAAGGTGCTGGAGACTCATGATAAATGGTTTGGCGTGACGTATCAGGAGGACAAAGCGGCTGTCGTGGCGTCGATCCGTGAGCTGGTTGACGCGGGCGTGTACAAGGAGAACCTCTATGATTAAAATGATTTCCTGGAATGTGAATGGCCTGCGCGCGTGTGTGGGCAAGGGATTTCCGGAGTTCTTTGCCGCCGCGGACGCAGATATCTTCTGCCTGCAGGAGACGAAGCTGCAGGAGGGGCAGATTGATCTGGACCTGCCGGGATATTATCAGTATTGGAACTATGCCCAGAAGAAGGGATATTCAGGAACGGCTCTTTTTACCAAAAAGGAGCCGCTCTCCGTCACTTATGGGATGGGGATCGAGGAACATGACCGTGAGGGGCGGGTGATCACAGCGGAATATCCGGATTATTATGTACTCACCTGTTACACGCCGAATTCACAGAATGACCTGGCGAGACTCTCCTACCGGATGACCTGGGAGGATGCGTGGCGCGCGTACCTGAAAAAACTGGAAGAGAAGAAGCCGGTGATCTTCTGCGGGGACCTGAATGTCGCACATACAGAGATTGATCTGAAAAATCCGAAGACCAACCGGCATAACGCAGGCTTTACGGATGAGGAGCGTGGGAAATTTACAGAACTTCTGGCAGCCGGATTTGTCGATACGTGGCGCTATTTCTATCCGGATACCACAGGAGTTTATTCCTGGTGGTCCTATCGCTTCCGGGCGCGGGAGAAGAACGCGGGATGGCGGATTGATTATTTCTGCGTCTCGGAAGGGTTAAAGGAGAGACTGGCCGGGGCGTCCATTCACACGGATATCTTTGGTTCGGATCACTGTCCGGTGGAACTGCTCTTAGAGGAGAACGAGTAACGGAACCGCCAGGACCGTGGATGTACAGGGCAACGCGAGGAAAACCGGAAAATACAAATGAAAAGAGAAGGAACGGAGAGGGGTAAGGCTATGACGATGACGCAGTTTGAGATTGACGAGAAAGACCGGATGATTTATCCGATGGGACTTACCCGGTTAAAAGGGGGAATCCATGTGTCTGTAGAGGCGGACGCAAAGAGATGCAGTCTGCTGTTATATCCGGCAGGAAAAGACAGAAACGCGGAGACAGAGCCGGTAAGGATCCCGTTTCCGGCTCATCTGCGCACAGGCAATGTCTGGCAGATGACTGTCCGCGGAGCAGGTCTGGATCATTATTGCTATGCGCTGGAAGCAGATGAGAGGATTTTTGCTGATCCGTGCGGAAAAAGTTTTACCGGCCATGAAAAATGGGGAGACCTTGCGGGTGCCGTGATGCCGGTACAGACGCCGATCCGGGAAAAACCATTCGACTGGGAGGGGGATCAGCCTTTACGGATCCCTTATGAAGACAGTGTCGTATATCGCGTACATGTGCGTGGATTTACGAAACATGTATCGTCGATGGTGCAGGGGAAAGGAACCTTCCGGGGAATTGTGGGAAAGATCCCCTATCTGAAAGAACTGGGAATTACAACGCTGGAACTCATGCCTGCAGCCGAGTTTTCGGAGGTTATGATGCCGAAGCACGGGACGGAGAATCCTTACGGCAGGCCGGAACCGACGGGGGTGCTGAATTACTGGGGGTATTGTGCAGCATATGCATTTGCGCCGAAAGCGTCGTATGCCGGCGCAAAGAACGATCCGGTTTATGAATTTAAGAAGCTGGTAAAGGCGCTTCATCAGGCGGGAATCGAGCTTGTGGTTGAGATGTTTTTTACAGGAGAGGAACCGGCGTCCTATGTGCTGGAGGCCGTCCGTCACTGGGTGAGGGAGTATCATATTGACGGCGTACACCTGATCGGTCAGGCACCGCAGAGCCTGCTCGCGCAGGATCCTTATCTGATGGATACCAGGATCTGGGCGTCGTACTGGGGAGACGGAGACATCAGCCGGCAGACAAAGAAACGTCTGGGCGTATACAGTGATGGTTATCGGGATGATATCCGCCGTGCGTTAAAGGGAGATGAAGACCGGATGCGCACGTTTGCCGATCAGATTAAGGCAAATCCGCCCGGATGTGCGAAGCTGAATTTCCTTACCGGATCGAATGGATTTACCCTGATGGATATGGTCTCGTATGAGCAGAAGCACAATGAGGCGAATGGGGAAGATAACCGGGACGGCACGGATTATAATTACACATGGAACTGCGGCGAAGAGGGACCGACGAAGAAGCGCAGAGTAGCTGCCATGCGCAGACGCCAGCTGATGAATGCGCTGGCAATCCTTTTCTTAAGTCAGGGAACGCCGGTATTACAGGCTGGCGATGAGTTTGGCAATACGCAGGGGGGCAATAATAACGCCTACTGTCAGGACAATGAGATCTCATGGCTGAACTGGCGGCTGTTAAAGACCAACAGCTGGCTTTTTGAGTACACAAAAGCACTGATTGCGTTCCGGAAAGCGCATCCGGTGTTTCATCAGTCTGCGGAGCTGAAGGGAAATGACAGGCTCGCGTGCGGACATCCGGATATCTCTTTCCATGGTTCGCGGGCATGGGTGCCGGAACTGGAAGTGTACAGCCGGCAGCTGGGAGTCTTTTACTGCGGACTTTACGCGCATCACGAGGACGGGACTCCGGATCAATATACCTATGTCGCATATAATATGCACTGGGAGACGCATACCTTTGCGCTGCCGAATCTGCCAAAGCCGCTCAGCTGGCATCTGGCGATGAATACGGCAAATACAGAGGGCAGTGCCTTTGCTGCAGAGGGGACAGAAACCGAGATCCCGACGCAGCGGCAGATTGAGGTGCCGGGGCATACGGTACAGATCCTGATCGGCAAACCGGGAACTTTAAACGCGAAAAGCGCAGCTCCTGCAAAGAAATGGAATCAGAAGCGGAATCAAAAGCGGAGTGCAAAACGCGCAAATGATGAAAAAACCTTGACAAACGATAGTAAAACAGATATAAATGGAGCGTATGAACATGCATAGCGGCCTGGACAGGCGGCAGAACCATTATAAGGAGGAAATGATCATAATGAACAAGACGGAGTTAGTGGCCGCGGTTGCGGAAAAGAGCGGCTTGGGCAGAAAAGAAGCGGAGGCTGCTATAAAAGCGTTTGCAGAAGTAGTAACAGACGAGTTAAAGGACGGCGGCAAGGTGCAGCTGATGGGATTTGGTACTTTTGAAGTATCTGAGAGAGCGGCCAGAGAAGGAAGAAATCCGAGAACCGGCGAGACGATGCCGATTGCGGCAAGCAAGAGCCCGAAATTTAAAGCAGGCAAAGCACTGAGAGACGCTGTCAACGCGTAAACAATGAGACTGGATAAATATCTGAAAGTTTCCAGGCTGATTAAGCGCAGGACTGTGGCAAATGAAGCCTGCGATGCCGGGAGAGTCCTCGTCAATGATCGTCCGGCCAGAGCCTCGGCTGCTGTAAAAGCCGGCGACATTATCGAAATTCAGTTTGGCACAAATTCAGTTAAGGTACAGGTACTGGATGTGCAGGAAACTGTGCGCAAAGATGACGCGAAAGAACTTTATAAATATCTGTGAGGATGTTCCTCATAAAAGAAAAGGCCTCCGCATACAATGAGAGAGATTCATTGTGGGCGGGGGTCTTTTTATGGAAGAAAAAGCAGAGAAGCGGGCGCATTCGTGCTTTTTGCAGAATCGTTCCGGGGCGGCGGTTACGGGGGTCTGCGACGTCCTGTCATTTGATGAAAATCAGGTCATTATGGATACGGATCTGGGACTGGCGACTTTAAAGGGGAAAAATCTGCATGTGAGCCGGCTGACTCTGGAAAAGGGAGAAGTAGATGTGGAAGGCCAGATCGACAGCCTGACTTATTCGTCCAATGACGCTTACCGTAAATCCGCGCAGACGTTTCTGTCGCGCCTCTTTGGATAAGCAGGAGGGACGGCATGAGTGCGGAGATTGCAACAGAAGCCGGACTTCTCGTGATGAGCGCAGGGCTGGGTGGGATGCTGGCGCTGCTTTATGGAGTTTTGCGGATGCTGCGGAGGCTGTTCCGGCATGGCTGGCTGCTGGTGGGGCTGGAGGATCTGGCATACTGGGTGTTTTGCGGATTTGCGGTCTTTTATCTGTTATACCGGGAAAATGACGGCGTACTGCGGCTCTATGTGATCGGTACGGTATTGCTGGCGCTGGCGGCGTGGGACAGACTTTTTTCCGCGATTTTTTCTGTGATTTCCGGAAAAGTATTGAAAATCATGGGAAGATGTCTTAAAATAAAACGTAAGAATGAAAAAAGAAATTGGTGATGGGATTGAAGACAGGTACAAAAGGAAAAAGGCGGAGAAACCAGCGGCGCAGAGACCGGATGGGAAACCGCATGGCGATTATAGGCATTACACTGGTGGTTTTCAGTCTGGGCGTAGTGGTCAATTTTAAGAGTGCGAGCATGAAGAAGAAAGACCAGGAATACCAGATCCGGGAAGAAGCTCTGATGCAGCAGGTGGAGGATGAGAAGACCCGCGCGGACGAACTGGAGGAATACCGGATTTACGTGCAGACCAAGGAGTACGTGGAGGAGGTTGCCAAGCAGAAGCTGGGACTGGTTAATCCGGATGAGATTCTGCTGAAGCCGTCGGAGAAATAACAATAGATAAATAAACAATAGACAGATAAATAATAGACAAAGAAGCAATAGAAAGAGAAACATAATTTCCCCTTCTGTATCATAAGATAGATCCAGGAGGGGATTTTTGTGTGGAGACATGGGAGGCATCCGGATCTGGCGGATGTAAATGTATATACGGCGAGGCGGCTTGGCGATATGGCCCAGGCGCTGGAACTGCTGGCGAAAAGCTGTGAGGATGACAGGGAGATTGGCGGGGGACTGACGGAGGAGGATGCGGAGGCGGCTCTGCAGATGGCGGCGGCAGTGACCTGCGGCGGCTGTACGCGGTGCCGGATCGCCGGAGAGCCACAGAGGGAACGTACGTATTATCTTGGCTATCTGCTGCGGATCTTTGAGCAGAATGGCCGGCTTGGGCTGGCGGACATGCCCCTGCTTTTTCAGGAGGTATGCCGGAAACGGGAGGAATATCTGGCGCAGCTGAACCGGTGCCTGGGACGTGCCGCGATGAATCTGGAGTGGAAAAACCGTTTTCTGGAGAGCAGGGATACGGTGATGACGCAGTTTCGGGAATTGTCTGTGCTGCTGGAGGAGTTTGCCTGTCAGATGGAACGGGCGACCGACATCACAGCGATAAAAGGAGACGCGGTGAAACGGGCATTTCGCTCGCGCTCGATGATTGTGGAAAATATGCTGCTGCTGGAGTATGAGGAAGAACGCAGGGAGGCGTATCTGACTGTGCGGACGGAGGGAGGACGCTGTGTGGCTGCTAAGGACGCGGCGGAGATCCTGAGCCGTGCAATGGGCAGGCGTGCGTGGTATGTGCCAAAAGACACACGCACACTGATCACACGGCGGACGGCGACGGTGCGTTTTGCGGAGTGTGGAAATTATCGCGTGGTTTATGGCGTGGCCGGGATTCCGAGAGAGGGAGAAGCAGAGTCCGGAGATAATTATATGTATTCGGGAAATATTCCGGGGCAGGCAGTCATGAGCCTGTCTGATGGGATGGGGAGCGGCGCGAGGGCAGGAGCTGAAAGCCGCAGAGTGACGGAGCTGACACAGCAGTTGCTGGAGGCAGGATTTTGTGCGAGATCGGCGTTGAAAATGGTGAACACGATTTTGCTGATGAGCGGGGCACAGCAGCATCCGGTGACGGTGGATCTGGCATGTGTGGATCTGCATACGGGCGTACTGGAAGCGATGAAAATGGGGGCGGCAGCGTCTTTTGTGCGGGGCGACGGAGGCGTCGAGATCCTGGAAGCGGGACAGGCCCCGGCGGGCGCGGTCAATCCGGCGGAGCCGGCGCTGTTGACAAGAAAACTCTGGGATGGAGAAGTGGTGATCATGGTGACGGACGGCGTTCTGGAAGCCTGTCCGGGAACCCATAAAGAAGAAATTCTTCGGGAGTATATCGAAAACATACCGGCAAAGGGTCCTCAGGATCTGGCAGAGGGGATTTTGCAATTTGTGAGCCGGCAGACTGACAGTATTCGGGATGATATGACTGTGCTGGCCGCAGGGATATGGAAGAACCGTAAAAACTGATTGCAAACAGAGAAAATTGCAGGTATAGTGGAAGGGCAGTCAGGTTTCATGCGCCGGCTGGCGGACATGGAAATCTTAAGAAGAACAGAAAGCGGCGGTCAGCCGCAGGATAATCCGGGCAAATAATCAGATCGGAGTCTGTGAAATGCTTGTAAAAATACAACAATGGATGGATCAATATGACATGCTGGCGGCAGGGGATTCTGTGATGGCGGCGATATCGGGCGGGGCGGATTCGGTCTGCCTTTTGTCTGTGCTGCAAAAGCTGGCGCCCGCCAGGGGCTGGCAGGTGCGCGCCCTGCACATGCACCATGGGATACGGGGAGAGGAAGCCGACCGGGATGAGGATTTTGTGAGAAAGCTCTGCAAAGATCTGGGGATACCATTGACAGTCATTCATGAGAATGTGCCGTTGTATGCGAAGGAGCAGCGGCTGTCGGAAGAGGAGGCCGGCCGGATCCTGCGCTATGAGGCGTTAGAGAAAGCGGCTGTCCAGTGGGAAGAAGAGAGCAAAAAGCCGACGGGAACGGTGAAGATTGCGGTTGCGCATCATCAGGATGATAATGCGGAGACCATTCTCCACCATCTGCTGCGTGGAAGCGGTTTTCGTGGATTGTCCGGGATACCGCCGGTGAAGGGCCGGCGGATACGGCCTCTTTTATGCGTCCGTCGGGATGAGATCCGGGATTATCTGAGGGAAAACGATTATGCCTGGTGCGAGGATTCGACCAATACGGACAGCGGTTATACGAGGAACCGTATCCGGCAGGAACTGATTCCGCTGATGACGGAGAAGGTCAACCGGCGGGCAGTGGAAAATATCCTTCACGCGGGTGAGCTGATCGCGCAGGCAGACGAGTATCTGGAGCAGGAGGCAGGCTGGATCTTCGGGATGAGCGGACGTGTGGAAGACGGGCGGGCAGCAGTTGCGCTGGATGTCTTCTGCGGACAGAAGCCGATTATGCGTTCCTATATCCTGAGGCTGATGCTGGATCAGGCGGCCCCCGGACAGAAGGATCTGACGGGAAAGCATTATGAGGCATTAGACGGTCTGGCTTATGGCCGGCCGGGCGGGCATCTGGATCTGCCGGGGAGACTGATGGCCGGCCGGGATTATCGGGAGCTGTGGATTGGTCCGGACGCAGAAGGCGGGCACAAAGATCTGTCGGGAGAGATGGCCAGAGTGGGGGAACTCTCTGTTGTCTGGGACCCTTCTGAGGAAAACGGGGAAGCGGGAGGACTGGTATTTACAACATTTTCCCGGAAAAATGAATGGGAAATTCCAAAAAACCAGTATACGAAATGGTTTGATTATGATAAAATCAAAGGTACGCTGTCAGTGAGAACGCGCAGGAGCGGTGATTACATCACTCTTGCGGGCGGCGGGCGCAAGTCCATCAGCCGTTATATGATCGATGAGAAGATTCCAAGAGATGAGCGGGATCAGATCCAGCTGCTGGCAGAGGGAAGCCATATCCTGTGGGTGATCGGTTTCCGGATCAGTGAGTATTATAAGGTTACAGAGGAGACAACGCGCATATTGCAGGCGGGAAAAACGGAGGACAGGACGAATGTCGGATAAGATTCGCATATTATTGACGGAAGAAGAGGTAGATCAGAGGATTAACGAGATCGCGGCGCAGATCAGCCGGGATTATGAAGAGAAAGCGGTTCATCTGATCTGTATTTTAAAGGGCGGTGTGTTCTTTACCTGTGAACTTGCCAAGCGAATCGAAGTGCCGGTATCACTGGACTTTATGTCCGTGTCCAGCTATGGGGCGGATACCAAATCCAGCGGAGTCGTCAAGATCATCAAGGATCTGGATGAGCCGCTGACAGACAAGCATGTACTGATTGTGGAGGATATCATTGATTCCGGACGGACGCTTGCCTATCTGACGGAGGTTCTGAAACAGCGCGGGCCGGCGGACATCCGTATCTGCACGCTTCTGGACAAGCCGGAGCGTCGGGTAAAAAAACAGGTAAAGGTAGATTATACCTGCTTTACGATCCCGGATGAATTTGTTGTGGGTTATGGCCTTGATTATGCTCAGAAGTACCGCAATCTTCCTTATATCGGAGTCATTGAGACGGAAGGAAGCGAAGAGAAATAGAGGAGGCGCAGAGTGAGACAGTCATCATTTCGAGGCGGCGGCGTGATGTTGCTGACCATGGTATTGATCGCGCTGTTGTGGTTTCTTCCGCAGAGAAGCCAGCAGCAGCTTTCGCAGCAGGAGTATGAGGCCGTTCTGGCGAGCGGGGATATCGATCAGGTTCAGATCCGGCAGAATCAGCAGACGCCGACCGGTGAGGTGCAGATTCTGATCGGCAGTGAGATTTATGTCATTTATGTCTCAGATGTCAAAGAGGTTCAGGAAGAACTGGAGACTCTCGGCATCGACTATACGATGGCCAATGTATCTCAGAGTAATTATCTGATGAACATGATCTTTCCGATGATTTTGTCGGTGGGCACCGTGCTGGTACTGGTCTATTTTATGAACAGCCGGGCAGGCGGCGGAGGTTCTGCCAATAACCGTATGATGAATTTCGGCAAGAGCCGTGCCCGCATGACCAGTAACAGCAACGTGACGTTTAAGCAGGTAGCGGGATTGAAAGAGGAAAAGGCGGATCTGGAGGAGATGGTAGATTTTCTGCGCAATCCTCAGAAGTATACCAATGTAGGCGCGCGGATCCCCAAGGGAGTGATTCTGGTGGGCCCTCCGGGAACGGGTAAGACGCTTCTTGCAAAGGCGGTTGCGGGAGAAGCCGGTGTGCCGTTCTTCAGCATCTCCGGTTCGGATTTTGTGGAAATGTTTGTTGGCGTCGGTGCATCCAGAGTTCGCGACCTCTTTGAAGACGCGAAAAAGAATGCTCCGTGTATCGTTTTTATCGATGAGATCGATGCGGTGGCGCGCCGGCGCGGCACCGGTATGGGCGGCGGTCACGATGAGCGCGAGCAGACGTTAAATCAGCTGCTTGTCGAGATGGATGGCTTTGGTGTAAATGAGGGCATCATCGTTATGGCGGCAACCAACCGTGTGGATATCCTGGATCCGGCGATCCTGCGTCCCGGCCGTTTTGACCGCAAGGTTGCGGTTGGCAGACCGGACGTGCGGGGACGGGAGGAGATCCTGAAGGTCCATTCGCGCAACAAACCGCTCGCGGAGGATGTAGATCTCGCGCGCGTAGCGAGAACCGCTTCCGGTTTTACGGGCGCGGATCTGGAAAATCTGATGAATGAGGCCGCGATCACAGCAGCAAAGGCGAACCGTGCGTTTATCCGCCAGTCCGATGTGGATGCGGCGTTTGTCAAAGTGGGAATCGGCGCGGAGAAAAAGAGCCGGATCATCTCGGAGAAGGAGAAACGGATTACGGCTTACCATGAATCGGGCCATGCGATCCTTTTCCATGTGCTTCCGGACGTGGGGCCGGTGCATACGGTTTCCATCATCCCTACCGGTATGGGAGCGGCCGGATATACGATGCCGCTGCCGTCGGAGGATGAGATGTTCAATACCAGAGGGAAGATGCTGCAGAATATCATGGTGGCGCTCGGCGGACGTATCGCGGAGGAACTGGTCTTTGGCGATGTGACGACCGGCGCTTCACAGGATATCAGGCAGGCGTCCAAGATCGCCCGTTCGATGGTGAAAGAATACGGCATGTCTTCGAAAGTCGGTCTGGTCAATTACGGATCGGATGAGGATGAGGTCTTTATCGGCCGGGATCTGGCCCACACAAAGGGCTATGGTGAGAATGTCGCTTCGATGATCGATGAAGAAGTCAAGAACATTATCGATGACTGCTATGAGAAGGCGAAAAAGATTATTCTTGATCATCGTACTGTCCTGGATCGCTGCAGCAGCCTGCTGATGGAAAAGGAAAAGATCGGTCAGGAGGAGTTTGAGGCGTTGTTTGAGGGATAAGCATTGTGCATAAAAAAAATTGCAAAGAAATTTGAAGTTTGTGCACACTTATTTTAGGATCCATGCTATTATAATAGACGTAACCCCCCCAATACATTATATAGTTTTTGCTACACCCCATAAGAAACGAAATACCTTCTCCTGAAAGAGCCAGCTACCCCGCTGGCTCTTTCACTTTGCTCATTTCTTTCTCTCTATGACAAGTTAACTTCAGATTGTGTACTTTTTTATAAATCTATGGATAAAGGATTTGTATTTTATGCAGAAATCGGCTACACTAGAGAGGTAACTTTGAGAAGGGAATGTAGGATATGGTTATTAAACTGATGGACAAAATCAACCGGAGGGCTCTCTTTGCGGATGAGACCTCTGATTATCGTTGCCCGGAGGAACCGGATCGGGGGGATCGTGTACTGCTGAGCTTTCGCGCGGCGAAGGATGATGCAGAGAGAGTGGATTATGTCGCGGTTACGGGGGCTGAGGAAGCGAACGGATATGCAGGTATCGCAATGGAAAAGAGCATCTCAGATGAGATGTTTGATTATTATCAGCGCGAGATATCGGTGGGCAGTGATGTGCTGCTGTATTATTTTCGGATTGCAAAGGGAGCGGATGTCTGCTATTTCAGCCGGGCTGGTGTGACGGAACGGGTGCCTGGCGGCAGCGAATTCCGGATTACGCCGGGATTTCACACGCCGGAATGGGCCAAAGGCGCGGTAATGTATCAGATCTTTATCGACCGTTTTTGCAATGGGGATAAGAGCAACGATGTGCAGGACTGTGAGTATGTCTATATCGGTCAGCCGGTCAGCCAGGTTAAGGACTGGGATAAGACGCCTTCGCAGCTGGATGTGAGATATTTTTACGGCGGGGATCTGCAGGGCGTGTGGGATAAACTGGATTATCTGCAGTATCTGGGGGTTGAGGTGATTTACTTTAATCCGCTGTTTGTCTCGCCGTCCAATCATAAATATGACACGCAGGATTATGACCATATTGATCCGCATGTCGGCGTGATTGTAAAGGACGGCGGGCAGAACGTGAGCCCGCGGGCGAGGACAAACGCAGCGGCGTCCCGTTACCGGATGCGCAGTGCCAATCCAAAGAATCTGGAGGCCAGCGATCGCTTCTTTGCCTGCTTTATGGAGGAAGTCCATAAACGCGGGATGAAGGTGATCATGGACGGTGTGTTTAATCACTGCGGCTCGTTTAATAAATGGCTTGACCGCGAGCATTTATATAAGAAGATGAAGGGTTATGCGCCCGGTGCGTATGGGACATGGGACAGCCCTTATCGGGATTTCTTCCATTTTGAAAATAATGCCTGGCCGGATAACCGGAGTTATGAGAGCTGGTGGGGCAATGATACGCTGCCGAAATTGAATTATGAGGGTTCGAGAGCGCTCTATGAGTATATCCTTGGCATCGGCCGCAAATGGGTATCGGATCCATATAATATCGACGGCTGGAGACTGGATGTGGCGGCTGATCTGGGGCACAGTCCTGAGATGAACCATCAGTTCTGGCGTGATTTCCGCAGCGAGGTAAAAAGTGCGAATGCGGATGCGCTGATTCTGGCGGAGCATTATGGGGATCCGAAGAGCTGGCTGGAAGGCGACCAGTGGGATACGGTCATGAATTATGATGCCTTTATGGAACCGGTGACCTGGTTTCTGACCGGTATGGAAAAGCACAGTGATGAGTTTCGCGAGGATCTGCTGGGAGACGGTGTTCATTTCTTTGAATCCATGTGTGCGCAGATGGGACGCATGCAGACTCCTTCACTGACAACGGCCATGAACCAGCTGTCCAATCACGATCACAGCAGGTTTATGACGAGGACGAACCGGACCGTGGGCCGGCTTGCGACTGCCTCGGCACAGCGGGCGGGTGAAGGAATCAATCCGGCGGTTTACCGGGAGGCGGTGATGATCCAGATGACCTGGCCGGGAGCGCCCACGCTGTATTACGGAGATGAGACAGGCGTCTGCGGATGGACAGATCCCGATAATCGCCGTACATTTCCGTGGGGACGGGAAGATGTGGAGATGATCGAATTTCATAAATATATCATAGCGCTGCACCGGCACCTGCCGGCATTGCGGCGGGGCTCGATCAAATTTCTGACTGCCGGGTATCAGATGATTGCCTATGGGCGCATGCGAGGGAAGAATTGCTGTGTGGTGGTGATTAATAATGCGGATTACCCGCAGGAGATCCGGGTTCCTGTGTGGGAACTGGGGATCGCGGATCGTGATCTGCTGCGGCAGGTGATGTTGACGACATGGGACGGTTATAATGCCGGCGGGATTGAATATTATGCGGATCAGGGGATACTGACGCTGACGCTGCCGGCGTATTCGGGGATATTGCTGAATAAAGAGGCTTAGGGGGAAGAGCAGAAATTATTTTGTTGGTGAAGCGTCCGTCCCAGAGGGAAAAGAATATCTTACGAGGACCGCTTGCGCTTAGACAATATGTAATGACCTCCGATTTGC
>JAJBUA010000067.1 GCA_020860565.1 Clostridiales bacterium
TTATCGGAATTTTCAGGGTTTTCAACACTGTTCAATCTTACATTGTCAAGGTTCAGTTCATCTCGCTGTCTTTTTCTCAGCGACAGCCTGTTTACTATATCACATCCGGCATCGCTTGTCAACAGCTTTTTTAAATCTTTTTTAAATCTCTGTCAAGTTCCCGTTAGAACCTGGCGCCGTTTTCGCGGCACAAGCCATATATTATCAAATTCGGGCTTTTCTGTCAACACTTTTTTGAATTTTTTTCAGGCTGAGAATTGGTCTGAAAACCCGAACCCGTATCTGCTCCTTTTACGCATTCCGTACGGCTTCAATCATCCTGCGTATCTTGTCTGCGTCCTTCCAGCCGTCTGTTTCCACTCCGCTGCTTACGTCAATAGCATAAGGATGAAGCCTTCGTATTGCGTCTGCCGCGTTTTCCGGACACATACCTCCGGCGAGGAACCATGGTTTGGTAATCTCTCCCGATTCTTTTAACAGATCATGATCAAAGGTCCTGCCCGTTCCTCCGGCTCCCGCATCAAGAAGGAGATAGTCCACCTCGCTCTGTTTCCATGATTCCGGTTCATATCCCGTCTCCATGCGAAGGGCCTTGATAATCACCGGATCTGCCAGTCGCTCCCGCAATTCCCGGACATATCTCTCATTCTCCTGCCCGTGGAGCTGAATGACACGGATAATCCCGCGCTGCACGATTTCACACACCGTCTCCACCGGAGCATTTACAAAAACGCCCACCGGACAAATCGAAGGACGGAGAAGACAAGACAGCTTCTCCGCTTCACTGACAGATACCTGCCTTTTGCTCTTCGCAAATACAAAGCCTATATAATCAGGCTGATATGCGTTCACTGCCTCGATATCTTCTTTTCTTCTCAGACCGCAAACTTTTATTTTTGTCATCCTTTTCCCCCGGCACGAAGCATATCCAGTGCCGCCCGCTTGTCGCTGCTCCTCATAAGAGTCTCTCCGATCAGCACGGCATCTGTTCCGTTCTCATACAGCTTTCTGGTATCTTCCGCTCCCCGAATCCCGCTTTCTGACACAAATACGATCTCCCGCGGCACCCGTGCCCTCAGTCGGATCGAATTGTTCACATCTACAGTAAATGTCCGCAGATCCCGGTTATTAACGCCAATGATCGCGGCTCCCGCCTGCAGCGCCCGCTCTACTTCTCTCTCATCATGCGCCTCTACCAGCGCCGACAGTCCCAGTTCTCTGGCCTGTGCCTGATATTCCGACAATTCTCCGTCATCCAGAATCGCACAGATCAGCAGGACTGCCGATGCACCGATCACTTTTGCCTGATCAATCATATACGAATCAACCGTAAAATCCTTGCGCAGAATCGGGATGTTCACCACGCCGGCCACTTCCTGCAGATACCGGTTGTTTCCCTGAAAGTAATATGGTTCTGTCAGGATGGAAATCGCGGCCGCTCCTGCGCTCTCATATTCTTTCCCGATCTCCAGATATGGGAAATCCGGCGCGATCAGCCCCCTGGACGGCGATGCTTTCTTAATCTCACAGATAAATGAGAGTCCGGGCGCCCGCAGCGCTGTCTCAAACGGAAATCCGTTATTCACCGGCATTTGTTCCGCCATACGACGCATTTCTGCCGCAGAAACCTCTCGTTTTTCCTCTGCCACACGTTCGCGGGTCCTGGCCGCAATTTCATCTAATATCATCTTATTTTTTACTCCTGACCTTTTCCAGAGTTCTATGATTCTCGTTCCAATTTTCTCCGCGTTTCATTCAGCGATTTGACAGCTCAATAAACTTTTCCAGCTGCTCTTTGGCCTTGCCACTGTCAATCATTTCCGCTGCAATCTGAATTCCTTCTTCGATCGAATCGGCTTTGCCTCCCAGATAAATGGCCGCTCCCGCATTCATCAGAACGACATCCCGTTTGGGGCCTTTCGCTCCGTTCAGAATCGCACGGGTAATCTCTGCGTTTTCTTCCGGCGTACCGCCGATCAGTTCCTCTTTGCTGCATCTGGTAAATCCAAACTGTTCCGGTGTAATCTCATAAGTCGTAAAGTTGCCGTCCTTTACCTCACAGATCTTTGTCGGCGCACTCATGGAAATCTCATCCAGACGATCCGCTCCATAGACGACCAATGCCCGTTTTACACCAAGATTTGCCAGTACACGGGCCAGCGGCTCGACCAGTTCTTCACTGTACACGCCCATCAATTCCATCGTAGCTCCCGCCGGATTTGCCAGCGGGCCAAGGATATTAAAGATGGTATGGATTCCCAGTTCCTTACGGATCGGTCCGACAAAACGCATCGCCGCATGATAATTCTGCGCGAAGAGGAAGCAGATGTTGATCTTATTCAGGATATCCGTACTGATCGCCGGCGCGATCCGGATATTTACTCCCAGCGCCTCCAGGACATCTGCTGCTCCGCATTTGCTGGATGCCGCGCGATTGCCATGCTTGGCAACCGGAACTCCTGCCGCTGAGATAACCAGCGAAGCTGTTGTCGAGATATTAAAAGAATTAGCTCCGTCTCCACCGGTTCCCACGATCTCCAGCACATCCATATCATGAAGAAGTCTCACACAATGTGCCCGCATTCCGGCCGCGGAACCAGTGATCTCGTCCACGGTCTCACCCTTCACGGCGAGAGCGGTCAGATATGCGCTCTTCAGCACATCACTTGCCTCTCCTTCCATAATCTCATTCATTACCTGTTCGGCCTCCGCGTAAGTAAGGTCTTCTCTTCTGGCCAGTTTCTGGATTGCTTCTTTTATCATGATCATTAACCTCCGTTTTATTTTTCTTCTTTTTATATATGAAAATGTTGCCAGACGACTGTATTTTGACTATCGCCCGGAACAATCTCACTTCGACTGACACTTCTCGCTATGATACGCTTCCACATACTGGAAGAAATTCTCCATCAGCTTCTTTCCATCCGGAGTCAGGATGGATTCCGGGTGATATTGCACTCCAAACACCGGATACGACTGATGTTCTACCGACATGATCTCGCCGTCTTCCGTCACAGCGGTCGCCTTCAATTCTGCCGGCATGGTTTCTTTCACCGCTGCCAGAGAATGATAACGTCCAACCGTAATGCTCTTCTCCATATTCTGATACAGCGGGCTGCTTACATCCAGCGTAATCTCCGATACCTTTCCATGCATCAGACATTTCGCGTAGGAGATCTCTGCTCCATAAGCTTTACAGATCGACTGATGTCCCAGACACACACCGAAAATCGGTATCGTACTCCCCAGCTTCTGCACGGTCTCAATACAGATACCGGCATTCTCCGGTCTGCCCGGCCCCGGCGACAGGAGAATGGCCTCAGGAGCTTTCCGGCGAATTTCCTCCACCGTAATCCTGTCATTGCGATAAACCTCAATATCCGGCCGCAAGCTTCCGACCAACTGATAAAGATTATAGGAAAAACTGTCATAATTATCGATTAATAGGATCATTCTTCCATTCCCTCCTGTGCCTTCTGTACCGCAAGCATAACCGCCGCCGCCTTATTCAGGCATTCCTGATGTTCCTGTTCCGGAACGCTGTCCGCCACGATGCCCGCGCCGGATCTCGCGTAAACCTTGCCTTTTCTGGCATATGCAATCCGGATGGCAATACATACGTCCATGTTGCCGGAGAAATCCAGATATCCGATCGCTCCTCCATAGATTCCTCTGCGTCCGCCTTCCAGTTCCTGGATAATCTCACACGCACGGATCTTGGGTGCCCCGGAAAGTGTCCCTGCAGGCAGGATCGAATCAATCGCATCCACAGCGTCCAACCCTTCCCGGATCCGTCCGCTCACTGTCGAACCAATATGCATGACGTGGGAATAACGCTCAACTGCCATGTATTTCTCTACCCGCACACTCCCGATCTCACTGACTCTTCCGATATCGTTGCGTCCGAGGTCGACCAGCATATTATGCTCGGCGCGCTCCTTTTCATCTGCCAGCAATTCTCTTTCGAGAGCTTCATCCTCTTCGAGTGTCGCTCCTCTCGGCCGGGTACCTGCGAGCGGATAGGTGTATAACTCTCCGTTATCCAGCTTTACCAGTGTTTCCGGCGACGCCCCTGCGATCTCAATATCATCGCTTGAAAAATAAAACATATACGGCGACGGATTTGTTGTCCTCAGCACACGATAGGCATCCAGCAGACTTCCCTCCATCTCAGCTTCCAGCTGGTTCGACAGCACTACCTGGAAAATATCTCCCTCATAGATATAATGCTTTCCTTTTTCCACCATGCGGCAGTATTCGTCTTTGGTAAAATGCGGTTTTAACTCACCTTTCAGTTTCAGCGGCCGTCTGGGCGCGGGAGTTCCTGTGCGGATCAGCTGCACCAGACGATCCAGTTCCAGCTGCGCCTTGTGGTATTCTTCGTCCACGGCATCTGTCTTCATATTGACAATCAGTATAATCTTCTGTCGGAAATTATCAAACGCAATCACCTTATCAAACAGCATCAGATCCACATCCTGAAAGGAATCCTCGTCCGCATCCGGAAGTTTTAATCCGGGTTCTGCGTATTTAATATAATCATAGGCAAAATATCCGACCAGTCCGCCGCTGAAGGTCGGCATATCCGCAAGCTTCGGGCTCCGGTTTTCCCGGAGAATCCGGCGGATTGCCTCTCCCGGATGATCGACTTTCTGCTCAATCGTCGCCCCGCTGCGAATCCGCAGATTGCCGTCCTGACAGGTGATCTCCATCACCGGATCAAATCCAAGGAAGGTATAACGCCCCCAGCGCTTGGATTCTTCCACGCTTTCCAGCAGATAGCAGTGGGTACTGACCTGCTTCAGTATCCGCAGGACCTCAATCGGTGTGCGGATGTCAGAATAAATCTCCCGGCACAGCGGAATCCGACCATAGATCCCTTCTCCGGCAATCTCTCTGACTTTCTCCAATGTCATCATTTTTGTCTTCCTCCTTTACCCTGCACTTCTGTCCGGAATCTTTTTCTTTCCCAAAATAAAGTTTAAGGAAATAAAAAAGTCCCTGACAGAATGCTGCAACATCTGTCAAGGACGGGAAATCGTACCACCCGCGGTGCCACCTTGATTCACGAGACCGGCTGCCCGGTTTACGTGCGCTTTACGGGATACTATCATATCCCTGGCAACTGACGTATGCCCTACGTCGCAGAATACTCAAATAATCTCTCTGCCTGTTCCCAGACCCCGGATCATCCTTTGACTGCGCCCTCCGCGGTCCATTTAGTAAGCTGCGTTCTGACGGTTCTCAACATCCCGTCTCTCTGTAAGTGCACGAATTACTTTTATCTCCGCATCATCGGTTTTTCAGGAAATATTCATTTAAAATGTCTGATTTGTGTTTATTTTACGCTTGTTGTTTTCATTTGTCAATCGGTTTTTTCACGCAAATATTTTTGATAGTCAGCTGTCCATTTGCCTATATCGGGTATAGTCAAATTCAGCAGTATATTATGCAAATATTTTTCTGATGCAGCATTATTCCTTTCCGCTGTCTTCTTCTGCCATTTTCTTCACGGTTTCCTCATCTACAAGCGCCAATGTAAACCAGAATTCGACACCGCCGTCGACATTCCTTACACCGCAGCTCTGATGATGGGCGTCCATAACCGCCTTAACGATGGAAAGGCCGATCCCGCTGCCGCCATATTCACGGGTTCTTGCTTTATCTACCTTATAGAACTTGGTCCACAGATTCGGAATCGACTCATCAGGAATCGCTTCCCCTGTATTAAACACCGTGACTCTCGCGAGATCACCCACCCGCTCAGCTGTGAAGCGGATCCTGCGCTCATCATTCACATGGTTTAACGCATTATTGAAATAATTGATGACAACTTCCTCAATCTTGAACTCGTCAGCATAGACATAAACCGGCTCCTCGCAGATGAATTCCACTTCTACTTCTTTCTGCTGTGTCAGAATCGAAGCAGAATTGATCAGGCTGCGAATCAGCTCTGCTATGTCAAATGTCTCAAATACCGGCGTATCATTTCCAAACTCCAAGGCTGTCAGCGTCAGCAGCTGCTTCACCATTTTGTTCATCTTATTGGCTTCGTCCATGATGACTTCGCAGTAATAATTGCGGCTGTCCTCATCATCCGCCATGCCTTCCGTCAGGCCCTCGGCATAACCCTGGATCAGCGCGATCGGCGTCTTTAACTCATGCGACACATTGGCAATAAATTCCTTGCGCATATCGTCGATCTCGATCTTCTCCTGGATATCATGCTGCAGCCGGATATTGGCCTTCCGCAATTCTCCAACCGTCTCCTTCAGCTTCTCGGACAGCACATTCATACTATGGCCCAGCACGCCTACTTCGTCCAGTTCATCTCCTTCATAATGCACATCAAAATCCAGTTCTGACATCCGCTCAGAGAGTGTAGCCAGCTTCATGATCGGCTCTGTCACACGACGCGTCACAAAATACATGATCGCACAGCCAAAAACCAGGATCACCATACCGACACTGCTCGTAAATTTATTCGCCAGTCCCACACTTTCCCGGATACTTGCCAGCGGCATCTGCATCATAAACTGCGTATTCATATCGGAAAAATATCCCCATGCTTCCAGGTAATTGGTATTATAACGCGGATCGTTCGTTCTGATGATCTGATAATTATCATACTCCGCAAGCACGGTTTCACTGTTGTCGCCCTGTCCCAGGACATATCTCACAAGCTTTTGCGCCAGAAAATCGCTCTCTCTCCCAAAATCCAGCATCACCTTTCCGGTTGAACTGTCAATCAGGATGATCTTGATATTATTTTTTTCGCTGTAATCGCGAATGGTGCTGATCAGAAAGCCCTGCAGCTCCTTCTGGACATCTTCATCCATAGGCTCCTCTGTGAAAGAATTCTCATTGTCTGCGGCCGGACGATCACCCTTTTTGATCGTCTTCTGCGGCGGGGTCAGTTCACTCCAGAGATCCCATTCACGGGTAAGCTCCCGACTGAGCACATCCTCGATTGATTCGCCGTTATTCACCCGCTCCATAATCGCCGCGTTCATGTCATCGTAAGCCTGTTCCATCACCTTCAACTTCTGATTGGTATAATAATTTTCCAGAAAACAGTTATTCACTGCCAGAATCGCGAGGAGCATCGCCGCCATCAGACCGATGAAGATCAACATGATTCTGGTTCTGATTGACCGTTTCATGCCGTCACCTCGAACTTATAGCCCATCCCCCATATGGTCTTGATATAATCGCCCTTTTCTCCCATCTTGCTGCGCAGCTTCTTGACATGCGTATCAATCGTACGGGCATCCCCAAAATAATCATAATTCCAGACATGGTTGAGAATCTTCTCCCGCGACAGCGCGATCCCCTGATTCTCAATAAAATAGGTCAGAAGTTCAAATTCCTTAAAGCTCAGTTCGATTGGTTTCCCGTCAACGGTAACCTGATGAGCTGCCTTATCCAGGCGGATGCCTCCCACTTCGGTTGCCTCCGTCACGGAGACCTGACTCCGTCTGAGGATCGCTTCCACACGGGCCACCAGAATCTTGGGGCTGAATGGTTTGGAAATATATTCATCGACTCCCAGATCAAAGCCCTGGAGTTCATCTCTCTCTTCTCCCCGCGCCGTCAGCATGATAATCGGCACCTTCGAATACTGACGGATCGTCTTGCAGACCTCCCATCCGTCCATCTTGGGCATCATAACATCCAGTATGATCAGAGTAATATCCTTATCCTTAAAAAAAAGGTCGACAGCCTGCTCGCCGTTTTCCGCTTCCAGAACAATAAATCCCTTCACTGTCAGGAAATCCTTTACAAGTTTACGCATCCGGGCTTCATCATCGACCATAAGTATTTTCAGCTGTTCCATGATAATAACCTCCTTGTGCAACTATTTTAACAAATCACTTTCATGATTTCCACCTTTTCACAGACATTTCACAAAGAAGCGCCGAAATACAAAATGCCTGATCCGCCCGTGCGCATCCTGCCCGGAGGGCTTTTTATCTTATAGGACGAACTTTCCTATGAATAAAAATGCGGCGGGAAACCAGATTCCCCACCGCACGATTTCAATTCTCATTCTGAACTTTTATCTCACAGCTATTCTCTCCTGTTGCATCAATATACACCCGTTACTCCCCGGTCACCGATTCGGAGATCTCGATGCCGAGCTCCTCCAGCTGCTTTGCATCTACCGGCGACGGCGCTTCTGTCATCAGACAGGATGCGTCCTTGACCTTCGGGAATGCAATTACTTCGCGGATGCTGTCGCAGCCGCCCATCAACATCGCCACACGGTCGAGGCCGTAGGCAAGACCCGCATGAGGCGGGACTCCGTACTTAAATGCCTCCAGCAGAAATCCGAACTGTTCCTGTGCTTTCTCCGGTGTAAAGCCCAATACTTCAAACATCTTGGACTGAATATCACTCTGATGGATACGAACGGAACCACCGCCAAGCTCCGTACCGTTCAGCACAATGTCATATGCTTTTGCACGGACAGCTCCCGGATCGGAGTCAATCAGGTGCCAGTCCTCATCCATCGGCATCGTAAACGGATGATGCATTGCCACAAATCGTCCCTGCTCTTCGGAATATTCCAGCAGCGGGAACTCCGTCACCCACAGGAAACGGAAGTCATCTTTCTTAAGAAGGCCGAGCTGACCTGCGATCTCAACGCGCAGCGCGCCCAGTACATCCCAGACAACCTTATTCTTATCTGCCGCGAACAGCAGCAGATCTCCAGGCTCTCCGTCCATGGCGGCAATCAGCGCCGTCATCTCTTCCTCGGTCATGAATTTGGCAAACGAAGATTTACGGGTACCATCCGGCTGGATCGCGATATAAGCCAGCCCCTTCGCTCCGTATCCCTTCGCAAACTCAACCAGCGCGTCGATCTTTTTGCGCGGCATCGCGCCCTGCCCCTTTGCGTTGATTCCCCGCACCGTACCGCCTGCCTCCAGCGCATTGTGGAACACGACAAACTTACTGTCTTTTACTACTTCGGAAACATTGGTAAGCTCCATGCCAAAACGGATATCCGGTTTATCGGAACCATAACGGTCCATCGCTTCCTGCCAGGTCATCCGCGGAATCGGCAGCGGTATCTCGATATTGAGAATTTCCTTAAACAATTTATGAATCAGGCGTTCATTGACATCCAGTACATCATCCACATCCGCAAAGGAGAGCTCCATATCGATCTGGGTAAACTCCGGCTGACGGTCGGCTCTCAGATCCTCATCCCGATAGCATCTGGCAAGCTGGAAATAGCGGTCATATCCCGCGCACATCAGCAGCTGCTTGAACAGCTGCGGAGACTGCGGCAGTGCGTAAAAGGAGCCCGGATGTACACGGCTCGGCACCAGATAATCGCGGGCACCCTCCGGTGTACTCTTAATTAAAGTCGGAGTTTCGATCTCTAAAAATCCCTCCTCCGCAAGGAACTGGCGGGTCAGAACCGCAATCCGGCTGCGAAGCATCAGATTTCTCTGCAGGTCCGGACGGCGCAGGTCGAGGAAGCGGTATTTCAGGCGCAGTTCCTCCCTGGTCTTTGAGTTTTCTTCAATCGGGAACGGAGGCGTCTCCGACTCAGAGAGGATACGCAGGCTCTCGGCGCGCACCTCAATGGAACCGGTCGCCAGATTTTGATTGACCGCACCGGTACGGGCTTCTACCCGGCCGACGACGGCAATGACAAACTCACTGCGCAGCTTTTCCGCTTTTGCGAAGCCCTCCGGCCCGCAATCCTTTTCTTCAAAAATAATCTGCAGAATCCCGGAGCGGTCTCTCAGATCCACAAAGATAATCCCGCCCTTATTTCTGCTTTTCTGCACCCAGCCCATAACGGTCACTTTCCGGCCGATATCAGCGGTACCCAATTCCGTACACCGATGAGACCGTTTCAGGCCCAGCATTGACTCTGGCATAGTACTTCTCCTTTCTACTTTAACGCTTCCCGGTAAAATTCCACAAATTCCGTATAGCCGTCCTTTGACAGCTGGTCCTTCTGGAACTTTTTATTTTTATTCATCTGAGAAACCAGGATCTGGCATCCCGCTTTCCGTTCCTCCATCGCCTGCTTCATGATCGCAGTCAGACGTTCCTGATCCATCCCTTTTTCGATCAGATAAGCTTTTCTCGGCGCCTGCTCCGCGTCGATGCCTCCCTGATCCATGAGGATCGTGATAATACGTTCAAAGCCGATGGAAAAGCCGCAGGCCGGTGTCTTCTGGCCGGTAAACTTGCCGATCATCTCGTCATAACGGCCGCCGCCGGCAACTGAACCGCCAAAACCTTCCATCGAAACCTCAAAAATCGTGCCCGTGTAATAAGACATCCCGCGTACCAACGTCGGATCGAATTCCAGCTTAAACTCAGTCTCAGCTACTCCGGTCACGGTATCCATGATACCCGCAAGATTTTCCGTTACTGTTTTCGGCAGCACACCGTCCAGTGTATCGCCAAGCACACGCACAGCCGCAACCGACGTGCCGGTATCTGCCAGCAGGCTGACATATTTCTCCACGCTGTCTGCCTCATAACCCAACTCCAGAAGCTCTGCCTTCACCCCGTCAGCGCCAATCTTGTCCATCTTGTCCAATGTGATAAAGACCTGATCCATCGATTCCTCCGGGAAACCGCTGTAGAGCGCCATTCCCTTTAAGATCCTGCGGTCATTAATCCGCACGGTAAATGCGTTTTTCGGACAGATCTTTGCCAGAGCCGTCGTCGTCGCCAGGATCAGTTCGATCTCCGCCATGCTCCCGGCCTCGCCGAGGATATCGATATCACACTGAGTAAACTGACGGAATCTCCCCTTCTGAGGACGGTCCGCACGCCACACGCTGCCCATCTGCAGCGCCTTAAACGGCGACTGCAGCTGCGCTGCGTTATTAGCGTAATAACGCGAAAGCGGCAGGGTCAGATCATACCGCAGTCCGCTGTCAGTAAGATCATTTTCTTCCTGTGCTGCTGCCAGGTTCAGCTTCTCACCCCGTTTTAAAATTTTAAATATCAGCTTTTCATTATCTCCGCCCTGCTTGCTGGTCAGATTTTCAATATGCTCCACACAGGGAGTTTCAATCTGAGTAAATCCAAAGCTCTGATAGGTCTCCCGGATCTGGTTCATCACATATTCGCGAACCCTCATCTCTGCCGGGAGCACATCCCGCATACCGGTCACAGGTTTCTTTTTCAATGCCATGATTCTCGATTCTCCATTATTTTACTATGAAAGTGTTGCCAAGCGGCTGGACGGACTGCGTGTTTACACGCAAGGACGTACAGACATTTGGCAACCAAGCCAGTATGAGCAAGTAGCACGATAGTGCGAATTGCGAATTCTGGCAGCGATTGCGGGAGCGCATAAGCGCGGAGCAACCGACTTTCATGCTCAAAGATACCACGAATTCCCACAAATATCAAGCCTGCGACAGCTTTACAGCAGACTCTCTTTTCTCGCGATCATCTCATCGATCCGCGCGATATACTGCTCCACATTCTTGACATTTTCCACCCGCTCGATCCGGCTCTCATCCGCGAATACCCGTTTCGTCGAGGTTCCCGCTCCGCAGCCGATGATCGTCTGGCGTTCTTCCATGATCAGAATGTTATACAGACAGGCCTTCCCCGGCGCCGCATAACCGACATTTTCAAAATTGCCGGCCATATTTTTCTGCCGGTACAGATAATAAGGCTCCAAACCCATCCCGCGCGCGTAAGCAGCGGTCAGATCGATCATTTCCTGAGTATTGGTGATCTTCAGATCCCGGTACACCTCTTTCATCGTGTTCAGACGGGCTGCGCGCTTGATGGCAAGCGAATGCACCGTGACACTGTCCGGGGCAAGCCCGCGGATCTGCTCCATCGTATCCCGCAGATCATCCAGATCTTCCTCCGGCAGGCCGCAGATCAAGTCCATATTAATATTATCAAAGCCCAGGCTTCTGGCCAGGCGGAATTTGTCCTTTACTTCCTGTACCGTATGTCTGCGCCCGATCAAATCCAGCGTTTCCTGCTTCATCGTCTGCGGATTGATCGAAATCCGCGTGACTCCATACTTTTGCAGCACACGCAGTTTTTCCTCCGTAATACTGTCCGGACGCCCCGCCTCTACGGTAAATTCCCGCACAGACGTAAAATCAAACGTTTCCCGCACCTTTGCCAGCAGCCGCTCCAGATCCTCCGCAGACAGAGATGTCGGCGTCCCGCCGCCAAAATAAACCGTATTCAACGTACAGCCTCGTTTCTTTGCCGCGACATAATCCAGTTCCCGAAACAGAGCTGTGAAATAATCACCGATCTTATCCTTCCAGCGGCTGATCGGATAGGAGGTAAATGAACAGTATAAACAGGTCGTCGGACAGAAAGGAATCCCCACATAGAGACTGTACCCATCCTTATAATCAATCGAAGAGAGAAGCTCCCGTTCGCGGCAGGCAATCTCTACGCTGAGCGCCGCCTTTTCATCGCTGCACTCATAACACTCCTTCATATGCCGGAAAATTGTCTCACGGTCCCAGCCTTCTTCCAGCTTTGTCATCGCGATCTTGGTCGGCCGGATCCCCGTCAGGCTCCCCCAGGGCAAGGTCCCTGCGGTACGCGCAGTCAGCATCTCATAAAATCTCCGTTTGATACGGTTTTTCGTCTCGACACGCTGACCCGGAACCGCTTCGATGGTTACCGGCTCTTCCCCGCAAAAGCCCAGCCGCAATACACTCCTGTCCTCATTCCAGACGCCCTCGACAGCAAAATCCATCTCCGGTTCTGCCTCATGGCAAAATGTCTGCCCCGGGTAAAAAGCCATCAGAAGCTCCCGGATATCCTGTTCAAAGCGCTCATCATTTAATAAAATCCCTATCATCAATCGCACCTGTCGCTGTCAGTCTTTATCTTCTGCCGCGGCCATAGTAAACCGCGACCGGATTGTATTTCTTTTCATATTTGATTACTGTCGGATCCCCGTGTCCCGGATAAACCATCGTGTCCTCCGGCAATACCAGCAGACGATCGCGGATCGAACGCACAATCTCCGCTGAACTTCCGGTCGGGAAATCGGTTCGTCCCAGACTTCCCTCAAACAGAGTGTCTCCGCTGAGAAGGATCTCCTCCGATTCAATATAATAACAGACAGAGCCTGCCGTATGTCCCGGCGTCTCCAGCACCTTCCAGTCAAAACCGATCAGCGAAATCACCTCATTGTCGCGCACCGGATGATCTGCCCGGATGCTGACCTGCTTCATCCCCTGATATCCCGTAAGGTTGAGCGCCGGATCCAGCAGCATCTTTTCTTCCTTCCATCCTGCCCAGACCTCGCAGCCATACAGCCTCTTCACATCTTCAACCGCCATAATATGGTCAAAATGACCATGCGTAAGGAGAATCGCCTCCGGTCTGAGAGCAAGCTCCTCACATTTTCTGCGGATCCGCTCCGCCTCATCCGCCGGGTCTACAATCACCGCCCGTTTCGTCTGGTTATGATACAGGACATAACAATTGGTGCTGACTGCTCCCAGCACCAATGTTTGTATTCGCAAATCACTCATCGCTCTTCCTTTCCGCTGCTTTGTCATCTGACGCAGCATCCGGTTTCAGCCTACCGTCCGTCCGATATCCAGCACACCCTCAATCTGGCGCAGCTTCTCTGTCAGCTGAGCAAGCTCCTCTTTGCCGTGAATATCAAAGGTCATGACGATCGTCGCCTTCCCCTGTTTATTGGTCCGCACGTTCAGAGACGTAATATCGATCTGGCGTTCCGTAAACACTTTGGAGATGTCCACAAACATGCCAATCCGGTTATTCGCATAGATCTGAATCTCTGTCGAATAACGTTCTCCCGATGCGTCGCCTTCCGTCTTGGACCACTCCGCGTCAATCAAGCGCACTCTCTCATCCTCAGGCAGGTTGATGATATTGATACAGTCTGTACGATGGATCGACACGCCGCGCCCACGCGTGATAAAACCGACAATCTCGTCCCCTGGAACCGGACTGCAGCACCGCGAAAAACGGACAGCCACATCATGAATGCCCTTTACTACGATTCCACTCTTTGATTTCTTTGCAGCCGGCGCCTTGCTGGACATATTTTCCAGCTCATCCAGCACCTTTTTGTCCGTAACATCTTTCTTTTGCTTTTTCTTTAATTCCTCCTGCATCTTGTTGATGACCTGGCCCTCTTTGAGGCCGCCATGCCCCACAGATGCAAGCACAGAATCCCAGTCGCGAAACGCATAGCGCGTCATCACCTTCTCCTGGAATTCAGGTTTATTTAATTCGGCAAAGTTGATGCCTTTGGCCTTGCAGTAGCGGTCAATCATCTCTTTGCCCTTGATGATGTTGTCTTCCTTTAATTCATTCTTGAACCACTGGTTGATCTTATTTCTCGCCTGCGTCGACTTGACCAGACTCAGCCAGTCGCGGCTCGGGCCCTTGGAGTTCTGCGAGGTAATGATCTCTACCCGGTCGCCGTTCTGGATCACATAATCGATATTGACCAGCTTACCGTTGACGCGAGCCCCCACCATCTTATTGCCCACCGCGCTGTGCACCGCGTAGGCAAAATCAATCGGCGTGGAACCGCTCGGCAGGTTTTTGACATCCCCGGTCGGCGTAAAACAGTAAACCGTATCCGAGAAAAGATTCAGGTCGTTTTTAATCAGACTTAAGAATTCTTTGCTGTCGGAGGAGTCGT
This sequence comes from Clostridiales bacterium, assembly GCA_020860565.1. Classification (GTDB taxonomy): domain Bacteria; phylum Bacillota; class Clostridia; order Lachnospirales; family Lachnospiraceae; genus Brotaphodocola. The sequence goes on from JAJBUA010000067.1 coordinate 14,666, forward strand.
TCTGCCACTCCAGGATCTGGCGCAGCCACGACATCTTTGCCGCCTCGTCTCCCGCGGCGATCTTGCCGCTCCCGCTCTCTTTATATTTCCAGTGCGCGGCGATACCATATTCCGCAGTCCGATGCATCTCGTATGTGCGGATCTGGATCTCAAACGGCTGTCCGTTTGTCCCGATCAGCGTTGTATGCAGAGATTGATACATATTGGGCTTGGGCATCGCGATATAATCCTTGAAACGGCCCGGAATCGGCTTATACATCTCATGAATCACACCCAGCGCCGCGTAGCAGTCCATCACTGTGTCTACGATAATGCGCACGGCAAACAGGTCATAGATCTGATCCAGAGTCTTATCCTGATTGACCATCTTGCGGTAGATACTGAAAAAGTGTTTTACCCGGCCGTCCACTTTTGCCTTAATGCCGGCCTCCTTCATATGCTCGTTTACTTCATTGACAATATCCTGCACAAAAGATTCGCGTGCGCTTTTCGTCAGCGTGATCTTTTCCGATAATTCCTGATAAACATCCGGATGCAGATATTTTAAGGTCAGGTCGTCCAGTTCCACCTTGATCTTGGAAATACCCAGACGGTCCGCGATCGGCGCGTAGATATCCAGCGTTTCTCTCGCTTTATCTCTCTGCTTTGCCGGGGGCATGTACTGGAGCGTACGCATATTATGCAGACGGTCAGCCAGCTTTACGATAACCACACGGATATCCTTTGACATGGCGAGGAACATCTTGCGCAGGTTTTCCGCCTGGATCTCCACCTTGTCCATGGACCAGGACAGCTGCGTCAGCTTAGTGACACCATCCACCAGCAGGGCGACCTCGGAACCGAAGATCTTCGTCAGTTCGTCCAGCGACATGGATGTGTCTTCCACGACATCGTGAAGAATGCCCGCCATAATCGTCTCTTTATCCATCTCCAGATCCGCCAGGATAATCGCGACACAAAGCGGATGGATAATATACGGCTCGCCCGACTTACGCCGCTGATCCTTATGTGCGTCCCTCGCCACCTGATATGCTTTCTCGATCATGGAAATATCATCCGAAGGATGGTACTGGCGGATCTTATCGATCAGCTCCTGGTACAACACCTCCGGCCTGGTAAAATCATCCGGTTTTTCCAGATCGCTATCCATTTTTTTCTCTGTTGTCTCATCTATCATAAATCATGCCACCTTTACTACGCAAACATTTCTCAGAGCAAAGAATTTCGCAAAGCGAAATTCTCCGTCGTAGTGGACAGTTAAGACTGATTATAAATATTTTTGTCATAAATTGCAAGTCTATCTTCATTTACCTGCGATTCACACACAGATACATCAGTGCGTTGCAGATCGCAGCGGCAATATTACTGCCTCCTTTTCGCCCCCGGGCGACGATGCAGGGAACGCCGGAACGGATGATCGCCTCCTTGGATTCGACTACATTGACAAAGCCGACCGGGACGCCGATGACGATCTCCGGGCGGATCTTCCCTTCGTCCATCAGTTCATCCAGGCGAACCAGCGCGGTCGGTGCGTTTCCGGATGCGATGATCAGCGGACCAGACAGTGTAGCCGCGCGTTCCATGCTGACCGCGGCGCGGGTGATGCCGCGTTCTTTCGCTTCCACGGCGACATCCGGATCGGCCATGAAGCAGCGAACCTCTCCGTTTAAAGCTGCAAGCGCCCGTTTATTGATCCCCGCCGCAGCCATATTGGTATCCGTGACGATCGTAAACCCGCCCTTTCTCAGGACCTGCAGTGCCCGCTCTACCGAACCCGGAGCGAAATACAGATTTTTCGCATAATCAAAATCCGCGGAGGTATGAATACAGCGCCGGACGACCTGCCGTTCCTCCAAAGACCAGGATCCTCGCGGCATCTCCTGCTCGATCAGTTCCATACTCCGCGCTTCAATCTCATCGGGTTTCACCCATGTCATATGATGATCCATCTGAACTTCTCCTAATCCGGTTAATTTGAAATGCTAATTTCACTGTCTTTCCGTAAATTTCCTTCTGAACCAGCCGGAGTAGAAATTTTTCTTTCTGCTACCGCCACTAATAACTCAACGGTCTCCGCTTTCTCCCAGGATCCGATAAACCGCGTCCATATCAAGCGATCGGCGCACCAGACCGGCCAGCTTATCATACTGTGAATTTTTATAATCGCGGATATTCTCCGGATCGAGATCCAGCGAGATCCCTTTTTTCTCTGCCAGACGGCGAAGCAGATTCTCCGCAAATCTATCATAGTCAAAAAGCCCGTGGAGATAACTGCCAAAAACCAATCCGTCCTCCCGCACCAGACCGTCCATTCTCCCGTCTGTAAGAATAACTGCCGGAAATGCCTTTCTCCCGACAGAGTTTCCCTCTGACTCTGCCAGCCGGGTCGTCCCCATATGGATCTCGTAACCGCTTACCTCACAGTCCCCACAGCCAACGGCCAGCCAGGCAGCTGCTTCTCCGGTCAGTTTCCCTCTGATCCGTGTCCGGGTCTTCTGTTCCTCAAATACCGTAACCGACGGCAGGAGTCCCATGCCGTGCATCACCGCTCCGGATTCGCCCTCCACGCCGAGCGGATCCTCCAGCCACTCTCCCAGCATCTGGTACCCGCCGCAGATCCCGATCACCAGCGTCTGCTCCTCCCGGTTCTGACGGCAGATCTCTTCCTCCAGGCCGGACGAGCGCAGCCATTTCAGATCTTCCATGGTATTTTTGGTCCCCGGTATCAGGATACAGTCCGGATGACCCAGCAGATCCTTCCTTCCTGCATAGCGAAGCGACACGCCCTTCGTGCGTTCCAGCACATTATAATCCGTAAAATTTGCAATGTGAGGCAGGCGGATCACTGCGATATCTACCATTTCTTCCGCTTTCTTCATCTGCTTTGACCCGCTCAGACGTGACGACAGGCTGTCCTCATCCTCCAGATCAATCTCCTCCATCGGAATCACACCAATCACCGGGATGTGCAGTCTCTCTTCGATCATCCGCAGTCCCGGCTCCAGAATCTTCACGTCGCCGCGGAATTTATTAATCACCAGCCCGCGGATCCTCGCCCGCTCCTCCGGTTTCAGCAGCTCTACTGTCCCATACAGAGAGGCAAAGACTCCGCCCCTGTCAATGTCTGCCACCAGAATCACCGGCGCATCCGCGATCTCGGCCATCCCCATATTGACAATGTCATGATCCCGCAGATTGATCTCTGCCGGACTGCCCGCTCCTTCCAGCACAATCACATCATATTCCCCGGCCAGACGATCGAAGGACTCCCGGATCACCGGGATCAGCTCCGGTTTGCGCCGGTAATAATCCATCGCGCGCATATTTCCCATCACTTCTCCCCGCACGATCACCTGACTGCCCATCTGACTGGTGGGTTTGAGGAGAATCGGATTCATATCCACCGTCGGCTCGATGCCGGCCGCTTCTGCCTGCATCACCTGCGCGCGCCCGATCTCAAGGCCGTCCGCTGTGATATAGGAATTGAGCGCCATATTCTGAGACTTAAACGGTGCCGCCCGCAGGCCGTCCTGCACGAAGATCCGGCAGAGTGCCGCTGTGAGAAAGCTTTTTCCGGAATTGGACATGGTGCCCTGGATCATGATACGCTTAGCGTGACCGTTTTTTTCTTTCCGATCCTTTCGCTCCAAGGCAATATCTAATGTATCTGACTCCCGTATATTCTTTTCTGACAGACTCTTCTCTCCGGAATTTAAAATTATGGAATTCTTTTTTATTCGCTCTGTCTCTGCAGTAATTTTTTCACCTGAACCAATATCCAAAGAGTTTCCTTTTAAATCGCACCTGAAAACACTCGCCCGGTATCCGTGGCTGAACGTTCCATCATAAAGCCGGGAACACTCAAACTCATCCCCCAGAAACCGCCCCACCATCACCAGCGCGGTTTTGTGAATCCCCGCCGCAGCTACTTTCTGTGCCAGATCACCCAGGTCGCCGGTCACCTGTTTTTCATCCTCCCAGGACGCTTTATAGACAACCGCCGCCGGAGTATCCGCCGGATATCCGCCGTCAATCAATCTCCGGCACAGCGTCCCGATTTCGCTGACGCTTAAGAAAATGACCATCGACGCCTGATGCGCAGCGAGCTTCTCAATCTGTTCGGGCTCCGGCACCGCCGTCCTTCCCTCCATCCGGGTCAGGATCACCGTCTGACTGACTCCCGGCAGCGTATATTCACGATGCAGAGAAGCGGCCGCGGCCAGAAATGAACTCACTCCCGGCACGACTTCGTACGCAATTCCCAGTCGATCCAGTTCCCGCATCTGCTCCCGGATCGCACCGTAGATCGATGGATCGCCGGTATGCACACGAACCACACGTTTCCCTGCCCGGACTCCTGCCTCCATGACGGCAATCACCTCCGGCAGCGTCATCGCCGCGCTGTTATAAACCACAGCGTCCGGCCGGATATCCGCTAAAACCTCAGGATTTACCAGAGAACCGGCATAGATAATGATATCCGCCGCATCGATCTGTCTTTTTCCCCGGATGGTGAGGAGATCCGGCGCTCCCGGCCCCGCCCCTGTAAATACTATTTTTTCCATATTTTCTCAAGAATTTCCTGTTATTCGTTAAAATTTTCAGATTTACTCCAATCGTTCATAAGCTGCGATATGAATATCTTCAAAGGTCGAATTTTCCTTATATACCGCATGTGCCATCTCCAGCAGCGGGAAGAGCATCACCGCTCCCGTCCCCTCTCCGAGCGCCATCCGCGCATGGATCACCGGCTCCAGTCCCAGCGCCTGCATCGCATGACGGCAAACCGGTTCCCTGCCCATATGGGACGGCAGCAGATAATCGGTTACCAGCGGGCAGAACTTCCTGGCCAGCAGCGCCGCGGATGCGGAGATCATCCCATCCATCACAATCGGTATTCCGTAGATCGCTCCGCCGAGCATCAACCCGCAGATGCCGGCAATATCAAGACCGCCGACACTGGCAAGCACCGCCAGCGGATCCTCCGGATCCGGATGATGCATTTCCAGACCCTTGCGGATCACCTCGGTTTTCCGCACCAGCCCTTCTGCAGAAAGGCCGGCACCACGGCCGGCCACCGCCGCCGCGCCAAGTCCCAGCATCGCCGCCGCGACCGCGCCGGACGTCGTCGTATTGCCGATCCCCATCTCCCCGGCAGCAACAAGCTGATAACCCATATCCTTCATCTGGCCGGCAATCCGGATCCCCGTATGAAGCGCTTCCAGCGCCTGTTCCGCCGTCATCGCCGGTCCTTTCAGAAAATTCTCCGTCCCCGGCGCCACCTTACAATCCCAGACGCCCTGCTCATGGATCTCCCCCGACACACCGATATCCACCGGAAAGACATCCGTATCTGCCAGCGCGGCCATGCGATTTACGCTCGTAATGCCTTTGGCAAAATTGTCCGTCACGATGGCGGTCACGCTGCTGTCGGTCTGAGTCACGCCCTCCGCCACCACACCGTTATCCGCACAGAAAATCACCAGCGCCTTCTTATCAATCCTGACCTCCGGCGTTCTCTGGATCCCCGCAATCTTCGTGATCAGCTCTTCCATCTCTCCCAGGCCGCCGATCGGTTTGGCAATCCCGTCCCAGTGGCTGCGGCTTCGCTCCATGCTCGCGGCGTCCGCCGGACGAACGCCGCGGAGCATCACATCTAACTGCTGTCTGTATAATGATTCCATAGATCTTCTCTCCTGCTGTATGATACCTCAATCACTCTGCCCTCTCCGCCGGATACCCCCGCGGGGTCACCATGCGCCCATTGATCATCCGGGTCTGAGAGTTGCCGATATACACCGTCGTAAACATATCCGCCGGATACTCCCGCAATCTCTGCAGCGTCATAACCTCTGCCTGTTCCCCGTCCCTGCCAATCTGCCGCACAACTCCGCAGATACATTCTTTCTCCAGCACCGTCATCAGGATCTCACAGGCCCGCCTCAGATAATCTGACCGTCTGCGGCTCGCAGGGTTATAAAGGCAGATCACCAGATCCGCCTCCGCCGCCAGAAGCAGCCGCTTCGCAATCTTTTCCCACGGCGTCATCAGATCGCTCAGACTGATTACTGCAAAATCATGCATCAGCGGAGCTCCCAGTACTGCCGCGCCCGCTGTTGCCGCCGTCACGCCGCTTACGACCTTCACCCCGCACTCCGGATATTCCGGCGCCAGCGAGAGCATCAGCCCCGCCATCCCATAGACTCCGGCGTCTCCGCTGCATACCATCACGACACGCTTTCCCATCCCTGCCTGTTCAAAAGCCAGACGGCATCGTTCCTCCTCCCGGCGCATGGGCGTTGAGAGATATTCTTTGTCCGGGAAATACGGCTTCATCAATTCGGTATAAACAGTATATCCGATTATTGTATCACATACTTCCAGCTCACGCCAGACCTCCCGTGTCATGGAACCCTCGCCCCCCGGCCCGATGCCGGCGATGATAATCTTATGCTTTTCCGAAATCACCATTTTCTCATTCCTTTACAATCAATATCGTATAGTACCCGGCACTCTCATCCAGTTGATCCGTCCCTTCACAAATCCGCTCTCCCGGCATCCCGCAGTTTTCCACCATCCAGACACGCTGTCCGGATTCCGCGAGCAGGCGCTGCACCTCTCCGATATTCTTCCCCATCTTCATGATGATCTTAGTCCCGGACAGCTTCAGACCCTCCCGGATCTGCTCCGGCTGCGAGAGGATATGGATCTGCTCCGCCCCCTCCGCAAGACCCAGATTCAGGGCCGCGGCCGCCGCGCAAAATGAGGGCACGCTGTTTACCAGACGTGTCTCATATCCGCGGGACGCCACGATCTGATGAACATACAGGTATGAGGCATAGACTGTCACGTCACCAAGGTTCAGGAAACCTACGCTTTTTCCTGCATCCAGATACTGACAGACAAGATCCGCAGCCTTCTGATGAGAACGCTCTCTCACCTGCGGATCGCGGGTCATCGGGAAAGGCACCCCGATACATTCTTTTCTCTCGATCTCCGGCAATGCGCGCAGGGCAATCTGCCAGGCGATACTGCTGTGGTAATCCTCCCCGGGCGTCATGATCATATCGCATTCCCGTATGGTGCGCACTGCCTTGAGCGTCAGAAGTTCCGGATCTCCGGGGCCGACTCCGATGCCGCAGAGGATGCCGCTCTCACATTTTCTGACCAGCGTCATGGGATCTCTCCATTCTCTGTCGCAATTGAAGGTACGATCTTCAGCCACCAGTTCTTCCTTTTGTGGTAATTCTCCCGCTTCGGACAGTTTGACACGGCCCGCAGATTCCACACCGAGATCTGCCTGCGCACGTGTTCCTGTCAGACCTTTCTCCCACGCCGACTTCGCATGAGACACATAGATATCCCGGATCCCCGCATATTCTCCCAGTCCCTTCAGGACACAGGTCACATCATAGCCGTCCCTGATAAAACGGGATTTCCAGGAGTCCTCTCCCTCCCCCGCCATATCGTTGCAGGCGTGATCTCCCGCCACGACGAGAAACGGAGCCAGTACAATCCTCTGCCTCCCGCGGGTTTTCTCGATCTCCAGCATATTTTTACACGTCGGGGAAGCCTCCACCGTACCGATCAGAATATCCGCACAACCTGCATCATAAAAGCAACGCTGCAGCCGCTCATACGAAAAATTTGCCACATGCTCCGTGCCATGGCCCATCAGGATGATATCCGTCTCAGCGTTCCGGCGATCCGCAAATTCTTCCATCATTACTTCCACAACCCGGCGGTAGTCTGTTTCATCGGTCAGAAGCGGTTCCCCGCACGCAAACACCTCAAAGGAATCCTCAAATCTGCGGATCGTTTTCATCATCCGGTCATATTCAAATCCACGGATCACATGTGTCAGCTGCACCAGGACATGCGTAAAGCCTTCCGCGGCAAGCCGTCTCAGTGCCGTCTCCACGTCGTCAACCTCAATCCCGTCGCGCTCCCGCAGGATGTGCCGAATCGTCGGACTCGTAAAAGCCCCGCGAAATGTATGCTCCGGAAATGCCGAACGGATATCCGCTTCAATCGCTTCGATCGTCTGTTTTCTTGTCTTTTGATAGCTGGTGCCAAAGCTGACCACCAGAACTGCTTTTTTATCCATAATCATACCGCCTGTAATTCTGTTATTTCATAAACACACGCTCATGCGTACCTGCACAAAATCCATTCGCTGTTACAAATCATGGAATCCTGCGTGCAATCACCATCAGCCGCCCATTTGCCTGTGTATACTCACAGGTAACAAGAGCCAGCAGCTCGTCACCGAAACTGACCTCTACACCGGTATCAAAGAACTTTTTTTGCGCCGCGATCTCCCACGCCTCCTGAAACTCTTTTTTGTTTGCGGGAAAGAGTACTTTCTGCCACGGCACCTGATTTCCTTCCGCGTCCAGACGAAGCACCATCACAATCTCATAGCTGCCCGCCTCCGTCAGCGTATCAAACTGAATATACGGGTGCTGCTGATAATACGAAACCAATGTGTAATTCTGCAGAGCCGCGAACATCCGCCCATTTCTCATATGATGACCGTAAATCAGCAGACTGCTCCATGAATCAAATTCATAGCCGGTATCATACAGATCCGTACCATACTGCGCCGTATACCAGATCACGGATTCCAGATCCTGATCCCAGATCCGGTAGATAATATCGGTTTCCGATCTGGTATAAGCCGCCTCAGAAGGCACTGCGCTAAACGGCAGATTCAGTGAGGTAACCACAAGCACAGCAATCAGAACTGTTGACAACCGCCGCAGAAAGCCCGAACGCATGCTTCGCCTTTTCCCGGTTCAGTTGGCGTAAGAATATCTTCTACTCATCCCGCTCCCTCCCCTCTCTGCCTTGTTCCACGCGTCTCCTCGCCACGAGCACGATCATCATGCCGCCGGCCGAAACCAGAACAAGGATCAGCAATAAGAGAAAATGCGTCACATCTCCCGTCTTTGCCAGCAGATCCGCAAACGGCGCATCGCCATCCTCAAGCGGATAAAGTTCGCCGCCCGGCGTCCCGGAATCTCCGGAAGAACCAGAATCGATTCCTGGTCCGGAACCGGAACTTCCGCCGGAGCCCGAACCCGAGCTTCCACCGGATCCACCGCTGTGATCACGTCCACCGGAACTCCCGCCACCCGAGCCTGACGTTTCCTCCGGTGCAGTCGTCTCCTCCGGCACCGTTGGCTCCTCCGGGGAATCCTGTATTCTGTTATTCCATCTGCCCACAATGTTTACTTTAACATGAAATGCTACTGCCAGCTTCGCTTCACTACCTCACTTTTCAGATAAAACCTGCCCTTCTCCGAGTTCTTAACCGGGTGAAGCTTTCCGCGTTTTGTCAGATCATTAATGTTTTGCCGGGAACAACCAAGGATTTCCGCCGCCTGCGCAGCACTGATCACGCAGTCCTCTACAAATCTTCGGAAATCGGATGTGATAAGCGGTACCGTCTCACCCATCTCGTACAGTGCGTAATCCATAATGTCGCGGTTTTCATCCCACGTCACACCATAGCCGCCGACCATAACATGAACATGAGGGAAAAATTCTGTTTTCTTTAATAAGATCTGAAGCTCCCTGTGGTCTTCCAGATATTTCTTTAAATAGCATTTTTTTACGAGTCCATTCCGGAAAAATACCAGAAGAACATATTCACCCAAAACCAGAACATCCTCTACCCGTCTGCAAAAACGCTCCCGGATGTACTCCGGCAAATCATTTTCCCCGAGCGAAAGCAGATAATAATCATCCTGCGCACATCGACCTCCGGCAATCGTCAGCAGTGCAAATTCATCATACTCCGCTAGCCCATTATCACGCAGGATATATGCCAGATTCTGGCGATCCGGCGGCACAATTCTCTGTTGCACCCAGACCCTGCTCCAGTAAGGATTTACCGTCTTCTCCCCTCGTTTCACAAACGAAGACAGCAGCAGCGGAGTCTCCCACGGATCCGCATGATCCGGCAGTTCAATATAGAATTTCTTTCCTGTTTCGTAGTAAAAAAGATATGCCAGATCTTTTTGTCCGACGTCTGTCTCATCGCGAACAGCGAAAATCTTCATACGTACACCACCTTTTCCAGATCATCTCCCAGATCCTGTTTTGCAGATTCGCCGGAATGATGTTATCAAGTCCTTCCATAATTACGGTTTTATCCTCCACCCGCAGCGGACTGACGCGCGGATACTTTTCCACTGGAATCAAATGCAGATTTTCCCAGACAGATCGTGATCCGATATACGTATTGACACGCCTGTCCTCCATTACATCAAAAGCATTGACGGAAGCATCTGACAGACAATGAAATAAAAGTGACAACCCATGATCAAAAAGCGGAGCAAGCCGAATTGATTTCCTGCCAGAATTCCTCAGTACCTCAATATTTGCCCCATGACGGTCCCGGTTCAAAATCAGATAATCAACCAGAAACATCTGATAAATATACTCTGACCATCCATTCCGTATACAAAAATCCAAAGGTGTTTCCCCATTCTGGCGCTCATTTTCATAATAAACATCCAAAGCGACTTTATTTTCGCCCGGCTGTTTGAAATCCTCAGACGCGCAAAGATAGGTCTCAAACCTTGTTTCATTGATCACTACATCCGCATGGATCAGCTGATAATGCAGATGATCTATCCCTAAAATATTCAACAAACGGTCAGCAATCAATTCATTTACACATTCATGGCCGATCACTCCACGAATATTGTCAAAATTTGACAGCTTATAATAAATTTTTCTGCCGCCCAGTTCAGAATAAGACTTTAAAAACGATCCTGCTGTCCCGGAAGAATTGCGAATTCTCGACCACGACAGATACGTCAGATCCTGCTTCTCCAAAATAAGTTCCGTCATCATGATGAATCACCTCATACCAATCATTCTACACAAGCACTTGTCATGTGTCAAGTCTTATTGTTGAGCGCATAAAAAAAGAATACCAGCCACCATAAAATGTCTGATACTCTTCTATAAAAATCAAATTAATATTTACTTTCCCTCATAAACAATCGCCGATTCTACCGCATATCCTTCCAGCACATCGCGTCCTTTCAGACCAGCAAGCTCCATGATGAAGCAGACCTTGACGACTTCCCCGCCCAACTGCTCAATCATGCCGATGATTGCCCTGATCGTCCCGCCGGTAGCGATCAGATCGTCGATCACAACGACTTTCTGTCCCGGACGGATCGCGTCTTTGTGCATCTCGATCTCCGCAGAACCATACTCCAGATCATATTTGGCGGAAATCGTCTCTCGCGGCAGCTTGCCCTTCTTGCGCACCGGTACAAACGGTTTTTTCTCCGCGTAGGCAACCGGCATGCCAAAGATAAATCCGCGGGACTCCGGACCCACGATCACATCATAATCGATGTCCTTTAACATCGCCCGCAGACTGTCGATCGCCAATGTCAGACCGTCAGCGTCCTGAATGATGGAAGTTACATCCCGGAAAATAATCCCCGGTTCCGGGAAATCCGGAATACTGGTTACATACTCTTCCAATGTCTTCATAAGTTATAATCCCCTTTTTCCTTATAGTTTATTTTCTGAGCAGGCTCACTCAAATACCTTCATCAGATTAGCCACTTCCTGCCGGCTCTCGGACTCCTGAAAGGAACTGTAAGAATAGAAGCAGTAGCCGGACACCTCGCCGCTCTCCCGCCCCGCCAGTACCTGGCGCTCGATGATATCGTTCCGGCGCAGCCACTCAGGCACAGTATTATTATCCTTACTGCCGGAACCGGCTTTGTACATCGCAAGTCCCAGATAGAGCTTCACCTTGCCCTGATTTTTCAGGTCAATCCATGTCTGCAGATTATTGTCAAACGCATATGGTGCCAGCGTCCCATCGGATAATTTCGCCTCAAACCCCCAGTAAATCTGCGGCATCACATAATCCACATAGCCGGTCTGTGACATCCAGGTATCGATGTCCACAAACAGGCGCTCCTCGCTGCGCAGATTATCCACATAACCCTCCGGGCTGATACCAAACTGCACATGACGATTGACCTTTTTTACCGCCGCATAGACACCCCGGATCAGAGCATTGACATTGTCCCGCCGCCACTCGCTGATATCCTTCGTGCTTCCCGACGCTTCATACTCCGGCTTGTCAAACCATTTATCCGGATTATCATTATCGACGGACGGATAAAAATAATCATCAAAATGGATGCCGTCCACATCGTAATTCTCCACGATCTCCGTCACACCGTCGATAATCAGTTGCCGCACTTCGGGAACGGAAGGATTAAAATAATATTCCCCACCCTGTTTTAAGAACCAGCGGTCATTTGACGAATCTTTATCGTACAGCCACTGCTTTGCCGGATGGTTCTCCGAAACCTGTTCCCAGCGGTTGTGATATCCGGTGATCCGATAAGGATTGATCCAGGCGTGAAACTCCAGATTCCGCTCATGGGCCGCGTCTGTAAAATAAGCAAGCGGATCATATCCGGGATCCTCGCCCTGTGTACCCGTAATAAACCGCGACCACGGGAAATACTCTGACTCATACATGGCGTCCGCGTCTGCCCTCACATGGACAAATACGGCATTCATCTTTAATTCGACACAGCGATCCAGCATCTCATCTACCGCCTCTTCAAACGCGACCTGTCTCCAGGGCAGCTTTTCCCAGTCCAAGTAAGAGATCCAGACGCCGCGCAGTTCTTCCTGTCCGGACTTTGATGTCGTACCGGCCCACGCCGTAGCGGTCAGAAAATTTACCGATAACAAGAAAACTGCCAGCAGGACTCCCAGGAACCGCCGGCAATTCATCTTTCGAAAAGTCATAGCCGTCTCCCATTTTTCCAGTCTTTCCCAAAAGTATACCAAAATGGGGAAATACAGGCAACGACCTACCGTTTAATTTTTTCTGTAGGTTTTCTTTCATTTCTTAAATCTTTGACCGATTCACGCTCAATCAGCCGGTTATCCAGAAAAACCTTGGAATTATCGACGATCCCGTTCTCAATCCGGGCAATCAGCCGTCTGGTCCCTTCCCTCGCCAGCGCGTTCATACTGCGCTCTACCGTCGTCAGACGCATATTTCCATAGGCAGACATATCCCAGTTATCAAAACCGATCAGAGACACATCCTCCAGCACGGAAAGTCCACGGTCTGCGATTGCCTGTCTGGCGCCAAACGCCATCTCATCATTAAAGCAGAGAATCGCCGTCGGCTGATAATGCAGCAGCTCCATCGCGCCCTGATACCCGCTGTTGTATCGATAATTGCCGTAAACATAAGGGATCTCATAGGGATCGATCCCATGACTGCGGACCGAATCCTCCCATCCCTTATGGCGGAGTCTCGTGGAATCCAGATCCGCATTTCCCTCGATCACGCAGATATTGCGGTGTCCATGTTCCAGGAGATAATCCATCGCCCAGCTCATCGAAAGACGCTCATCCGTCGTCACATTTGCCATGTCCTCGATGAAAACTTCACGGCAGATCACCACAGCCGGAATCTGCTTTGACATGATCTCTTCGATGAATCTCAGGTCATCATCCAGCTGACTCAGGACAACAATTCCGTCAAAATGACTGGGATTAAGCGTTCCCGGCTCATGCATATCGATTCCCTTGACTACCACGTTATATTTACTCCCGACGACACTGTATACGCCGGTAATCACATCGTGAAGGACAAACGGAGACGTAAGCTTGCTGATCGTAGAAAAATACAGACCCAGTACGCCCGCACGCGAAGACTGCAGATTAACTGCCGCCTGGTTTTTCACATATCCCATTTCCTGGGCAATTTGCAGAATTTTTTTACTCCGGCCTCCCTTATCGCTGCCAATCCCGTTGAGCGCGCGGGATACTGTAGAGTAGGAAACGCCGGCTTTTTTCGCAATATCCTTAATCGTGACTGACATGGGGTGTCCTCTTTCACTCAAATGGATCTACAGGAACCGTTTAAGCCGTGATGTGAAAGTCATTGAGAGTTTACCTGTATTTTTCCGAACGGTTACATAATCAAAACAATAAACAAACTTAAGGTTACATCCATTTTTCCAACTTGTCAATATGATTTAACTCAAAAGCCTCTCCAATCTGCCCGTTTACCGATACATCATGCAGAATCAGCGTTTTAATGTTATCCGCATAGATACCCTTCTTGCAGCAGAGATCCATCCCCTCCATCATCGCCGGGTATCCTGATTCTGCCTGATCCGCAAAGTAGATATGAACGTTATCCATCGTCACTCTCCGGATCTTCATCTCCGGCAATCCATACATATAGGCTGCCGCCACATGACAGTTCGTCGCCTCGATATTGATGAAGCTCAGTTCCTTGATCTCCGGCGTCCGCTCGTCCACAGGCAGTCTTTCCTTTGATGAGACATACTCCGAGTATCCGTCCGGGTCGCAGTTATAAAAGCAGTTAATGACGAACGGAGTCTTTACCTCGTCCATAATAATATTTTCAAAGTGAATCCGGTCGATCACAGCATCCTGTCCCCGTCCTCTGCGCGACTTAATCCGCAGTCCGCGATCCGTATTCAGGAAACGGCAGTTTTTCACCACTACGTCTTTGATCCCGCCGGCCATCTCGCTGCCCAGGGTGATCGAACCGTGCCCGTCCCGCATACAGCACTGATGAATCACGATCTTCTGGCATGGCACCTTATATTTCCGTCCCATATAGATCTTGCCGGACTTGATCGCAATACAATCGTCGCCGAGAGAGAAATACACGCCGACAATATCTACATCCCGGCAGGATTCCGGATCCAGGCCGTCTGTATTCGGAGAATTTGCCGGGTTGAGAATCTGCATGTCAACAAACCGCAGCCTCTCGGAAAAATACGGGTGAATATTCCAGCTCGGACTATTCTGCACCGTGATTCCCTGTACCACGATGTCCTTACAACGGTTCAGGAATATCATACGCGGACGCCAGGCGATCCGCATCTTTTTCGCATCGTACCACCAGTTATCCGGATCTGCGGAAGCATTTCCATCAATCATCCCTTCTCCGTATATCACCACATGCCGGCACTCAACGCCGGTAATAATCCCGGTGAACATCGGAAGCGGATTGCCCTCCCAGGAGCCAAGATTATATTCTTTTTTCTCATCATAACTCTGGATCATGCCGGGAAAGATCGGGAACTGCGTCCGATCCGTGATACCGGACAAAACCGCGCCCTTCGCAATCTCCAGGCGCAGATCATCTTTCAGAAAGATACTGGTGACCTTGTACTCTCCTTCCGGGATCAGCACACGACTGTCTTTCGGACAGGCCATAATCGCCGCCTGAATGTAGGCTGTATCATTCTGCACACCGTCCCCTTTGGCTCCAAAATCACGGACGTTCAGCGTGATAAACTCCGGATCGGTCTCCACAAACGTTTCAACATCTCCGATGCGAAGCGTATACTCACTGGCCGGTTTCAGATTATAAATACTGGTGATCACGTTCTCCGTCGTCCCATACAGACGGTCGTTTACATAGATCTCATATTCGCGATTGGTATGATAAATGCCTCCGTCCCGTATCTCCACGGTCACACATCTCGCGGTCGTAAAGACAACTTTAACCTGCATGAATGGTCCCCCTTTTTCGTAACTTTAAATTTCCACACTTACCTGTGAAAAAAGAGGGCTTCGCTGTATAGAAGCCCTCTTCTCTGCTCTTATCTTGATAACAACGCAGGCATACCGGGCATCAGCCTTTGACACCGCCGGCTGCGATACCTTCAACGAACGAATTCTGAGATGCAAAGAATACGATCAGAGAAGGAATAATGGAAATCAGTGACATCGCCAGAACTCGGTTCCACTGGAAACCAACATCACCATCCATAGACATACGCAGGTAAATGGAGTTCGTATATTTCGTCATCGTAGAAATATAGATCAACGGTCCCTGGAAGTCGTTGGAAGTCCACATGAACTGGAACAGCGCGCAGGAAACCAGCGACGGTTTCAGCATCGGAACGATAACATACCACAGTGTCTGAATTGCATTACATCCATCAATCTTGGCTGCTTCTTCGAGTTCTCTCGGGATACCGCGCAGGAACTGATTCAGCATGAATACGAAGTATGTATCGCAGGCAAACAGCGACGGAATTACCAGCGGTAAATAGCTGTCGGTCCATCCCCACTTGTTGAACATGATGTACTGCGGCGCATTTAATACTACCTGCGGCAGGAACAGCGTACACATCAACAGGGAGAAGAAAATATTTTTGCCCTTGAAGTTAAATCTGGCAAAACCATAAGCCGTGATCGTCGCGGAAATCAGAGTGAAGATAACCTTCGGGATAACGATCTTATAGGTGTTGATCATGGACTTGATCAGGTCGATCTTACCGCCATAGCTCTTGAACGCGTCATTATATCCGTCAAATACCGGATTCTTCGGCCAGAACCACGCGCTGGTGAAGATCTCGGAGTTGGTCTTAAAGGTAGCGCCTACCATCCAGATCAGAGGATAAACCATGATGATCCCGACCAGAACCAGAACGACATAACGTAATACGGTACTGATTTGATTTTTCTGTTCTCTTGTCATGTCTGATTACCTCCCATCTTCATCCGAATAGTAAACCCACTTCTTCTGGCTGATGAAAGCAATCGCAGTCAGAACAGCAGTGATAATGAACAGGATCCACGCCTGCGCACTTGCCATACCCATCTTATGACGAAGGAAAGCGTTGTTATAGATCAACAGGGAAATCAGCGTCGTAGCGCCGTTCGGTCCGCCCTTGGTTACCAGGAACGGTCCGTTGAATTCCTGGAACGCCTGGCAAAGCTGAGTGATCAGGTTATAGAAAATGATCGGGGTGATCAGCGGTACGGTAATCTTGAAGAACTGGGTCCACTTGGTCGCGCCATCGATGGAAGCAGCTTCATAAAGATCAACGGATACACCTTTCAAAGCAGCCAGGAAAATAACCATTGCAGAACCAAACTGCCATACACGCAGCAAAACGATTACAAACAATGCACCGTTCGCCGTGGCCATCCAGTTAATCTGAGGAACCCCAAAGATGCCAAGCACCGTATTGACCAGACCTTCTGTATTCCAGACTGCTCTCCACAGGATCGCGATTGCGATGGAGCCGCCAAGAATGGAAGGAATGTAATAAGCGGTTCTGAAAATATTAACACCTTTCAGTTTGAAATTCAGAATATAAGCGATGAATAACGCGAATACCAGTTTTAACGGTACGTCAAAAATCGCATACTTAAATGTTACCAGGAAAGCGCGGACAATATCCTCATCCGTAAAAATCTTCTGATAGTTCATAAGACCCGTCTGGGAGATACCGGAGAACAGATCATAGTTCGTAAAGCTGTAGTACAGCGATGAAGCGAACGGATATACCTTAAACAGCAAAAATCCGATCAGCCACGGAATTATGAAGAAAAAGCCGACATTCTCACTCAGGGTCTTTTTAAAACTCTTTTCCTGCATGTGTGTTTCCCCTCCTGTATTATTTGTTTAATTCACCGAGCAGTTCCTCATATCGTTCCGGCAGAACGGCTTTTAACTCACACGCCCGCGAAACCACATAAGCCAGCTGCTCCCTCATCGAATCGTCCGGGAATGCTTCCCTGCACCCCTTTTCCCGGCAGATCCGTCTGATTCGCTGCAAGTGATTTTTGAGCATATCGCACAAGGCCCGGTAATTCTCATAAATCTGATCTGACATCTCGCTGATTGTATCCACCAGCAACACAAGCTGATCCGGATCCGGATCCTTCACGTCCGAAAACCACCTTACAATATCAGCATAATTTGCCTGATCTTTCACAGCTTCTTTAATGTCCATAAGATCCCTCTCCAAACGAATTCATAATTCATCTGCGATCGAGTAGGAGGCGGCTTTTTGCCTCATACTCGCTGCGCCGGGCGGATGCAGCGTCAGCTGCAAAATTTCCTTATCCGCCCGTGTGCATTCAACAGAAGCCGCCAGACTTCCTTCGGCGGCTTCCTGTCACCTGTCAAAACAAATTGTTCTTAATCGATTATCTTAGTTGCCAAGACACTCATTGATACCGTCAACCAGAGCTTCCGCTGCTTTCGCACTGTCGTAATCGCCGCTGCTCAGCTTGCCGAATACCTTGTAGTAAACGCCGTCCGGATTTGCCTTCAGATCGTTGTGCTCGAACTTCGCATCCAGCTGGAACGGGTTGTTTGCGATTGCCTGTGCATTTGCCTCTTTTACCAGCTCATCGCCCAGACCCTTCTCATTCAGTACTGCAACTGCTGCTTCCGAACACGGAATACCACGCTCGGTAGACAGGATCTCAGCACCTTCCGGATCATTCAGCATATAGTTGATCAGCATCGCTGCTTCCTTCGGATGTGCGCAGTTCTTGGTGATCGCGAACGCCATAGAGATCTTGGTGAATCCGCCCTTATAATCGCCAAACTCAAGATCCTCGCCGATGACGAATTCCTGATTCGGCTTGTTGGTGGACTCTACGATCGCCTGCTGGAACTTGGTAGCGGAAGAATCCCACTCAAGGATACCGGCATACTTACCATCGATCCACTTCGCGTTCTTATCGATGGAGTCAGCCATATCGCCGCTCAGAACCGCGATCGTCGGCATTACATGCTCTGCTTCCATCTTGCAGATGAAATCCATGCCTTCCTGAATCTCTTCTACGGAATACTGAAGCTGATTATCTTCTACCCATGCTTTGTTGTACTTGGACTCCAGATAATGTACCAGGAAGATCGCACGGTCATACTCGCCCATCGCCAACGGATAATAGCTGTCGTCATAAGCCTTGAACGCTGCACCTGCCGCCAGCAGAGAAGCTTCATCAGTCGGAAGAGCTGCGCCTACCTCGTCAAACGTGGTCTTGTTCCAGTAGAACAGACGTCCGGTCAGAGAAATCGGAACTGCCACCTGCTTGCCGCCCGCTACACACGCGTCAAGAGAAGTCTGCGGGAACTGAGTCAGATCCAGAACATCCGAATATTCGTTCAGATCCAGGAAGTTCTCACCGTTGTTGGAATAGGACTCGATCCAGTTCCAGTTGATCTGCATCACATCTGCTGCGCTGCCGCCAAGGATATTCATCGACTGAGCTTCCTCCCAGCCGTTCCATGCACCGTACTCAGCCTCGATGGTGATGTACGGATACTTCTCCTGGAATGCTGCGATCGCTGCCTCAGTCGCCTCATGTCTGGAGTCACCGCCCCACCATGAGAAACGCAGGCTTACCGGCTCCTCAGCGCCTGCCTCGGTCTCCGCCGGAGCTGCCGCGCCGCCTGAGCTCGAACCACTGTCACTGCTACTGCTGCTGCCGCCGCATGCTGCCAGAGACAGCACCATCACGGACGCCAGCGATAATGAAATTGCTTTCGTAACGTTTTTCCTCATAAATAAATTCTCCCTTTCTTATAAAATGGTCAGAGTCCGGGTGCAAAGGTTTGCATCCAAACTCAAAAATATTATGCAACTCTGCTACATTTCTTGTCCCCTTAGCGGTATCTCATGAAGCATTATTGCACGTACTTTGTAGATATTTTTATAATAACACCTTTCCCCAGTGATGTCAATTAGTGATTTTGCTCAGTTTGAGATTTTTTAATTTGTTACATTTGGCTAATTCTTTTCTGCCAATTTTGTGCTATTATTTCAATAGGATGCAAACGTTTGAAATTAAAATGTCACAATTGGTATTTTTCAGAAAAAAGGAGAAGATGTTTATGCAGATTTTAGACCGCTATATCGAGCAGCTACTGGAAAAGAGCAGCCCGCAGATGCCCATATGGAATATCGAGAAAATCAAGGCCGGAGCCGAGCCTTCGTGGAACTATATGGACGGCTTCATGATTCACGCGATCCTCGAACTGTATCATATGACCAAAAAGGAAGAGTATCTCACCTTCGCAGACAATTTTATCGATTACTTTGTCAATGATGATGGTTCGATCCAGTCCTATGATCCGTATGAATATAACCTCGACAATGTCAACGCCGGCAAGACTCTTTTTGATCTCTATGAACTGACCGGCAAAGAGAAATACCGCCGTGCGATCGACACCGTATACAGCCAGCTGAAGGGTCAGCCCCGTACTTCGACCGGCAATTTCTGGCACAAGCTGATCTATCCGAATCAGATCTGGCTGGACGGCACCTATATGGCGCAGCCGTTCTATATGCAGTATGAGGTTACATTTAACGACTGTGCGAACTGTCTGGACAGCTATCATCAGTTTCTGAATGTCTATAACCTGATGCGGGATACGCGCAACGGGCTGTATTATCATGCTTATGATGATTCCCGCCAGATGTTCTGGTGTGACAAGGTCACCGGTCTCTCGGATAATTTCTGGCTGCGCGCGCTGGGCTGGTACGCAATGGCCCTGATTGACACGATGGACGTTATGCCGGATGATAAGCTCGGTAAAGAGAAGAAGGAACTGAACCGTATTTATAAGGAACTGATTGACGCCATGATCCCCTATCAGGATGAGGAATACGGCATGTGGTATCAGGTCGTCAACCGCGGCGGCATCAAACCGAACTATCTGGAGACCTCCGGCTCGGCGATCTTCGCCTACGCGATCATGCGCAGTGTACGGATGGGATATCTGGATGAGTCTTATTATCAATATGGAAGAAAGGCGTTTGACGGTATCTGCAGGAAGTATCTGTCGGAAAAGGACGGGGAGCTGCAGCTCGATGGCATCTGCCTGGTGGCCGGACTTGGCAATAAGCAGATGAGAGAAGGGACCTTTGAATATTATATGAGGGAACCGATCGTCCAGAATGAGGCGAAGGGGGTTGCGCCGCTGATTCAGGCTTATATTGAGATTATGCATCGCGGGGAGAGCTGATTGTTCGAGAAATACATATTATAATATATTTGTCGGTAGACAGTCCGTCCCTGAAAAGAAAACATATCCTCCGAGGACCGCTTGCGCTCAGGTTTTCACGTAGCGGTACTAAACTCGCCGGAAAAACATCCGGTTCGTTAAGTGCCGACGTGAAAAATGTCCTCTGCGGATATGTTTTCTTTTCAGGGACTACTTTGTTGGCAAATTCTTCATATAATTCTTTCGACGTTTTATCAGTTAACAATGATACATCGTATTTTTATCAAGTTTCTCCTTAAAAGTCCCCGATGCTAAATCATCGAGGACTTTTTCCACTCTATATCCCCGCCGTACGTCTCCACACGCCGCTCCGGTACCGGAGGACGAAGCAGATGCTGCGGGCGATCCAGTCTATGACCATCGCGATCCATACACCGATGGCTCCCATCCCCAGACGAACTCCGATTACATAACTCAGGAACACCCGGAAGAGGATCATTGACGTGATGGATACCACCATCGGATAGCGCACATCGTTCGATGCTCTCAGCACGTTGCTCAGGGTGAAGGATATCGGCCACAGCAGGATCGCGCTGCCGTCGTGAATCGTTACCAGAATCGCTGCCAGTGACAGTGCTTCCTGTGAGAGTGCGTACAGCCGCATCGTCAGCGGCATCGTCGCGATGATCAGCACGCAGCAGCTGCCAAGCAGTACGTAAGTGATCTTTAACATTTTTTTCGCGTAGTACCGCACCTGCTCATAGTCTCCCGCGCCGACACACTGGCCGATTACGGTGATCATCGCCAGGTTCATCGCCTGTCCGGGCAGGATCCCCATACCGTCCAGGTTGTTTGCTACCGCGTTTGCCGCGATCTGCACGGTGCCGAATGTCGCGATGATGCTGACCACCAGCACACGCCCCAGCTGGAAGATACTGTTTTCTATGCCGCCGGGAATGCCGATATGTAAGATCCGCCGGATCATTCCGCCATTCCAGCTAAACGGCTCATCGCCGATATGAATCGGCAGGCTGCGGTCTGTCAGGCGGAAGCATAAGATCAGGCACGCAGTCATACGGGAAATCAGCGACGCGAGTGCGGCGCCGGCCACTCCCCACTTCATAACGAAGATAAAAAATGCGTTTCCGCACGCGTTCATCAGGTTCATGAGGATCGAGACTTTCATCGAGATTTTGGAATTCTCCATCGACCGGAACAGCGCCGCGCAGGAATTATAGACAGCGAGAAACGGGTACGACAATGCGGAGAGCCAGAAGTAGACCAGCGCATTTCTCATCACGTCTTCTTCCACCCCGTGGTACAGGAGTTCCAGAATCTCTCTGCGGAAAATGATCGTGAGTGCCGCGATGCCGACGGAGATCAGCCCTGTGACCAATAATAGCTGCAGCGCCGACTCACAGCTTTTCTTTTCATCTTTATGGCCCAGATACTGAGATGCCACGACCGCGCCGCCGGTTGATACTGCCGCGAAGACGTTGATCATCAGATTGTTGATCATATCGACCAGTGACACTCCGGACGTCGCTGCTTCGCCGGCGCTCGATACCATCATGGTGTCTACCATACCCACTGTGATTGCCAGCACCTGCTCTACGATCAGAGGTGCAATCAGTACCGCGAGTGCACGATTGGAAAACATCCGGTTATCCCGTCTCTCATCTGAAAACAAAGCTGAAAGCTGCATTCCCTGTCCTTTCATCCCGTTTATTCCCCTTCTGTAAAAGCTCCACAAGCGGAAATGACTGCCTTGCAATCATCTCCGCTTACAGAACAACAGACTAGCACAACTAAAAATAAAAGTCAACCATCTCTCTTTCCGAATACAGGCATCCGGACAGACATCAATCCGAGAAAAATATTGTAATTCCGTTTCTTCTTCATTATAATAAAATTCAAACAGCAAAACTTATTTCCGGGAGGTTATCTATGAGATACGTAATTGAAAATGACATCCTGCGCGCGGAAATCGATTCCTTTGGCGCTGAGCTGAAATCCGTACGCAGAAAAGACAATGACCGTGAGTATATGTGGTACGCGGACAAGAAATACTGGGGCCGCACCTCACCGGTACTCTTTCCCTTCGTGGGAAGCCTGAAAAATAAAGAGTATATTTATCAGGGGAAACATTATCCCATGGGGCAGCACGGCTTTGCACGCGACATGGAGCATACACTGACATCGCAAACCGATCACGAGATCTGGTTTGAACTGGCTTCCACGGAAGAAACTCTGGCGAAATATCCTTTCCTGTTTGTTCTCCGTATCGGCTATGCCCTTGACGGCGCGGATCTTAAAGTTATGTGGAAGGTTGAGAATCCTGCTCAGCAGACGATGTATTTTTCCATCGGCGCGCATCCGGCTTTTCTCTGTCCGGTTCATGGAGAGAGCAGCAAAGCTGGTTATCGCCTGTATTTCGGCGGCGTTGACGAGATCCATCATCACGGCAACACTGTGGATACCGGACTGGCCATTAAGACAGAAGATATCGTGATCCCGCTCACTGACCACCGCGTATCCATCACGGAGGATTTCTTTGACCGCTGCACCTATATGATCGAGGGCGCGCAGACTGGCGAAGTCGGTCTCGAAGATCCCGAAGGCAAGCGCATCATTACGATGACTTTTGATACCCCGCTTTTTGCTATCTGGTCTCCTGAAGGCAAAAATGCACCTTTCCTCTGTATCGAGCCATGGTACGGCCGCTGCGACGCCACCGACTTTGACGGTACTCTGGAGGAGCGCGACTATACCAATGTACTCAAAGCAGGGGAAACCTTCAGCGCGGCGTATACGATTCGTTATGAATAAGCAATGAGCATCAGCCGGAAAAATTTTGCGATCGAGTAGGAGGCAGCTTTTTGCCTCTTACTCGCCGCGCCGGTTGCTGTGTGCCGGTGGCACACGTTTAGCAACGACCGGAGCGGAGCGTAGAACAGATGCAACGTCAGCTGCAAAATTTCCATATCCGCCCGTGCGCATAAAAGGCACCCGGAATCAGGCGAAAATAAGAACACCTGATTCCGGGCGTTTTCTGCCTGCTTACGCAAAATTCATCTATCATTCGCACCAGAAGCGTTTCTGGAAACTGTTTCCAGAAAAAATCCCGCAGGGAATTACCAGTTTTCTTTCAGGAATTCCACCATATCTGCTGCCTTCGGCGGGCATCCCTTCAACGTCTTCGCAAAACACGACGTACACTGTCCGACGCCGATCTCACCGCTCTGTCCCTTATATCCCTGACCGATCGCAATCTGCGGACGGCCTTTGTGGAGCATCCCTGCGTCGTTTGCCCGATCGAGCGCATAAATCAGGGCTCCATAGCAGGCGCTGCAGGCATCCTTCGGTGAGGTATAAGCGGCCAGATTCTGCACCCGGCGCGACATGCGGAATTTTGCACCCGCCTCTGTGGGCTGGTTCAAATAGACCAGATTGGCATGTTCCACGTCGGTACTGCCGACGCCCAGCTGCTCCGCCATGCGGATATAAGGAATATCATCTACGGAATATCCCATGCAGTCGCAGACAAACGAATCACAGAGCACCGGATCCTTGAAGCCCAGGATGCGGTTCATCACAACCGGATTCCCGCCTTCCTCAAAATCCAGATCTCCGCAGATATTATCGACCAGAATAAAGTCGTTGCGCGCGATCGTATTCAGATGCGCGATCGGCTTGTGCAGACCCAGCGTATGGAAACGGCGCTTCTCCGAATTGGGAATGATCCCCTTATTATTTTTCAGTGCACAGGTAACCGTCGTCTGACAATGACCTTTTAATACCGGCATATTGATCATATACTCGACCGCATGCGCCTGATCGCAGAGTTTGATCCGCATGCCCTTTGCCTCATATTCTTTATAGGAATCGCGCTGAAGATCCACAAAGGGGACGTTATATTTTTTGCACACTCTGTCGTAACCGGCGGCACGGAACGCCGACCCGGTCCGGTCGCCCACCCACGAACCTTCCATAATTGTGATATCATGAAAGCCATACTCCTGCAGATACTCGACAGTGCCGGCCAGCAGCTCGCTGTGCGTGGTCGCACCACTTGAGGGTTCGCGCGCCGTCACGAGATTTGGCTTCAGCGCGATCTTTTTATCCTTTGAACCAATGTCTCCGGCCAGATCGACCTTTTCCAGAAGACGCTTTGTCATTTCCTTATAATCCGTTCCGTGAATCAGGTAAATATCATTTTTATTCATAACATATCCTCCAACATTTCTTCGCAACTATAGTATAAACGAAGCACGATGTGGATTTCAACACAATTTTTATCTCAGCATATCTTCTCAAACAGTCCCGATCTCTTCAGCGCACTCATAAGCGGCATATAAGCCGTCACTATCAGATATTACATGAAACAACAGCCGCAGGGTATCTGCTTATTAAATGAACACAGAATAACCCTGCGGGCCGTAAACATTATTTTTCAAGCAATATTCAATTACAGGCCTTCACAGCATCAGTCGCTCTCGCCCAGTCCCTTCTCTTCTTCTGCCTGAATATCCGGGAATGCGGACAGCATCGGCTTGATATTCTGGCCGCCCATATGACGGGCAACGTAGTTCGCAGTGACCTTCATGACGATCGGAGACAGAGTCAGCACACCGATTAAGTTCGGGATTGCCATCAGACCGTTAAAGGTATCGGACAGATCCCAGGCCAGGCTCAGGCTCATAGTCGCGCCGCAGAGGATAAACACGATAAAGATTACCCGGTAAATCATCGTAGCGCCTGTGCCGAACAGATAGACAAAAGCAGTTGTTCCGTAGTGACTCCAGCCAAGCACAGTCGAAAATGCAAACAACAGGATCGCAATCGCGATAAATGCCGGACCGACATTGCCAAACACCGTCGCAAATGCCTGACCAACCAGCGCAGAACCAGAGGCTTCGGAGATCACTTCCCCGGTCTCCAGATTAACCAGACCGGAGGTCAGCACGGTGAATGCTGTCAGCGTACACACGACAATCGTATCTGCAAATACCTCAAAGATACCCCACATACCCTGACGAACCGGCTCCTTGACGTTTGAACTCGAATGAACCATAACCGAAGAACCAAGACCGGCTTCATTGCAGAAGACGCCGCTATTCATACCCCAGGCCCCCTCCAGCGCAACGCCCGAACCGACGATACCGCCGCCGACTGCCTTCATCGCGAACGCACCTTTGATAATCGCAACAAACGCCGCCGGGATATTCGCACAGTTGATCACGCAGATCACAATTGCACCAATGATGTAAAACACCGCCATAAACGGCACCAGCTTCTCAGTAACCGTAGCAATTCTCTTAATACCACCCACAACTACCAGTCCGGCAAAAACCATCAGCACAACACCGGTTACAAGATTCGGCACGCCAAACGCGGACTTCATATTTTCCGCGATGGAGT
Organism: Clostridiales bacterium; assembly: GCA_020860565.1. GTDB lineage: Bacteria > Bacillota > Clostridia > Lachnospirales > Lachnospiraceae > Brotaphodocola. Next base: position 40,908 of record JAJBUA010000067.1, read on the forward strand.
TAATCTGGCTCATATTGCCGATACCAAAGGACGCCAGCAGACAGAACAGGGAGAAAAGCACTGCCAGAACCGCGCCGATTCCCTTCATACCCGGCTTAGAGCCAAGACCGTCGCGCAGATAGTACATCGCACCGCCGCTCCACTCTCCGCGCTCATTCTTACGGCGATAATAGATACCAAGTACGTTTTCGGAATAGTTCGTCATCATTCCAAAAAACGCCACGATCCACATCCAGAAGATCGCACCCGGACCGCCGGCCACCAGAGCTGTCGCAACGCCAACGATATTACCTGTGCCGATCGTCGCCGCCAGCGCCGTACATAACGACTGGAACTGCGAGATCGACTGGTCGCCGGCCGCCGTGTGCCGGGTAATGTGTTTATCTGTAAAAATACTCCCCAGTGTGTGCTTCATCCAGTAACCAAAATGGCTGACCTGGAACACCTTTGTCAGCAGCGTCATCAGAATGCCGGTGCCGACCAGCAGGACCAGCATGGGCAGTCCCCAGACGAAACTGTTTATCTGCCCGTTTACCTGTGTAATGAGATCAATCATAATCGTTCCCCTCTCTTAATAATAAAAATAAGAAAAGGCAAAGAGAGCGTCCCACCTGTGCGCTTCTTTGCCCGACTTGCGTTAGCATAACATAGATTTTCAGATTTTGTCAATAGAAGAACGATAATTTAATTCGTTAATTTCTTAAATTGATCCTCTCCAATATCACGAATCCTCCTCAATATGCTCCAGCCCCTGATTAATAATCGTGCGGACGTGAGCATCTGCCAGCGAATAAAAGACCGATTTCCCTTCTCTCCGGCTCTTGACCAGCTTATTCTGCTTCAGGATACGGAGCTGGTGCGAGATCGCGGACTGTGTCATATTGAGCGCCTGCGCCAGATCACAGACACAGACCTCCGCCTCAAAAAGGACGAAAAGGATCCGGATCCGGGTAGAATCACCAAAGACTTTGAACAATTCGGCGAGATCATAAAGTTCTTCTTCCTTCGGCAGCTTTTCTCTGACCGTCTTCAGCAGATCCTCATGTACCTCCGTAACATCACAACATTCACATTCTGCGTCCCGCTCATAATACGCCATATTTTCACTCCTTCATTTTTCTCTTACACGGTTTCGACGTCCAGCGCCCGGATCGCGTTAAGTACCGCGATCACCATCACTCCGACATCCGCAAAAATCGCCATCCACATATTTGCGTAACCGACCGCCCCGAGGATCAGGCAGAGAGCCTTGATGCCAATCGCAAAATAAATATTCTGATAGACGATCCCGATACATTTACGGGAAATGCGGATCGCCTTGGAGATCTTAAGCGGATCATCGTCCATCAGCACGATATCCGCAGCCTCAATCGCTGCATCCGAGCCCATCGCACCCATCGCGATCCCGATATCCGCCCGGGAAAGCACCGGCGCGTCGTTGATCCCGTCGCCGACAAAAGCCACCTTTTCCCGGCTGCCCTTTGCCGCGAGAACCTTTTCCAGCGCGTTCACCTTATCCGATGGCAGCAGCTCGGCATGAACCTCGTCAATACTCAGCTGTGCGGCCACTGCTTCCGCGGCCTCTCTGCGGTCGCCGGTCAGCATAACGGTTTTCCTGACTCCGGAATTTTTCAGCGCATATACCGCTTCCTTCGCATGAGACTTCAACCGGTCAGAAATCCGGATCCAGCCGGCATAGACGCCGTCAACGGCGATATGTACCAGTGTTCCCTGACCCGTGCATGCTTCCGGTTCGACGCCTTCCCGACGCATCAGGCCATCATTTCCAGCCGCGACCCGCCTGCCGTCCACCTTCGCGCAGACGCCGTTGCCGCTGATTTCCTCCACATCCGTGACACGGGCCGGATCTGCCGTCTTACCATATGCCCTTTTCAGGCTCTTACTGATCGGATGAGTCGAATAGCTCTCCGCCAGCGCCGCGTACTCCAGCAGCTGAGTCTCATCCATACCGGACGGGTGTGTCTCCGTCACCTCAAATACACCCTGTGTCAGTGTGCCGGTCTTGTCGAATACCACATATTTTGTTTCCGATAAAGCCTCCAGATAATTGGATCCTTTCACCAGCACGCCCTGTCTGCTTGCCCCGCCGATCCCCGCAAAGAAGCTCAGCGGGATACTGATGACCAGCGCGCAAGGGCAGCTGATTACAAGGAATGTCAACGCACGGAAAATCCAGTCTCCCCATTCCGGAGCCAGTCCCATCGCAAACATCCGCACCAGCGGCGGAAAGATCGCCAGCGCAACCGCGCCATAGCACACCGCCGGCGTATAATAATGGGCAAACCGCGAAATAAAATTCTCAGAACGGGACTTCCTTGAACTCGCATTTTCCACCAGTTCCAGGATTCTCGATACCGTAGACTCGCCAAACTCGCGGGTCGTACGTATCTTCAGGACTCCATTTAAATTAATGCAGCCGCTGATTACTTCATCACCGACCCCGGCTGACCGCGGCACACTCTCCCCCGTCAATGCACTGGTATCCAGAGACGCTTTCCCCTCTGTCACCACGCCGTCGATCGGGATCTTTTCTCCCGGCTGTACTACGATCACCGTACCCACCGCGACCTCATCCGGATCCGCCTGCTCCAGTCCGCCGTCTGCAGTCTCGATATTGGCATAATCCGGGCGAATGTCCATCAGCTGGCTGATATTGCGCCGACTCCTGCCGACCGCGCAGCTCTGAAAGAGTTCGCCGATCTGATAAAAAAGCATAACGGCCACGCCTTCCCGGTATTCGCCCAGCGCAATCGCCCCGACTGTCGCAACCGCCATCAGAAAGTTCTCATCAAATACCTGATGATTGCGGATCCCCTTTCCCGCTTTCAGCAGGATATCATGACCGATCATAAGATAAGGAACCATGTAGAGAATAAACTTGAAGACACCATCAACCGGCAGACATTCGATGCCAATCATCAGAACCGCCGCCGCGATAATCCTCTTTAAAACTTTTTTCTGCTTTTTATTCATCACCAGGTCTCCTCATTATCTGTCACATAAAGATCTCGCAGTCATCCTCGACTTTCTTACAGTTTGCAAGCACATCCTGCATCACTGCTTTTGCATTCGCTCCGTCCTCAAACTCGACCGTCATCTTCAGCGCCATAAAATTCACTACCGCGTCCTTCACCCCGGCTGTCTTCTTTGTGGCCTCCTCCATCTTGTTCGCACAATTCGCGCAGTCAACATCAATCTTGTACGTTTTCTTCATTGTGGTAACATCCTCCTCATTTTTAATCTCGTTCATTTTTTCATATGAGCAATCATTCATATTTATAGGACTATTCTACCACACAGGAAAGGATTGTCAAGCATTATTTCGGGTTCTCATTATTTTCTCAGGTCACACGTCAGCTGACTGATTTGTAGTCTGTAACGTGATCACCACAACTTCCGGTGGGTTACATACCCGGAAGAGGAAATGATTGCCCAGACCGCGGCTGACGATCATCTGCTTTCCCCTTTCTGCAAAATATCCCGCATCATATTTCGGGAAAAGAGTCAGATCCGGCGAAAGCACTCCGCCCAGATACGGGATGCGCAGGATCCCGCCGTGGATATGCCCGGACAGGGTCAGATCGGCTCCCCAGTCGCGGTATGACGGAAAATACAGGGGATTATGAGCAAGAAGAAGGTTAAAACAATCTTTCCCTGCCGTACCCAGCAATTCTTTCGTATCTTCCGCAGAAAAATATGCGCCCTTCCGGTATTCCCCCAGCGGATCCTTATAATAGACCATTCCCGTTGTGAGACCATAAAGCCGGATCAGCGAGCCTCGTCTGGATACCGTCTCCCGGCTGTTATCCAGCACATGAACTCCCTGTCCGCGCAGTTCACGCAGAAAATCGGGCGGAGTCATATCCGTCCGCAGCGTCTGCTCATGGTTGCCGATGCTGTAATAAACGGGGAAATCCTTCGTCAGTTTCCCGCATAAACGGAGCGCCCGTAAAGCCGCATCCCTGGTATTATCCGCCATATCCCCGGTCATGGCGACCAGATCCGGATGGATTCCCTGCACTGCGCGGATCAGATTCTCATTTTTCCTTCCGAAAACTGCTCCATGCAGATCGGATAAATGCACGATCCGGTATCCGTCAAAGGCTGCCGGAAGTTTCTTTGAATGTATCGTATAATGACTGACCTGAAACTTTCTATTACTCTTCTTCATTGATATGTTCTTTCTTTTTCGATTCCTGAACAGCATCTGTTTGTTTTTTCATTTCCTTCAAATAAGCCAACACCGAAGATTTTTTCGCCCGACCTGTCTGCCGTTCTAAAATGATGTTTATATTTTCTGTTTTTATTCCCTCAGGATTTGTCCTCTGAAAATCCAACAAAACTTCTTTTGCCTGTATTTCGCTTTCCCTGATTTGCGCATAAATCGATCCATATTTTCCTGTCTCCAGAATATTACGAATAAATGAAACCGAATCGTGTGGAACAAGATTCCAATTATCATACAAATTTTTAACAGCAGTATCGATCATCTCATAACTAACCGGCTTTCCTATCGCATCCTGTTCAGCAAGAATTCCCACGATATCCGAAAGGTCATTTTTATACTTTCTTCCTGCCATCAGTTTCATGGCAATCAGATATTCTCCGGTTATCATTCTCACACGAAGTACCTGATTAAAAGTTTTGTATGGGACAGAATACTGGCTAAGGCGGTGAGAGTAAGAATCTGTCTTCACAAAATCTGCATTTAACCATCCATTTGGCAGGCCAAAACGATCCCCTACATGGTTGATTGCATCTTTCATAATGGAAACCGCAGGGAGAATTGCATCAATGTCGGTGGTCATTTCCCGGAATCCATAGTTTTCAATGACAGCAGCACCGCCGATCAGAATAATCTCAACAGGAACATTCTTACCTCCGAGTTTTTTATATTCTTTGGATAGTTCTTTCAAATATATGTCCAGATTTTCCTTAGTAAATATCTTACTATTTTCATTTGACATTTCTGATCTCACTTTCCACAATATTAAAGCGGATAAATTCCGGAATTGCGCTTTTGCAGGCCTCTTCTTTCGGTGTATCATCTTTTTCCACTGCACACAGCGCTATAATACCTGCCGGATAAATCCTGTCAGCAAGTCTCTGCCCCCGCAAATCGTTATATTCCTCGCAGAGAGGCACATTGTTCTCTCTGCTGATATAATCCACCATAGCCAGCAGATACAAACTTTCCGGATACCACTTTTTGCGGTAATAAATACGAATATCATTACTTTCCAGTGTTTCAATCAGAAAATTAATATCGCCCAGATTTTTCAATTTATGACATACATTACTTTTAAATAATTCAAAGGAACACCGTTCCTGATTCTCAGCTTCCAACAGTTCTTCCATTGACAGGTGAAGTTCCTGTGCAAGTCGATATACGGTCCCCGCACTGCATTTTGCAAGACTTGTTTTGCCGTTGCAAATGTCATTCAAAGTTGTATATGGAATATTGCTGCTTTTAGAAAGATAATATTTTGTCATGCCTCGTTCAGCAAGCAAATCTGTAATAATCATAGCACCGTTCCTCCGTGAATGTTACAGCTTTATTATAGCGGTATACCGTTATAATGTCAACTCCGTGAGAACCATCGCACTCTATTTTATCTGACACGGTGAAATACAGTAAATAATCAATTCCAGACAACTGATCTTGGAAAAACGGTTAATTTATAGTATACTAAAATTAAATGAAATGAAACAGCCGGAGGAAACCATGAAAGCCGTAATTTTTGATATGGATGGTCTGATGATTGACAGCGAACGCGTCACCTATGACGGATATGTCATAGAATTTAAAAAGCTGGGATATACCTACACCGAGGAGTTCTATAAAAAGCTTCTCGGCAAACGGATGCCTCAGATCTATGAGATTCACCGCCAGGCATTTGGCAGGGATATTGATGCCGAAGGGATCTCCGCAAATGTTCACAAATATATGGCTGACCGCTTTGAAACTGAGGGTGTGCCGCTCAAAAGGGGGCTGATTGAACTTTTGCAGTATTTAAAGGCTCATGGCATCCGAACGGTCGTGGCGACTTCCTCGACAAGAGACCGGGTGGATCATATCTTTGAACTGGCGCAAATCGCGGAGTATTTTGACGCATCTGTCTGCGGAGATGAGGTCACCCACAGCAAACCGCATCCGGAAACCTTCCTCAAAGCCTGTGAAAAGATCGGCGTCTCTCCCTCGGAGGCGATTATACTGGAGGACAGCGAAGCCGGCATCGAAGCTGCTTATCGCGGCCACATCCCGGTCATCTGCGTCCCGGATATGAAATATCCGGAACCGCAGTTTGAGCAGATGGCGTGGAAAATCGCCGGTTCGCTGCTGGATGTGAAGGATATTCTGGAAGAAAGCATGTCTTCCTAAAATATCATCTCGCATTCGTTTCAGACAGAATATATTCAGCATTTTGATATCAGCGCATTTCGGCTCCCAATCTCCGGATTTTTCGGACGTCAGGAGCCATTTTCTGTTTGCTCCCAATGATACTTTCCCTATAATCCTTTCGCTTCTCATTACTCCAGCGACATCGCACAGGTAACCACCATTCCCAGCAGCATATATTCTCTTACGTTCGTGATCAGAACAACTTCCGGGATATAGGCTCTTGGTATGTACTCCTCCAACTTCTTTATCAGAGAATCCGCGTGGATAATCAGCTGGCTGGAGAGGACGATCAGTTCCGGCCCGAGGATAGAGATAAGGGTTGCCATAATCTGTGTTGCCAGCTGAACCGAGCCCTCCGGAGTCTTCCAGAGCGCGGCAAGCTCCGAGTTGCGGTAAAAGGGCAGATACTGCACCTCGCCCGCAACGTGATGCAGCCCGGTGATAATCTGCCCATTATGAATGCTTCCCACCCCGCCGGATGAGCCGATCGACGGCTGAAAAAGCAGGGAGATCGAAGAATATCTGTCCTGAGAAGCATAATAACCGATCGCGATGCTGTTGGCATCATTTTCCAGAATTACTTTTTTGTGGTATTTCTCCGCTAGCATCCCGACCACATCCACATTATCAATTCCCCGTCCGAGCAGAGTTACCCGCCCCTCATCGATGATGCCGGGCATCGCCAGCCCGATCACATCAATATCCGGCAAATGGGCAAAAACCGTGTCACAGATGTCATAAAGATCTGTCAGCGCAAGATGCCGTTTAAACATATTCCCGTCATACAGAACGTGATTGGCCTTATCATATACCCGGTACGCGTAATGATACTGCCGTCCCTTTTCATCAATCAGCGCAATGGCCAGCGTCGACACATCGACATGGATATCCTGTTTCAGCAGCAGAGGCTGTGGTTTGAGGCGCACATCCTCTCCCAGAGCTTTCTTCTGATTTTTTCGTTCCAGATGAGGGCTGATCTCCTGCAGCAGCTTTCCCACATCGTACGCAGCAAAAATCTTCGTCGGGATCTTCAGCACGACCTGATCAGGCAGAATCTTTTTAATATCCTCATAAGCATAAAAGATCTGCGGCGCCAGCAGCACGATATCATACTGTCCGCCGACCTGGAAAAGTTCCCGGTAGGGAACCGCATGAAAATCATAATCCAGGGAAAGCAGCTGAACCGATTCATTTAACTTTGCGGCAAAAAAACCGGTCGTCAGGCCACTGGTACAGCACAGCAGGATCCGTGCGGTCGGCTTATTCGCCAGTTCGATCATTGCTTCCCGCATCTCCTCAAACAGATTGCAGGCATGTTCGAGTGTATGAATCTGAAAATGGAGGAAAAACTCATGCCGGTCCGTCCGGGTGTTCAGCACACTCAGCTGAATGATCTCCTTCGGATAAAAGGAAACCTCACCGCGGCAGTAATCTGTTTCCAGCACAATCGTGTCGGTTTCATTTTCCTCCCGGTACAGTTGATATTCCGGACTCGTCCGGGTCATAATCCAGTCCTGAAAAAGCTTCAGCTGTTCTTTTCTGGATGTTTCGTTCATAAGATTCTCTTCCTCTCTCACATACAGTCAACATTTTTAAGCATCTTAGCACATTTCCCCGCTTCTCCCGGCAAAAAGCCTCCGCAGCTTCCCGATACAATGCCAGAACGCCGGAATCAGGAAACAATCCGCAAAGAGCCATGCTAACGGCGACCCAAAGCAAACCGCCGGATAACCAAACATCGGCACTCCCACAAATCCAACCAACCCCCGGGCAATCATCTCACAGACGCCTGCCAGAATCGCAAACGCCGAATACCCCATGCCCTGGATCGTAAAACGCCATCCATTGACAACTACCAGCAGGAAATAACACAGCGAATTCGCTGACAGATACATATGCGCCTGACGAATCACCTCCGTCTCGCCCGCATCCACAAAGAGCAACGGCAGATAACCGCCAAAGGTAAACAGCACGATAAAAGCAGCCACCCCATAAATAATTCCCAGAACAGTCGCCGCCTTCACGCCCTGGATGATCCGGTCCACCTTGCCGGCTCCCACATTCTGTCCGGCATAAGTTGCCATCGTACCGCCCAGCGCGTCAAAGACACAGCAGCAGAAGAGATTAATCTTATCTCCCGCCGTAACAGACGCCACCGCGACTGCTCCCAGCGTATTAACCGCCGACTGCAGGATCACCGAACCGATCGCCGTGATCGAATACTGCAGTCCCATCGGGATTCCCATATTGCACAGATTCAGACACAGGCGTACGCGAAAAGCCGTCTCTCCTTCCTCAAACCGCAGAATCTCATACTTCTTTCTCATATAAATCAGGCACAGTACGCCCGAAGCCGCCTGAGAAATCACAGTCGCGATCGCCGGTCCCGACACACCAAGTCCCAGCCAGCGGATCGTCACATAGTCCAGCACAATATTGACCAGTGAGGAAAAAACCAGAAAATACACCGGAGTCCGCGAGTCCCCCAGCGCCCGGATAATACTGGCCGTAACATTATAAAGATAGACCACCGGCATCCCCAGAAAAATAATGAAAATGTAGTGATACGCTCCCTGAATGATCGTCTCCGGCGTCCGCATCCAGACCAGGATCTTCCACGTGAGAGCGCCCACCACCACTGTCATCACCGCCGCAAAAGCGATACTGAGCCAGGCCGTATTCGCCACATACTGCCTCATCCCCCGGTAATCCCTGGCTCCGAATCTCTGCGCCACCGGAATCGCAAAGCCTGCGGTAACGCCGATAACAAATCCGTTAATCATAAAATTAATCGCCGCGGTCGATCCCACCGAAGCCAGCGCCTCCACGCCCAGAAACTTCCCCACGATCACCGTATCCACCATACTGTAAAACTGCTGAAACAAAATCCCCAGCAGCATCGGGAGCGCAAATCCCAGAATCTGCCTTAATGGATTCCCCTGCGTCATATCCCGCACCGCTGAAGCTGCCGGTTCTCTCTGACCTTTCATGATGACTCTATGATCCTTTCTCTCCCCAAATGCCATTCATTATATCACTCTGCATTTCTGACATACAAGATAAATTTTAAATTCGTAACTATTGCAAAACACAGGGGAAAGCTGATATACTGATTTTCAGCGATTTATTATAAGAATTATAATTCAAAATATGCCAATAAATTAGTTCCTGAGAGCATATTCTTTCCTCTCAGGAACGGACGGTTCATCCGTCATATTCTAATCGCAGAAAAGAGAATCCATCATGGCTAAAGATCTTACCACCGGAAAAATCACCCCGCTCCTGGTGCGTTTCACCATCCCGCTCGTCCTCGGCAACATTTTCCAGCTTACTTACAATGCCGTCGACAGCATCATCGTCGGACACTTTATCGGGAAAGAGGCGCTCGCCGCTGTCGGCATCTGCAGTCCGATCATGACAATGATCATTTTATTTCTCAACGGCCTCTGTATGGGCGCCAGTATCCTCATGGGCACCCAGTTCGGCGCAAAGGACTACGACACGCTCAACCGCCAGATCAGCACCACCATGCTGGCCGGCGTGATTTTTTCGCTGTCCCTAAGCATCGTCTGTATCCTGCTGGCCGTGCCGATCCTCACCTGTATGCAGGTCGACGCCTCCATCATGACGCTCACCACACAGTATATGCGGATCATCTTTATGGGGCTGGTATTTACCTACCTGTATAACTTTTTTTCCAGCACCCTGCGGGCACTCGGCGACGCAAAGACGCCGCTCTATTTCCTGATGATCAGTTCGGTTTTTAATATTTTCGGTGATCTCTTTTTCATCGTCGTCTTACATATGGGAAGCATGGGCTGCGCCATCTCGACGGTAATCAGCGAGGCACTTTCCTGCGTCTTCTGCCTCATCCATATCCAGCGGGCCGTACCGATCCTGCAGCTCGGCAGGAAATGGATGGTCTTTGACCATTCTCTGTTAAGGCAGACCATCTCCTACGGCTGGGCCTCTGCCATGCAGCAGGCGACGATCCCGCTCGCCAAGATCGCCATCCAGGCTGTCGTCAACACCCTCGGTGTGTCCGCGGCCGCTGCTTTTGCTGTCGTCAACCGCATCGATGATTTTGCCTACACACCGGAACAGAATATCGGCCACGCGATGACCGCGCTCATGGCGCAGAACCGCGGCGCAGGGAAACGTGACCGTATGCGCGCGGGATTTCGCTGCGGGATGATGCTGGAAGCGATCTATGGCGTCATCGTACTCCTGATCGGATTTTTCTTTGCCCGCCAGCTGATGATGCTCTTTGTCAGCGATGAAGAAGTCATTACGCACGGCGTCCGCTATCTGAGACTGATCGCCTTTTTCTATCTGCTTCCCGCCGCCACCAACGGCATCCAGGGATACTTCCGCGGAGTCGGACGGCTCAAGCTCACACTCCGCTGCTCCATCATCAACAGCGGCGTCCGCGTCGCGGCGGCTTTTCTTCTGGTGCTGGCGTTTCATATGGGCATCGAAGCGCTGCCCATCTCGTATATGTTCGGGTGGATCGCCATGCTGATCGCTGAGGTGCCGATCCTGGTGAAAAATTACCGGGAACTTGGCCAGCCGACATCATAAAAGCTCAATGATCTCTCCATCGTCCGGCACCAGCAGATTGCCATGATAAAACGCGCGTCCTTCCTGCGTATAAAGTGCCTTTCTCTGCGTCGGATTTTTATCCTCTGTATGCCACAGGACGAGATTTTCCACGCCCAGCTGCTCAGCCAGCTCACAGGCTTCCCTGACCGTGCTGTGGTGCTTCTCGTACGGTTCAAACCGGTCGCGGTCCGCATACAGGCAGAACGCCTCGTGCAGGAGCCAGCTGCTCCCCTCCACGTAACGCAGGCAGTCCGGATTAAACGGTTCATCTCCGCAGCAGGTAAATTTCTTCCCGTTTTTCAGCGTCATCGTAAATCCATACTGTTTTGCCTTCGTTGACAGGATATCAAAGAATGTCACGTCATAATCCAGAATATGCACGGTCTCGCCGTCCCGCACCGGCACGAGCAGGATCCGTTCTCCGATCATTTTGTAAAATTTCCCCTGCATCGTCAGACGGCAGAGAGTTTTGATCGTCTCAATCAGATCCCCATGACAGTAAATATTCAGATCGCCCTCGTACTTTCCCTTGCGCATCGCTGTCGCCATCATGCGCACCATCCACACGATGCCGAGGATGTGATCCGTATGTTCATGCGTCACAAAAATATGGTGGATCCGGCTCAGATCCACGCTCATATCATCGAGAATCCGCAGGATCCCATTGCCGCCGCCGGCATCCACCATAAAATATTCCCCGCCGTCCTTTATGGCAAAGCAGGTGTTATAGCAGCGCGTCGCCTGCGCGTTGCCCGTGCCAAATACATATAAAAATTCGCTGTTCATTTTGCTTCCTCCTGATCATTCTGAAACCCGTATCTGTCCCGAATTCTGATCTCAGATGCCATTTTATCAGATATAACCCCGAAAAGGAAGCACTTTACCACGCAAACAACCATATCCCCTTCTCAATCTCAGCCAGAAACGAATCTTCCTCCATCCGTTTCCGGAATTCTTCTTTGTATTCCTCCAGCCTGCCGTTGGCAATGGTACAGCCGCTTTGAAGCTTTCCTGCATAATATGCCTTGTCAAAATAGATTCTGGCCCGTTCCCTCACGTCTTCATTTTCTGTCACAAGATAACACATCAGTTCGCTGAAAACGCTGTCCGCAAATCCGGAGTTCTCATAGATTTCCTTTACCAGCGATAACGCCTGTTCCGGCAGTTCGTCATCCACGGGCAGATCCAGCAGGACATAGATCTTACCGCCATTCTCCCATATGTTCGCTGTCTTAAATACCTCAAGGATCCGCCCGGAGATCTCCGCGACCGCCTCCCGGTAAGAAAAGCGGAAATCCGCGGCCGTCGCATACTCTCCCGCTTCGTCCGGATTCATCTGCCAGTTCCTGACGGTAAAGGAAAACGGCATCGGCGTCCCACTGATCACTTCCTGCCAGAGATCCAGAAACCACTCATAATCTCCGGTAAGCGCGGTCCATTCTTCATCCAGAACCTGGTCAAATACGACAGCTCCGCCATCCTCCGTAAGCTCTGCATGCCCTCTCAGATACGGCATATCATCCAGCGTCAGGAAAACCGGATCCTCCAGGTCCTCAAGAATCTCTGCCAGTTCGTTCCGGCTCGTGGTCGAGAGCTTCAGTCTCCCTGTCCGCAGGTTATCCTCCCCCGCTTCCCAGACAAACGTATCACTCTCGCTTCCCTGCCACACTGCAAGATGCTCAAAGCCGGTCACAACATACACCTGGCTCGTCTTTGCACCGATCATCTCCATAATGAGGTTTCCCATGTGTCCGACTTCCGTCGTGACCGCAAGGATGGATTCTGTATCATCCTCCAGAACGCCGACCGCATATGGCTGTCCCAGTGTATCCAGACGGCTCTTAAGAGCTGTTTCCAGATCCAGACGGTTTCCCTGACTCAGCTCGCCGCTTCCCATGGAATAAGTAATCGTAATCGTCTTACCGCTGATCTGCGCAAAGTTTTGCTGATTTTCCCCGCATATGGACGCATCCTCCGGGTCTTCCCAGTCTACCAGATCATTGACGTCGATACTGTAAGAAAAGTTTGACGTCAGACTGTCATGAGTCAGGTTATATACCAGCAGCTCATCAAAAGCTCCCTGCGCGTCCGAATTGATGATATAAAAGGTCTTGCCATCTCCCGCCGGGAAAGTATCATGATAATACCAGCCGCTCGTCGTCGCCATATCCTGTCCGAACCGGAGCTGATCGCCCCAGCTCTCGATCTCTTCCTGATACGTTTGCGCGCAGGTATCCGTCAGGACAATTTTCAGATACGGATATGTCTCTGATTCCATGCCATATTCAGAAGCGTCTACACCTTCCACGGACCCCGTCAGCAGCGAAACCTCGTCCAGATCACTTCGCTCCAGCAGAATCTTCTCCCGGTTATCTTCCGCGTTAAAAGCGTACAGCCGCATCGCCCGCGAAATATAACAGCGCAGAACCTTTTCCCTGTCAACTCCCAGAAATGCCGCCTCCGGGATCTGCAGATCGATCCGGTCAATCCCGCTTATCATCTCATAATTACCTTCGCCTGCCAGGATATCCAGGCGGCCCCGGATGATCTCCAGCGCAGCATTATACTCCTTTAACGACATCGTGCTGTCAGGCGTCAGGCTGATATGAAGCCGGTTCACCGTCCCGACGGATCCTTCCACGCTTCCGGCATCTTTGGCATCAATATTTCCCGATTCTCCGGAGGTTTCCTCCAGCTGCCCGGTTGTGGCGGATTTTCTGTTCCACGCAACAAATACCACGATCAGAACTACCACTGCTGCGAGACTGAGCAGTGCGAGGAAGACTTTCTTTTTATTTGACAGACCTGCTGCAGAACCGGATTCGAAATCCACAGAGGATTCTTTCTCCTCACTCCCTGTATCCTTACTTCCATGCTTCCAGGCAACGGTACATTCGTCCTCTTCGCTGTCCGACACCTCCAGATTGCCGCTCCGCTTCTTATCCCGCTCCAGCGCCTTTCTTAACTCGCGGACATTCGGGAAACGATCCTCCCGGTTGATCGCCATTCCCTTTTTCAGTACGGCCTCCTGAGTCGGCGTAATGGTAAATCCCATCTCAGACGGCCAGCGGATCTCATCGTGATGATATCGGTCAAGCGCGTCCGGCGGAGTGATCCCGGTGATGCACTTATAGATGGTTCCGCACAGAGCATAGATATCTGTCCAGGGTCCCTGTACCCCTCTGGGACGATACTGCTCCTCCGGCGCGTATCCCGCCTTCAGCACAACCGAACGGCTCTGCTGCCCGGAATCTTCCGCCTGTCTCGCGGCTCCAAAATCCATCAGCTTTAAGGAACCGTTCTTTAACATCATGATATTGTCCGGGCTGATATCCCGATGGATAATTCCCGCTTCATGGATCCGCTCCAGCGACTCCATTACCGGATCCATCCGGCGGAAGATCTCATCTGCGGAAAAAAGACTATTTTTCAGATGCGTGCGCAGATCTTCGCCGTCCAGATATTCCATCACAATATAAGCCGTATCGTTTTCCTCAAAATAATCCCGCACGTCTACAACGCCCGGATTATCGTGAAACTCCGCCAGCGACCGGGCTTCCTTCAGAAACTTCTGCTTTCCTGCCTCGATAAAATCCCTCTGCGCCTTATCAACGATCGTCAATCTGGCAGAAACCTCGGAATTGCGGTTGGTGTAGCCGTTCGGATAGTATTCCTTCACAGCGACCCGCATCTGCAGTTTCTGGTCTCTCCCGATATAGGTAATCCCAAAACCGCCCTGACCGATCGCGTTGCCGATAAGATAACGCTCGCTTAAGATAGTCCCCGGTTTCAGGCGATGAGGGACTATCTTTTGCTCTCCCGCATATCCGCAGTGCGGACATTTCGTTCCGTTTTCCAACGGCAGCATACATTTCATACAGTATCTGGACATTATTTCTCCTCTTCCCGGTGATCGTGTCAAAAGTCTCTGACCTCGATGATACCACGATCCGCCATCCTTCATCGCACCATGATCGCAATCGCGGAATGATTATCTCCGCACTCCGGATTTCTCCGGCCTGTCCGCTCCCGCATCCGTTTCATCCAGACTCCCGCACTGTCCGCGCCGGCAAGATCTTCAATCAGCTCTTTTTCATCGATCTTCTCCCAGAAGCCATCGCTGCACAGAAGGAACGCATCCCCGCTTCGCACCTGCACGGACACCAGATCTGCTTTTACTTCCTCCCCGCCTCCGAGCGCCCGGGTCAGCTGGTGACGCTGGCGGCTGTAACGCACTTCCTCCGGCAGCAGGTCGCCTGCCAGCACGGAAAGCTGTGCCACGCTGTGATCCAGTGACTGGTAGATCACCTGTCCGTCGCGGAACTGATAGATCCTCGTATCTCCCACGTTGGCAGCGACCGCTCCCAGCTCGTCAAACCAGAGCACAGCCGCTGTCGTCTTCATCCCGCGGCTGCCTCCCTGCTCCCACAAAGCCGTATTGACATGCTCCAGGGATCTGCGCAGCAGCGGCACGGATACCGCACTGTTCTGCAGTTCCGAACTGACGATCCGCACAGCGGCCGCCGAAGCCAGCTCTCCGTCCGCATGACCGCCGAGGCCGTCCGCCGCGATCGCGAGAACCGACCCGCCCTGTTCAAAGAGCCCCACGGCATCCTCATTCGCGTCCCGTCCGCCGATATCCGAATAATAAGAAACGCTGACATTCATCCGATCCCTCTCCTTTGCCGTCTCTCATCTACTCTGTGATCTCCATCGTAAATTTCTCGCTTCCGACCTCCACCAGATCGCCGTTCCTTAACAGGCAGTGTTCTTCCTCGTCCAGCTCCCGGTCATTAACATAGACCTTGTTGGTTGAGTGATTGTCATAGACCGTACAGTGCCCGTCTGCTACCTCAAAGATCGCATGAACTCTGCTGACGGTAAGATTATCACTGATCACATAATCACACGCGATATTTCTGCCCACACGGAACTCTTCCTTTGCGATATGGATCTGCTCTGAGGTCGCCGTCCGGTTCAGATAAAATTCCCGCACGATCCGCTTGGGGATCAATACGGTCTCCTCATCCTCCCGGCACACACCCAGCTGCGGCATCTTCATGATCTCCTTCAGACATTCCACCCGCGAACCGCAGCATTTCTCAGCCTCGACCACCTGCGCGCAGGCCAGCTGCATCTTCATCACCGGAGAGAGCGCGACCGGTTCCAGAAATACGCAAAGAGACGGCTTCTTCTCCATCATCGCAGCGTTAAACTCCCTGCGGCAATTGTGTGATTCCATAGACGCCCCGGAGAGAAACGCCAGAAACACACGGCATCCCGCCAGATGACTGGCCGCCGCCTCCGAACACTCTGCTCCCGGATGATCCTCCTCTTCGTACCAAACCCGGTATCCATTCTCCTCCATCAGCCCGATCAGCGGCCAGGTCCGCTCTGCATCCTCATGGCTGCAGCTGATATATACATAGGGATCCTCCCCCTCGTAGGGCGGCTGTATCCTCTTCGCCATCGTAATCGTCACCTCAGCTTTCTATTCCAGATAGTCCAGATAGTCCGGATAATTCTTTCTCTGATAATTCTATCTCAAATAATTCAGAAAAACCGGTTTCCTCAAAAATGTCCATCACCGATGGCCGGACCCCCTTCAGGCACAGGCTCGCATCCGGATACTCATCGAGGCGCTTCTGAACCGCAAGAAGCGTTTTCAGGCCCGGACTTACCAGCACATCCACCCCGGAGAAATCGATGACGATCCTGCTACACACGGTTGTCGCCGCCATCAGCTCATCTTCAAAGTCATGAGCAACATTCATCGTGACATTCCCATCCAGGTGGATATTCATGACCCCGTCTTCATATCTCTCCTGCATCGACAACAGCTTTTTCCCGTTCTCATCCTGGATAATAAGACTATCGTTCTCTACGGACCGTTTACTCATGCCGTTTTTCCCCTTCTCGTCTCTTTATTTTTTCCACGAAACGCTGGTATGGACTCTGACCCGCCGCTGCTGTGACCAGTTCCAGATCTTCCTCGCTCAGTTCATCACCGGGCGGCTCTGCAAACCGCACATAGTCCGCGACCTCTTCCATCAGCGTCTCCATATCTCTGTCACTCCATTTCGGCCGACTGCCCTCTTTCATGCCGCATTTCCTCCTGTCTCCTGCTTATTCGGATATCATCGACCTGTGTACCCGTTTGCTGATGTGGAAAAAGGATTCGCAAAGATACCGCGAATCCTCCCCCTGCACGGATACGTGAGATAAACCTTCTCACCTGCCAAAACTTTCTTCAGCCTGAAATCTCAGGAAAGACCAAAAAACTTTTTCAAAAAGGTAAGGCAGGAATCTTGTACCTTACTGTTCATCTTATCACATATTTTCAACGCTTCAAATATCTCATCCGCAGAATAGCTGGTCTTCTTCTTTTTCTTAATGCACAGATCCCAGTATGCCGTAGATACAACCTTAATCGCTTTTATCTTACTCATACCGCCGGCTACCAGCTCCAGATCTTCTTCGGAAAGTTCACCATCTTCCCCCTCCGGAAGCGCGTCCTTGCTTAATAACGCGAACACATCCTCTGCAGACTGGCAATTCTCTTCCAGTTCCTTCTGCACAACATCCATTTCATTGATTTCTGCCATAATAAAATCCTCCTTTTTCTTTCAGCCTTGCTGTTCTTTGATACTTCTTTATACCCACCGGTTCGTCAATCGTAACAAAAAATTGATTCCGGTAAATATCTTATTTAACCCGGCTTCGTATCAGCCTTCATCCTTACTATCATAAGACAAGCCCATATGATCCGGCTGAATCCGCGAATGGATCCGGTTGATCATCTCATTCCATTGATCCTGTTCCGGACCGGGCTTCCAGGCACTTTTGGGCAAATTACAGATTTTTTTCTCCTCGTAGCTTTTTTTCAGCGTGATCGTAAAAGTGTGAATTTCCATGTCGCTCTTAGTAACCTCGACAGAAACTTTCTGAATGTCTTCATAGTTTATCGGAGCTGCTCCACATGCTACGTACAGGGCGCGGTCTCCCATCCGGAAACTGTCCTCATGAAAACCCTCACTTTTTGAAAAATCAAGCGCATACTCCGGCATTTGCGGACTCTCTATGGAACGCCGGTATTCCTTTTTCGCTCTGCTATAGATTCTGATCATACGGCTGCCTAACCAGACCAACACAATGAACTCGAGAATACTCACCAAGAGACCTCCACACACCCAGGCCGCTATACCCAGAAAGAAAAAAAAGATCAAAAATCCTATCGCCACAATCGGGTTTCCCGGTCCATACTTCCCAAATTTTGGTTTTATGTATTCGCAATATTCTTTTTTCACAGAATCACTTACTTCCACTGACATTGCACTGCCCTCCGTTGTCTTCCTGTTCATCCCTCTGTATATTGATACACGCCAGGGCATGAAATGTAACAAATCATTTTTATCCGTTCATCTACAGGATCTGCCTGCTCGCCAGTTCATAGAAAAGCCCCCGCTTCTCCATCAGCGTCTCATAAGTCCCTTCCTCAGCGATATTTCCCTGATCCATCACGAGGATCCGGTCGCAGTTTTTGATGGTGCTGAGGCGATGAGCGATCACAACGCGCGTGCTGTCCATCTGTTCCAGTGTGGCGCATACCTGTGCCTGCGTGATGTTGTCCAGCGCGCTGGTCGCCTCATCAAAGAAAACGATCTTCGGACGATTGATCAACGCACGGGCGATCAGAATCCGCTGCTTCTGACCTCCTGAGATCGTATTGCAGTTTTCACTCACAACCGTCTGCAGTCCCATCGGCATCGCCCGGATATCCTCTGCCAGACCGACCGCTTCTGCCACTTTCATGACTTCCATCTGACCTGCACGACCCGCCGTCAGTGTGATATTTTCAAAGATACTGCCGGAGATGAGTTCTCCGTCCTGCAGGACTACTCCGAAGCGTTTGCGCAGCTCCTGCAAATCCAGTTCATTCATATCCTGATTATCATAGTAGATCCGCCCGGAGTCCGTCTTTTCAAACCCCAGAAGGAGTTTAAGCAGCGTAGATTTTCCACAGCCGGATGCCCCCACAATCCCCACATATTCCCCTGCCCGGATATGCAGCGACAGGTCTGTAATCACCGGCGGCATATATGGTTCATATGAGAATACCACATGATCCAGATCCACGGCCCCGGTCAGCTGCTCCGGCAGGCGTTTGGCCTCGTTGGCTTCCGATTCCGTCTCCATCATATCCCGGATACGCTCATACGACATCTTCAGCAGCTGATAACTGATCAATGCGCCGCCAATCCCTGTGATGGTGCCGGACACAGTGCCAAAGGCAGACTGAAAACCGACAAATTCACCCATACTAATCCCGGCCGCTCCATAAGCCAGCCCATAGAGCGTCAGCGTAAGGGCGCCGCCAAAGACTGAACTGATCGTCCCGCTCATGATCGAGATCCGGCTCAGATCCGTCGCAAGCCGTCGCTGCCTGGCAAAGGATTTCATATATTCCAGGATCGCCCGGTCTTCCACACCCGCGATACGGATTTTCTCAATTCCCCGGATCAGCTGAAACATCTGAGAATCCGTTTTGCCGTCCAGCTCCAGCAGCTTTTTCTGATATCCCAGCTTTTTCAAGGAAATCCGGTAATCCACCACTGAAAATATCACAAGCAGCAAAAGCGCCGTAACCGACAGTACCATAGAATAAGAAAACATCCGCGCCAGATAGATCACAGAAACGATCAGGCTGATACCCAGAGAAAAGACTAACTGTGCCGCCCCTTCCGCCAGTCCTCCCACTTCCATGATCCGCGACGCCAGATCCGCGCTCTCATACCGCCGGAAAAAACGTTCCGGCAATTCAAATACCCGGTAATACACCGCATTCTGCACCTGGCTCTCGATCCTGCTGGTCAGCCGGAAGGACGACAGACTCTTTACCACAGAAAACGCCACATTTCCGATCATAAAAGCTGCGATCAGGTAGCCGATCTGATAAACCATCGCCAGCTGCCCCTGCGGGACAAACTCATCATACAGCTTCTGATTTAACGTCGGGATCAGCAAACCGATCAGGCTGGCGATCACCGTAAGGAGCACTACCGAGACCAGATCTGCCCGGGACAGTCCGCCGATACAATAGCGGGCAAAATCTTTCACACGGATGGCTCCCTGCGGAAGAGGGCGATAAATCATCCAGGCCCTCGGCTCACACTGGTCCGCCAGTTCGGACGTCAGCTTCACCTTTTTCCGGCCGCTCCGGTACAGCTGATATCCCTGCTGTCCCCTGGGGATGCAGGCAGCCGGTTCCCGGTCTTCTCCAAAATATACCAGCAGCGCCCCGGCATCCGCCCGGTACCAGTTTTCCTCCAGCACGACCTCCCGGCATGGAAAGTGAGACACCCTGGCAATATCCACAAAAGAGGGTTCTGCTTTACAACAGGCTGTAACTCTCTCATAATCCGCGATCGAGATCCCCATCTTACGACAGAGCTCTGATGTTACCTGCCACACCGCCATCCCTTCGCTTTTTTTCTCTTCCTGTTTATTCCTGCTGAAAAAGGATGCGATCAGCTGACTGGTCTGGCGGCGTACTTCTTCTCTCTCCCTGCCCGTCCGCACCAGAAACCCGTCCTCCTGCACCAGATTCATGCGGAAGCGGTTAACCAGCGCATCCTCATAACTTTCCCCGCCGGGATTGGCCACTCCCGCTCTGTCCAGAAACCGTTTGCGCAGCGGAGCCGTACACATTCCCTCCATACAGGTCAGGGTCGCCTCCTCTACAGCTACCAGACAGAATCGCCACTCTTCATAATCTCTGTCCCGGTACGCAAAAGCCGGAATCAGTTCCCGCTCCTGTACCTCACACAGCAGCGAACGCCGCCCCGCCTTCTGATCCTTCCACGGCACAATATAGACATAGACGCTCCCCGTAACGACCCGGTAAGCGTCATCCCGGTTCCCGGTAATGATACAGGAACTCCCTTTTAAGCGGATGAGATCCGCAGATACTGTTTCCATTCTCATTCCTCCGCTCAGTCTGTCGCCATAAATCTTCGGTAATATCCGTCCAGAGCCGCCAGTTCCTCATGCGAACCCCGCTCAACGATCGATCCCCGATTCATAACCACGATCTCGTCACTGTTGCGCACAGCGCTCAGCCGATGCGCCACAATCAGACAGGTGCATCCGCGCCGTTTGATATGATCGATGATTTTCTTCTCTGTGATCGGGTCCAGCGCACTGGTTGCCTCATCCATAATCAGGATCGTCGGATTGGTCGCCAGCGCCCTGGCAATCTCCAGGCGCTGCCTCTGTCCTCCGGAGAGATTCGCACCGCCCTCTGCCAGCATAAAATCATACGCTCCCGGCTTCTGTGCGATCACATCATGGATGCAGGCGTCTTTGGCGGCCTGGATCATATCCTTTTCCAGAACCGCCGGATTCCACATGGTCAGGTTGTCCCGGATCGTACCGGAAAAGAGTGTGATATTCTGGCTCACCGTCGATACACTGGCATGAAGGATCTCCGGCGCGATCTCCCGCAGCGGGATCCCGTCGAACTTCACGCAGCCGCCCCACGGCTGATACAAGCCGCTGACAATCTTGGAGACTGTCGATTTGCCGCACCCGGACGCACCCACAAAGGCCACCGACCGTCCGGCTTCCAGATTTACGGAAAAATCCGTCACCAGCGGAGGCGCCAGACGGCTGTAACCAAAAGAAATATCCGCAAGCTCCACCCTGCCGGACAGCTTGGCCTGCGGCATCTTCGCCGTCTCCCTGTCCTCAAACTGCTCATCCTGCGGATAACGCATGATATCATCTACCCGCTCCATATCCGCTTTCAATGTCTGAATCTGTTTCACAAAAGATACCAGTTCCTCCACCGGCTCAGAAAAGGAACTGAACAGAGAGGTAAACGCCGCCAGCATACCCAGCGTCATCTGTCCCTCTATGACAAGCCTGGCGCCCACGATCAGGAGAATCACGTCAATCAGGCTGCTCACGGCCCCGGGCAAAGCCCCGGTAATCGTCTGAAAACGGCTGATTTCCTGCTCCATGCCAAACGCTTTTGCCTCATAGCCCAGGATCCGGGAACTGTATGTTCCTTCGGCCCCGGACGCTTTTAACGTGGAGGTCACACTGAGCCCCGCGCACACCGCGCCCGCCAGCTTGCCTTTATCCTGCTGCAGCTTCAGCACACGGTTGGCAATCTCCGCGGACGTCACCTTTACCAGAACCACCTGAAAGACAATCCCCACCAGACCAATCGCTGTCATGACAGGACTGTAAATGAGAAGAAGAATCAGATAAAAAGCCGCGACAAAGATATCCAACACGAGATCGGCCAGATTTCCTGTGATAAAAGAATTGACATTATCGTTATTGCCGATGCGGCCCACCAGATCACCTGCGGAACGCTGGTCAAAAAAATTGACCGGCAGGCGAAACAGGCTCTCCAGAAATTCCCGTGAGGACAGCAATACCAGTTTATTCTGCATTTTTAAAAGGAGTTTAGACTGATACAGCTCCAGACCGATCCGAAAGAGCATAACCGCAGCCCAGAATCCCAGAAACTGACCAAACCACGATACTCCCCCTGAGCCCAGAATCTCATCCAGAAAGATCTGTGAGAGCACCGGCACAATCAGTCCCGGAAGGATCAGCAGGATCCCGATACAGAGCATCTGCGCCAGCGCCGCCTTCTGTCCGTCCAGCCGCCGGAGGATCAGCGGAAGCAGCGTATTCTCCTTTCTGGCTTTTTCAAACGCCTCTGTCGGCCGGAAGGTCAGAACAACTCCCGTAAAACTCTCATCCAGTTCCTCCATCGTCAGCCTGCGTCTTCCCATCGCCGGATCATTCAGGTACGCATAATTTCCCTTAAATCCTTCCAACACCACAAAATGGTTAAAGTTCCAGTGAATCATGCAGGGCAGGTCGATCGTTCGCAGGGCCTCCGGCTCCTTACGGTAGCCGTGGCATTCCATGCCGAACCGTCTGGCTGCGCGCATGATATTCGCCGCGTTGCAGCCGTCCCGAGACACACCGGTTTCCACACGCATCTGTTCCAGCGGTATGTATTTTCCCCAATACGCACAGATCATTGCCAGAGAGGCCGCTCCGCATTCCGTCGCCTCCATCTGGAAAATCGTCGGCGTTTTATAATAAGTCTTTTTCATTTAGCTGCCCCCAAGCATCGGAAATACCTTTTCGATCGGCGTCTGCCGCTCCATGACGATCCGTGCCTCAGCGGTCTCACCTGCCATGATCATGACACTGCTACCCTTAACGTTGCTGAATGCATAACCGCTTGCTGTCGTATCATCTGTCTCCAGCTCACAGGTTACTGCCGCCAGACCGCCATACTGTGACAACGTCTCCAAAAGCGGGCTGTTATCCCCCAGGATCTCCGACATCGCCGCATCCGAAGCCGGACAACTGTCAATATTCGTAATCATCGCGGTCATATGTCCATAGGTGCCGGCATCCAGAAAATCCGGGTACACGGAGACCTCCATTCCTTTTTCCAGCTGCCGCATCGTGGACAGATCCACATAACATACCAGCGACAGCTCATGATCGGTCAGCGGAGACACCCGGAACAGTTCTCCGTTCGGCATGGTCTGTGCACCCTCTTCGGTCAGCACAGCAGATATCGTTCCCTCCTGATCGGATACGATCATCCGGCTGCCGCCATCCGGCATGCTCAGACAGACAACCGGAGTTCCTTCCTCTATCCTCTCGCCAACGTCCACCAGAATCTCCGATACCTCTCCGTAAGCCGTACTGAAAATCGTATTGGTGTGATAACTGTAAGCCAGCACGGCGGGAACAGAAAGTGTGGTGTCCCAGGTTCCCACAAAAGACCATATCAGTACCGCAGCCGCCAGAAAAGCGGCCGCTCCGATGCCCAGCCAGGACATCGGAGATGTGATCTTTAACATACTGTCCAGCTGATCCGGCGAGCTGAGACGTTCCATCGCCGATTTACGAAATACGCCTGCCATCTTCTTTCCCCCCTCATTCAGTATCCCTGTGCTTCCAGAAATCCGCGGATCTTGGCGAGTGCCCGTTTCAACGCCATACGCACTCCCGCATCGCTCATCTTAAGCGCTGCTCCGATCTCGATGGATGTTTTCCCATGAAAATATCGTTCCTTCACGATCTGCTGCTCGCGCTCCGTCAGACGATCGATAGCCGCAAAAAGCACCCTTTTCTGCTCTTCCAGCATAACCGCTTCCTCTACAAAATCGTCCCCGGCCAGCTCCGGCAGCAGTTCTTCGTCATCTATCGACAGCGTGTCTTTTTTATCACGGTAATAATTTTTCAGTTTATTATTCATGATCACGTAAAGCCACGTCCACACAGCGGCCCTGTCCGGATCATAACGGTCATAATTCAGATAACATGCCACAAAAACTTCCTGCGTCAGTTCCTCTGCCTCATGCCAGATATTGATTTTACGGTAAATATGTTGAAACACTTTCAGATAATAATCCTGATAAACGGATTCAAAGCTCTTTTTCCCACTCATTCCCTGCACATTGTATTCTTCGTAGACGAAGTATACTCCCCCCGTACAATTTGTATACTTTTATATATTACACTCCCCACATTTCTTTTGTCAACATACAATTGTAATAATTTATTACAGTTTCGTTTATATCACTGCTAAAATTCACTTTTTACTCCATAATATAAACACAGAAACAACTATTTGGCCACGGAAGCTTATGTTTTCTTCCGTTCTCCTGACTTTCCTGCAGCAAACGGTTGACATCTGTCTCTGACTGTGCTAACGTATAAGACGAAAACAAAATAATAAGTTCTTCGGGGCAGGGTGCAATTCCCTACCGGCGGTTACAGTCCGCGACCCGCCATTGGCGGCTGATCTGGTGCAATTCCGGAACCGACAGTTACAGTCTGGATGAGAGAAGAGCTTCATCAAGATGCGTTTTTTGGCGCGTTTTGATGAATCCGCACAGTCTCAGATCCCCGTGGATTTGGGATTTTTTATATCCAATCATCCCATCTTCCGCGATTATCTGCGCTGTCTTTATCCCCCGAACCACAAAAAGGAGGATTTTACCATGAAAAACCGCAGTCTTCAAACTCTGATCACCACCGCCATGCTGGCCGCCGTCGCTGGCGTGCTCATGTCTCTGGAATTTTCCGTGCCGATGATGCCGCCCTTTTATAAGGTCGATTTCAGTGACGTGCCGACTGTCATCGCCCTCTTTCTGATGGGTCCGGTCTCCGCTGCCTGGGTGGAGGCGATTAAAATTATCATCAAACTGATCACCGTCGGCACCAACACGATGTATGTCGGCGAGCTGGCAAACCTGCTTGGCATCGCGCTCTTTGTCGTGCCGCTCTGGCTAATCTATCAGAAAATGGGCAGGAACCGCAGCGCTGTCCTTGTCAGTCTCAGTTCAAGCGTTCTGATCCGCACCGCGTTTTCCTGCTTCTGCAACGCATGCATCACCCTTCCGCTCTACGCAAAAGCAATGGGTGTCTCTGTGGATGCTGTTGTAACGATGGTTGCTTCCATCAATCCGGCGATCACCAACCTGACAACTTTTATCGTCATGGCGACGATCCCGTTTAATATCATCAAACTCTCACTCAATTTCTTTGTCGGATATCTGCTCTACTGCCGTCTGAAAGCTGTCTATCCGGCGGTGCGTACCGCTTAACGATTCTTAATATCATAGTAAAGTCATGGGAGGATGCGACAGGCTGCATTCTCCCAATTATCTGGGGTCTTATATACCATAATCACAAGGAGGCACCTATCATGATCCGCAACTACCGCGACCTCACCCGTCTGGAAATGGAAGAGGTTGACCGTGAACACACCATCGTCCTCATCCCTCTGGGCGCCCTCGAACAGCATGGCAATCAGGCTCCCTTGGGTACGGACGACATCATCGCAGAAGCGATGACCTCATATCTCAAAAAAGAACTGGAAGCCGTCGACCCGGATTTTCCGATGCTGATCTTTCCGGTGATTCCAGTAGGCTTAAGTACAGAACACCGCAATTTCTGTGGTTCCATCACTTTCAAACCGGATACTTATTATCATGTCCTGTATGATATCTGTGTCAGTCTGGCTCATCATGGATTTCGGAAAATCGCGTTTCTGGTCTGTCACGGCGGAAACGCTCCCATTGTCCAGGTGCTGAGCCGGGAGCTTCGCAGTGAACTCGGCATCTCTCCGTTCATCCTCTCCTCCGGTGCCTTCAGCCATCCGGATGTCGTCGCTACCATCTCACCCGGCAATGTCTGGGATTTCCATGGCGGCGAGATGGAGACTTCGATGGTCATGGCAGTTGATGAATCACTGGTAAAGCTGGAGACTTCCGAAGCCGGAATCCCCACGGCATTCAAGGATAATACTACCTTAAAACCCTACGGAAATGTTTCCATCGGCTGGGTCTCTGAGGACTGGAAAACCACGGACGGCAAACCGATCGGCATCGGCGGCGATCCTTCCGGCGCTACCGCAGAAAAAGGCCGCATCATTCTGGAAACCAGCGCGAAAGTGCTGGTACCAGGCCTGCTGGAAATCCGGAAATGGGAAGCTTAAAATCGAGCAGGGAAGATTTTTCCCTGCTCGCCTGCGCGGGCCGGGTGCGATGTCAACCGCAAAATACCTTACCCGGCCCTGTGCATATAAAACAGGAGAGAGTGCCGGAAACGACGCTCTCTCCTGTCTCTGAAATTTATGAAATTCGTACTGACGAACTCATTTTTTCATCTATCATTATCATCATTACTCAATCGTAATATACTTCTTCTGCTCCACTTCCGGCTTCTTCTCCTTCTTCGGGATCATCAGCTTCAGTGTTCCATCTTCAAATCTTGCCTTGATATCCTCCTGCTTCACGCCCTCGCCTACGTAAAAGTTTCTGCTGCAGGAGCCGCTGTAGCGCTCTCTACGGATATATCTGCCCTTCGCGTCCTGCTCATCCTTTGCGGAATTTGTGGTCGCCTGAATGGTCAGATAACCGTCCTTCAGTTCTGCCCTTACATTCTCTTTCTTCACTCCCGGCAGGTTCATGATAATCTCATAATCCTCACCCAGATCACGAATATCGGTCTTCATCAGTTCGCAGTCTTCACGGCGATAGGTGCTGTTAAACGGCAAATCAAAAAAGTTATCAATCAAATTTTCACCAAAAATACTGGGCATCAACATAAATCATCTCTCCTTTTTCTATCTCTGTATGAATCATCTTTCTTAAAAAACATTCAGAACTTGTTTGCTCCGTTTGTTCTATCCGTAATATAGCACTTATTGTTAGCACTGTCAAGAGGTGAGTGCTAATTTTCTCAAAAAATTTCAGGTGAAGTCTGAGCATTGCCTGTTTTCGAACATTTTCAGAATCTTCACCTGCTATTTTTCTCTTTATTCATATACATACAACTTCTCCGCCGGTATATGCACATATCCTCTTCGTCCCTCTTCCAGATATTCGGAATGCAGCAGGCAGAATTCTTCTCCCGCAGCGGTTCGCGCCTTGATGCGGTAAACACCTCCCTCAAAGGTCGACAGGATGATCTGCGCCGGGAAGGTATCCTGCCCCCGCAGATCTGTCCATCCGCAGTCCTCCGGCCGAAACTTTAACTTTACGCGTGCTTCTCTCTCCGGCATCTCTCCGCCAAAAAATTTTCCATGCAGCGCCACATCACCGAGAGCAACCGTGCAGTTCTCTCCGCTGCCTGACAACACAATCGCCAGATTGAGCTGATTTCCCGCGCCTAAAAGCCCGGCCACCATACCGGTTCCCGGTCTCTGATAACAGGCGCAAGGCGTGTCAGTCTGATCAATCACACCGTTATTCATCACGACGATCCGGTCTGCCATGGCAAAAGCCTCGGACGGATCGTGTGTCACATGAAAAACCGTCGTTTTTAAGGAATGAAAGAGCTGTGCCATCTCCGTACGCATTTCAATCCGCAGCTGGATATCCAGATTGCACAGCGGCTCATCCAGCAGGACGATCGACGGCTGCGTAATCAGTGCCCGCGCAATCGCGACACGCTGCTGCTGACCGCCGGAAAGCTCCGATGGATACTGATTTAACAGCCCGTCCAGATGCAGAAGTGATACTACCCGATCTAACCTTTCTTCTTTCTCCCTCTTTTCGATCTTTTTGACATTCAACCCATATAAGATATTATCCCTCGCCTTCATATGCGGCCACAGGGCAAAATCCTGAAATACCATATTAATATTTCTCTGTTCCGTCGGCGTCATCGTATGAGTCCCGGACACCTCCCGGCCCCGAATCGACACACTGCCGCCATCTAACGGCAAAATCCCGGCAATAATATTTAAAAGCGTCGATTTGCCGCAGCCGGACGGTCCCAGCACGCTGATGATTTCTCCCTCTTCGACAGAAAGGCTGATTCCTTTCAGGATTTCTTTCTTTCCGAAGGACTTTCTCACATTGCGGATCTCAAGCATGGTTTCCATTGAACTGCACCTCTCTTTTCGCGGTATCTTTCCTGTGCCCCAGATTCAGCAGGACTTCCAGCGCCATCATAATCGCAATGATAAACGCCGCGCCCACAATCGTTGCCGCCGCCGCATATCCAAATTTCAGGTCATTATAAGAGTCACTGATATACACCGGAAGAGTGCTGTAATTCGGCGGATACAGGATCGTCGTAATCGCCAGATTAAAAACGCTGCCGCCAAACGCCGCGAGCACCGCCGACACACTGCTGTTGTGCAGAAGTGGCAGAAGCACCGTCCAGAGCCTGCGGCCAAATCCGGCGCCCTGTACCTGCGCCGCTGTCAGAAGACTTCTGGGGATCTTCGCCATGCCGCCCACCAGGACCCTGTTGATCAGCGGGATCGCCGACGCCACACTCGCCAGCACCAGAATCGATGGTTTGCCATACAGATGCAGACCGATCTTCGCCAGCCATCGCTGATTCCACACAAAGATATATCCGATACCCAGCACGACGCCCGGCACCGCCATCGCCACCAGCGTCAGCATATCGATTCCTTTCTTCAGAGGAAAATCTGAATATGTCAGCACATAGGCCACGCAGAATCCAATCACGATACCGATCACTGCCGCAATTCCCGCCAGACTGAGCGAATGGCGGATTCCCTCCAGCAGAACACTCCCGCTGCCAAAAACCGCCCGGTAGTTTTCCAACGTAAAACTGAATTTCTGAATACTGACAGAATTGGAAAATGACATGATAAAATTCGATCCCACCGGGATTCCCAACGCGATCAGGTGAAACACGATCGTCCCCGCCGATAACATCACGGATGCCACAGGCTCTGGCTTCTTTGCTACAGCCTGCTCCGTCCCGTTGTCCAGATAATCAAATTTTTTATTCCCCAATGCCGCGTACTGCACCGCCATGGCGATCACAATCATGATCATCAGATAAAATGACAGCACGCCCGCCATATCAAAACGCACCGGCGAGGAACAGATCGCGCTGTAAATCGTATACGGAAGCGTGGGAAATGAATACACTGCCGTGATCGTCGATGACATCCCATAATCTCCCACCGTGTCCATAAAAATCAGCATGGCCGCCGAACAGAACGCCGGCAGGCATAACGGAAGCTGTACCGTCAGCCAGGAGTGAAACGCCGATGCGCCGTTCATCCGCGCGGCATAGATCAGTCGTCTGGGATACCACTCCATCGCGGTCCGGATCGTCACATACGCAAGCGGATACTTGCAAAGCACCATGACACAGACCAGTCCTTTGAAGCTGAACACAAAACTGCTCACCCAGTCAAGCCCCAGCCAGGCTCTGGCGATTCCGTTTCCGGAAGAAAAATACACCCATCCCTGCGCCAGGATAAAAGACGGCATAATCATCAGAATCCAGCTCACGATATCGACGATCCTCGCCCCGAAGAAATCATAATGAACCCGGATATGCGCCAATACAGCCGCCACAATCAGTCCCGCAATCGTCGTTCCCACACTCAGAGTGAAGGAATTGATAAACGCCTTTTTCCACAAAGGCCGCACAAAAACATCCAGTATCAACGCCAGATTGCCGGGGTCAAATTTACCGGGGTCAAGGCCTGGACAGATAATCTGAAAAAGTACTGCCGCCAGAGGCAGCAGTACCAGAACGCCCAGAATAATCAGGATACCAAGACCCGCTGCATTATCCCTGTTCTTCATCCAGTTTTCCCATCCTTACTGTGCGGACATATCGGCGAACCAGGCTTTGATCTCTGCTTCATTCTCCGCGCCAAACACTACGTCCGCGACAGCCAGTTTTGCCTGCGGATCGCGCTCCGCTTTTAACACCACACCTTCCACCGAAGCCTCAAAATATCCCTCGTCCCCGGTATTAACCAGCTGCTGCTGGGTATCCGCATCCAGCAGGAAATTGACAAAGGCCTTTGCCACCTCCGGCTGAGATGTGGAAGCGCTGATTGCCGCTACACGGGTCGAACCCGGAGCCCCATCTTCCGGCCATATGATCGTAATCGGCTCGCCGCTTGCCAGCATATCATATGCATTGGTTTCCTGAAGCATCGCAATCGATATCTCACCGCTCGCCAGCGCCTGGACAACCTGCGGATTCTTCGGAAATACCTTCAGTCCCTGATCAAACAGCTTCTGAAAATACTCCTTTCCTCCATCCATTCCCATCTCATCCATAAAATATGCTGCCAGCGGATATGCCGGCGCCGCTACGCCGGGATCTGCCATCCCGATCTTACCCGCGTATTTCTCATCCGTCAGTTCCGCAAAGGTTCTGGGCGCATCCTCTTCTGAGAACTCGTCATTGCGGTATACCAGAGTCCCCGCCGCATGGATATCCGTCGGATAGAAGCATCCGTCCTCCGGTACCAGCGACTCGCACAATTCGGTCAGATTCGCTGCGTTCTCCGGTTCCCACCCGGTCAGCAGTTCGCCCTCCTGATCCAGATTATAGACATCATACATCGAGTCAATCCATACAACATCCCACTGTGGATTGCCCTTTTCCGCCGCGATCCGGGACATCGTCTCCGCTCCGTTTCCGACCACAACTTCTACGTCATATCCGGTCGCTTCCTTAAACATATCCGGGATTACCGCATCAAAATCATTCAGGTAAACCACCAGCGGTTTATCCTGAGTAACGGCTTCCTGTCCTCCTGTCTCTGCACCGGCATCTGCCTCCGTTTCTGCAGCCGCCTCAGTCTCGCCGGCTGTTGTCTCCATCGCCGTCGTCTCTGCGGCCGCAGTTGTCTCCGGCGCTGCCGTCGCCGCCGCCTGCTCCCCTGCGCTGCAGCCCGTCAATGCCGCCGCCAGTACCACGGATGCTGAAATCAAATAAAGTCCCTGTTTTTTCATAACCCTGTCACTCCTTTCACACGAGTCCGTGCTGTTTGATCTGTTTGAGTGATTCTAACAAAGTCTTGTAAAAAACAGAAACCTGCTATCATAAAATCTTAGTAAAATATTTCAGGCAGCCTGTATCGCTACGGATTGTCATCCTGCGATATAGGCTGCCTGAATATCCTTACTCATGAATCATCTTGTCATACGCGATCCGCTTCCCATAGATCCCATAATCGACCACTCCGCAGTGCTGAAAACCATATTTTTCCAGCACATGCTGCATCCGCTTATTCGGGAAATCGGTATCGATCCGGAGCCCCATGATATCATTCGCGGCGCATAATTCTTCAATCAGCCGGAATGCCGTGTCGGCAAGGCCATGTCCACGGAACGCTCCGCCGATCGCCATCCGATGAACCACTGCGTAGGGCATCTCTGTCTGCCACTCACCCTCAATCTGATCATAGACCGGCTCTCCGTCGAACGTAACACACAGATAACCGGCAATCTCGCCGTCTGCCTTCAGGGCGTATCCTTTGTGTTCCCGGATATCCTGACGAACCGTATCCATCGTCGGATAATCATCCGGCCATTGGTTAAAGCCCTGCGCTCTCTGAAATTTTCTTCCGGATTCGATCATCTCATAACAGGCTGTCAGCTCCTCCATCTGAGCTGGCTCCAGTGTGATCTGCATAGTGGCCTCCTCTGTTGCTAAATCCATTCTCTGATCTGCCGATAGATTCCGGCGCCGTCCAGTTCGTATTTCTTCAGAAGATCTGCTGCGGATCCGGACTCTCCGAATATGTCGCGCATACCGATCCGTTTCACCGGCGTCGGCTCATGTTCGGACAGGAATTCGCATACTGCGCCGCCCAGTCCGCCGATGATCGAATGTTCTTCAACGGTAACGATCCGGCCGGTCTCCCGCGCTGCTTTTGCGATCAGTTCCTCATCCAGCGGTTTGATCGTATGGATGTTGATCACCCGCGCGTGGATTCCTTCGGTTTCCAGCTGTGCGGCTGCCTCCAGCGCGCCGGCCACGCACAGACCGGTTGCAATGATGGTGAGGTCGCCGCCGTCTTTTAATGTCACGCCTTTGCCGATTTCAAACTGGTAATCTTCCCGATCATTAATGACCGGCACTGCCAGTCGGCCAAAACGCAGATACACCGGCCCCACATATGCGGCGGCCGCCCGAACGGCAGCGCACGCCTCTATATCATCCGCCGGATTGATAATCACCATACCGGGAATTGTCCGCATCAGCGCGATATCCTCCAAAGCCTGATGGCTCGCGCCGTCTTCGCCTACTGAGATACCTGCGTGAGTCAGCGCGATCTTTACATTCAGATGTGGATAACCTACCGAGCTGCGGATCTGCTCAAACGCGCGTCCTGCGCCAAACATCGCAAATGTGCTGGCAAACGGGAGTTTCCCGGCCGCAGCCAGCCCGGCCGCAATGCCGATCATATTGCCCTCGGCAATCCCGCAGTTGATATGCCGCTCCGGATAAGCCTTTCGGAACAGCTCGGTCTTCGTCGATACGGCCAGATCTGCGTCCAGCACAACCAGGTTATCATACTCCGCGCCAAGCTCCGCCAGTGTCCGGCCATAGCTGTCACGGGTCGCAATCTTCTTTACATCTGACATAATCTCTCACCTGCTTCCGTAAGTTCTCTCATCGCAGCCTCATACTCCGCGTCCTTGGGAGCTTTTCCATGCCAGTCTGCCTTATTTTCCATAAATGAGACCCCTTTGCCTTTTACGGTCTTCATCAGGATTGCCACCGGCTTTCCCGCCGGTTCCTTCGCTTTCCGGAATGCCTCGCGAAGCTGATTCATATCATTGCCATCCTCCACAGGGATGACACGGAAGCCAAACGCCTCAAACTTCTGATCAATCGGATACGGGGAATTCACTTCCTCCAGCGCACCGTCGATCTGAAGATTATTATTATCTACAATAGCAATTAAATTGTCCAGGTTCTTGGCACCGGCGAACATCAGTGCCTCCCAGACCTGCCCTTCCTCGAGCTCTCCGTCTCCCAGCAGGGCGTAAACACGATAAGCGTCTCCGCTGATCTTTGCCGCCAGTGCCATCCCGCACGCAGCGGAAATCCCCTGTCCCAACGATCCGGTTGACATATCGACTCCCGGCGTATGCTTCATGCTGGGATGTCCCTGCAGACGCGTCCCCAGATGACGCAGAGTAATCAGATCCTCCACCGGGAAAAAGCCCCGATAGGCCAGCGCCGCATACAGCGCCGGGGCAGCATGTCCCTTTGACAATACAAAACGATCCCGATCCGGCTTATCCGGCTCTTTCGGGTCTATGTTTAACTCTTCAAAATAGAGATAGGTCAGCACATCCGCGGCCGATAAGGAACCGCCCGGATGTCCGGATCTGGCGCTGTGCAGGCTCTCTATGATACTCTTTCTCACCTCGACTGCAGTTTTCTGCAGATCTGATATCGTCATCATCGTGTTTTGTCCTTTCATCTGGGAAAAGCTTTTCTCTTTAGCCCACACACCATGATACTAAGTTCTCATTCTTAAGTCAAGCACGAAAATTGATCAGGCAGGACTTTTCCATCCACTCCCGTCAGCTTCCTCTTCCCTTTTTCATCTCTGAAAATTGCCTATGCAACTCCCATCAGGACACCGGCTGCCATCACAATTGATGTCAATACCAGCCACATCCCATACAACGGCAGCATCCATTTCAGCCACTTCTCATACTTGACCCCTGCGATCGCGATGCTCGCCATCATCGTTCCGTTTGTCGGGAAGATCAGATTGGAAAGTCCATCGCCATACTGGTAAGCACAGACAGCCATCTGACGGCTTACACCGATAACATCCGACAGCGGAGCCATAATCGGCATAACAATCGCCGCCTGACCGGATCCGGATGAAACAAAGAAATTGAAGATCACGTTAATGTAATACATCACCGGCCCCACCAGCCAGCGCGGCAATACCAGCAGGATCTGCGCCATGCCGTAGATAATCGTGTGAATAATATTACCGTTCGTAAGAATAACGGAAACTGCTGTCGCACAGCCCACCAGCATCGCGGAAAAGCACATCTGCTTGGTTCCTGCGATAAAGGACTTCACAAATCCATCCGCTCCCATACCGGAGGCTGCCGCCACAATCACTGCAATACAGAAGAAGATCGTCTCCAGATATGCAATACCCCATCCGTATTTAAGAGAACCGTAAATATAGATTCCCATAGCAACTACAAGTGTAATCAGACAAATCGCGTGACGAATGGTAAATTCATCATTCAGGTCATCCTCGTTCTGCTCAATCACAAATTCATCGCCCATAATGCTCTTTGACGGATCTTTCGACACTTGATTCGCATAGTGCATAATATACATCAAAGTGATTGCAAGACCAACCAGCCATGCAACAGTACGGAAACCAAACCCGGAAAGTACCGGAATCTCAGCGATCTTCTGCGCCATCTGCACGGTTGCTGCACACATCGGGCTCATGCCGAAACCACAATAAGCAGCCACCAGCATCATCGCCACCGCTACCATCTGATCCATCTTCAATTTCTTTGCGAGGATCAGACCTACCGGAATAAAAGCCACAACCGGATTTGCCATCACGCCTACCGCACCCAACACCGACATCAGGATGCAGATAACCGGAAGAATGATAATGGATTTGTTTCCATACTTCTTAATCAGGAAATTGACGAAACAGTCAATCGCCTTTGAATCAATTAAAATATTAAAATAACCGCCCAGCAAAAAAATCAGAATAATAATCGAGGAGCCGTTCGCCATACCTGTACTGATCGAATTGACGAACTGCCACAACGTTGTCGGGCTCTGGTCAATATAATGAAATGAATTGGGATCGATCGTTGAGGTATCCGCGATCTTATCATAGGTTCCGGCCGGAATAATATAAGTCAGAATCGCCGCCAGGATCATAATACCAAATACAATAATAAAAGCATTCGGAACTGTAAATTTTTTCTTTGTTTCGCTCATAGTAATCTCCCCATTTTCTTTTCGAATTTTAAAGCAATTTTGTTAATCGGCACTTCCGTCGAAACGCCGCAGTACCCGCCCCGCACGTACTTCCGTCTGGATTCCTTCCTCCAGCGCAAACTGTCCGTTTACCATTACATAACGAAATCCCGTAGTGAATTCACGCGGATGGACAGCGTCTGCCTGATCCTGCACAGTCTCAGGATCAAATACAACCAAATCGGCAAAATATCCCTCCCTGATCTGTCCGCGTTTTTCCAGATGCAGATGCCTTGCCGGAAGCATCGTCAGCTTCCGCACCGCGTCTTCCAGAGAAATCAGTTTTTTCTTCCTTACAAATTCGGCGAGGTAATGTCCATGCGTACCATAGCCCCTCATGTGCGGCTTTCCCTTTGCCAGAGGGCCCTGCTTCGCAAGTGTAGCGGAATCCGAGCCAACCATGATTTCAGGCTGAGAACCGATGATATCAACATCCTCCTGAGACATACCCTCCACAAGGACAAGCGTTCTGGCATGTTCCTCAATCAACATCTGAAAGAAATATTCTTCTACTGTAATTCCAAGCTCTTTGGCCGCTTCGGTCAGACGCAATCCTTCCATCCATTTATGTTCCGGCAAATTTACTGTAGACACCGTCAGCCGGTCAAAACCGCCAATCGTCTTTGCCAGGTTCTGCCAGCCCGGCAGTCCGTCGCGAATGTCTGACAGGATTCTCTCCTGAACCGCTGGATCCTTAATTTTCTCAACCATCGCGTCGATCCCATCCTTCGAGACCCAGGGCGGCAGCATAGCCATTAATGAAGTCATGCCGCTGTTATATGGATATTGATCTGCGGTAAGACGGATCCCGCGGCTTTTAGCCTCTTCAAACAAACCAAAGAGCCAGTCAGTCTTATAAAAATTCTGTACACCGGTCAGCTTCAGGTGAGAAATATTTAACCGGACGCCGGCACGTTCTGCCACCTCAAAAGCTTCCTTAAGAGCCTCTTCTTCGCGGTCGCCCTCATCCCGGATATGTGAAGTATAAAAGCCATCGAATTCCGCCACGACCTTACACAGTTCCGTCATCTCCGGGATCCCAACCGCCGCTCCCGGAAGATAGATGAGTCCGCTGCTCATGCCTACGGCCCCGGCCTCCATTGCCTCGCGGACAATCTGCTTCATCTGTTCCAGTTCACCTTGCGTCGGTTCCCGCTGATCCATACCCATCACGCTGATCCGGACCGCTCCCTCTGCAAGAATCGGAACCATATTGACAGCAATTGGCGCCTTCTCCAGATACCGCAGATATTCCTCAAATGTGTGCCAGTGGAACTCCAGTTCCGCGTTAATATTTCCGATAATACGCGTTTTTAAATAGGTCTTAAGCTGTCCCTCATATTGATCACTCACCGGTGCCGGACCGATACCACAGTTACCGCACACATCCGTCGTAACTCCGTCATAAATCCGGTTTTCTGCACGTCCATCATAGAGAACACTTAAATCAGAATGTGTATGCACATCAATAAATCCGGGAGCAACGCAAAGTCCTTCCGCATCCACCTCCCGATCAGCTGTGATCCCCCGCAGATTTCCGATTTTTATAATCCGGTCATCCTCAACCAGCACATCCGCTTGATATCCCGGTGCACCCGTACCATCAATAATCTTTCCGTTTATAATTTTAATCTTCATGGAAATCTAAGTCCTTTATTTTTTATTTCCATCCTTAATTGTTAACGTCAGATCCCAAAATTTTCTATATGAAACAATCGTTTCTCCTATTTGGTATCCTCTGCATAATATTTCTTATAAGCATCCTGCAGGATTTTCAATGTCTGAGGATCCCGTCCTCCGACCGGCTGTCCATCCAGTTCCGTCGCTGCGATACACAATCCGCCCGAACTGCTCACAATAATCTCATCCGCCGCCTTCAGCTCATCCATCGTAAATGGCTCCTCGCGTGTTGCAATACCATTTTCCCCGGCCAGCATAAGCAGATGCTTTAACGTAACGCCGGGAAGGATCAGATTATCCCTGGGCGGAGTGCACAATACACCGTCTTTTATCATCAGAATATTGCTGTGCGCGCATTCGGTCACACGCTCTCCCCGATGAAACACCGTTTCCTGACAACCGGCCTCCATGCATCTCTGATAGGCAATCACGCTCGGAATCAGATTCAACGTTTTAATATTGCAGTGAAGGAAACGGGTGTCCTCCATCGAAATCAGTTTAAATGTCCGATCCAACGGTATCAGTTCATACGGCGTAGTAAAGATCATCAGGTTTGGTTTTATTTCTTTTGACGGAAACTGATGCCCACGCATCGCCGTTCCGCGAGAACACTGCCAGTAAAGCATGCCATGGTCGGTATCAACCGCATCCACACACTTTTGCAGTTCAGCCAACAGCTCGTCTTCTGTCAGTGGAAAGTCAATTTCCAGCAGACGGCAGCTATTATAGAAACGGTCAAGATGATCTTTTTTGGCAAAGATATGATTGTTTGCAAATGTCGTTGCATCATATACCCCATCTCCAAAATACACGGCACGATCCAGCATGGGAATTTTCATTTCTTCCAGAGACCCAATTTTCCCATTATAGTAGCCCACATATTTCATGTCAGTACAATCCCCTTTTCTTAGATTTTACAACAATGCATTTATTATAACAAACCCGTCAAATTTTCACAATCATTTTGTCAAGTTTCACAATCATTTATTCTCCCATCCACAAAAATCAGAAAAACTTTTTCCGTGGCTCTGCGCAAAATAAAAGAAGCCGCCCAACCGGACAGCTCCTTTTTTCATTTTATAAAGAGGTTAAAGGGAGGAGAGCTGATAACGTTTCCCGATATCAGCTCAGGTATTATGAAAAAAAATTCTGGCAACTCCTAGAACAACTTGTTTGTTGTCTATGGTCATAGTATATACAGAAAACATGAAAAAATCATGATTCTCATGTAAACTTATTTTGAATTTTTTGAACAGTTTATGAACGTTCCTCCGCGCCCCGTGTCCTTAATTTTTCGTTGCAAGGATATCCGCATAGAACTTGTCAAGCTGCTTTTGCGTAGAGAAATTCGCAATATACATCCGGTTTCCCATTGCCCCCGCAAGCGCGTCCGGAATCCGTCCAACCATCTTCATATTCGCGCCGTATTTTTTCATGATATCCTCATGACTCATCACAAAATCCTTGCCGTCACGCAGGCCGGCAAAACCGCAGAAGAAATGCTCTTCATCGGACGTAAGCGTAGATTTATCATAGGCAATCATATCCGCCCAGATCTTATAAACATTGGTACTGTTCGCAAAATTCATCATATCCGGAGAGAATCCTCCGCACGGACGCATATTGACCTCCAGCGCTACCACATCGCCCTTCTTGCCCATGCCTTCCTGATCTTCGGTCAGGCGGAAGAACTCAAAGTGCACAAAGCGGCTCTTAACGCCAAAGCTCCTGACCGTCGCACGTCCCTGCTTCTTCGTATCTGCCGGCAGTTTCTTCAGAATATAATAAATGGAATTATCATTGTAATTTACGATATCCATAATAGACATCGGTGTTACATTACCGGTTTCAAAAATCGGATTGCCGTTGGAATCGATGATCGCGTCATAGGAATTGACTTCCGCATGGATGAATTCTTCCATAATATAGGTGACGCCTTCCATGCGCTTTTCCATGAAATTCTCCAGCTGTGCTTCATCTTCAATCTTCCAGGTATCGGACGCGCCTACGCCGTTGTCCGGCTTTGCGACTACCGGATAACCGACCTTGCGGATAAATGCCTTGCAGCCCTTCATATCTTCTACAATATAATAACGGGCGGTCGGGATACCGGCCTGCTCATAATATGCCTTCATTTTGGATTTGTACTTAATCCGCGGCATATCGCTTGTCTGGAATCCGCTCGTGATGTTAAAATCTGTACGCAGTTTTGCGTCGCGCTCCAGCCAGTATTCGTTATTGGACTCCAGCCAGTCGATACGGCCGTGCTTGAATGTCAGAAATGCTACTGCACGGTATACTTCGTCATAGTTTTCCAGACTGCCTACCTTATAATATTCATTCAGGCTGTCCTTCAGCTCCTGGCTGAGTTCATCGTACGGCTGATCGCCGATGCCCAGTACGTTCAGGCCGTTGTTTTTTAATTCCCGGCAGAACTGCCAGTAGTTGGTCGGGAAATTCGGTGAGATGAAGATAAAATTTTTCATGATTGTCCTCCCATTTTTTGTATTTTAATTTTTATTTACCCTTATTTTTCAGTCCGTCCGTGAGACGGAAATAACTTCCTCCGATATTGGCTACAGTTCAAAGTACAAATTATTTCTCCAGTAAATGCGGTACAAAGTATGTCACCTGCTTGTACCACCAGGGCCAGTCGTGGGCGCAGTCGTAACCCCACAGGTCGACCCATGCCGGGATGTCTTTGCTGCGCATGATGTCCCGCAGCTGATAGGTCGTGTCCGGACGTTCCCATGGGCCGCGGCCGCAGCAGATGATGCATTTTCCCTGACGGTACAGATCCATGTAGGGATGATCCTGCGGCATGTTAGGCAGGTAATGTACCGGGGAATTCAGGTATACCAGGTCATCCATATAGCCGCCGAAACCGTATTCCGCCGTATAAATCCCGCTCAGGGCCAGACAGCCGCTGAAGAGATCCGGACGGCGCAGGTACAGATTGACCGCATGAGTCGCGCCCAGACTGCAGCCGAAAGTGATGATCCCCGGCTCGCCGGATGTCCCGTTGCATTCATTGGCAATGGAACGGATAAACGGCACCATCTCATCGGTGATATAGCTGATCCACTGCTCATGCCGCTCGATACGCCAACGCGCGTCGCCGAATTCATTGGACCAGGTTTCCTTGTCGATCGTATCGATGGAAAATACCATTACCTGACCGGACTCGATCCATGGTCCCCAGTAATCCGTCATTTTATAATTTTCAAAATCGTAAAAGCGTCCGTCCTGACAAGGGATAAACAGCACCGGCTGACCGGCATGTCCGTAGACCTTGCACTCCATATCCCGGTTCAAAACCGGGCTGTAATCTTTAAAATATTGTGTTTCCATGGTAAGCCCCTTCCTTCTCCCTGATATCTTTTATTTCATTCCCACCGGGTTATTTTCCTCAAAATCAGCCGCCTCCGCTCAGAATCCGGCATCTTCTGTACACGCGATATCCTTAATCTTCGTGATACTCCTCATCTTCCTGAAATTCCTCATTTTCATGGAATTCCTCTTCTTCATAAAAACCCTCTTCCGGATTTTCCTCGTCTCCATCCGGTTCCCCTTCTTCCTCATAACCGAGTGTCTCCATAAAGAATGGAACCTGCCGTTCCCAGCTGGCTTCGCAGTGGGTGCCTCCCGGTATGATACGGGCCGTAACCTTGATTCCTCTGGCAATCAGCAGGCTTACCGCCCGGCCGAAAGCGCTGCGCATATCAACGTGATTGTCAAATTCCAGATCCCCATAATCAATATAAAGCACGGTGTTGGGATCAATTTCCGCTGTCTGAATCAGCTGCTCAACCTTTCTGCGGCCGGTCCAGAGGGAGGGAGATAATGCCGCGGCCCTGGAAAAATACTGATTATATTCCAGAAGCGCATATACGCTCATCAGTCCGCCCATCGAACTGCCCGCGATAAACGTGGTTTCACGAAACGGCAGCGTACGGTAATTTTCATCGATCATCGGTTTCAGGGTATAGATCCACCACTCCATTGTGATCCTTCCCTTGCCTGTAATTCGCCCGATCCCGTCTTCCCGAAACGAATAGGGGGCGTACTCACGCAGACGCCCGTTATTGGGGCTGTCATTGCACTCCACCGCAGCGATAATCAGCGGCGTCCCGGTCGCATCCATATAATCCTTCATGCCCCAGCTTTTGCCGTAGGTCGCGTCTTCATCAAAGAATACATTCTGACCGTCAAACATATAGAGAACCGGATAACGGCGCTCCGGATCCTCATCATAGAAATCCGGAAGATACACATAGACTCTGCGCTTTTTGCGCCGTCCGGTGAGCTCCGGAATCGTAATCTTAAATACATCAACCATAATAATTCTCCTGCATTTTTTCACTATAGCATAAGCAAAAATAAATTTCAATCACTACTTGGCCCAGCCATAAGAACGTTTCACTGCACGGTTCCAGCCGTCGATCATCTCCCGGCGTTTCTCCCCGCTGATCTCCGGGGTAAACAAGCTGTCAATCATGCGATTTTTGACCACGTCCTCTCTGCCGGACCAGTAACCGACCGCCAGTCCTGCCAGATAAGCGGCTCCCATCGCGGTCGTCTCCACACAGCGCGGCCGCTGTACCGGCGCGTTGCTGATATCGGCCTGCGTCTGCATCAGAAAGTTATTGGCGCTCGCACCGCCGTCCACATTCAGCGCGGCCAGCTCGATGCCGGAATCCGCCTTCATTGCCTGCAGCACGTCATTGACCTGATAGGCGATTGATTCCAGCGTCGCGCGGATCATATGATATTTGTTGACGCCTCTCGTCAGTCCCACGATTGTACCGCGGGCATACTGATCCCAGTGAGGCGCACCCAGTCCGGTAAACGCCGGCACCAGATAACAGCCATTGGCATCCGGCACCCGTGTTGCCATATACTCGGAATCCGCCGCCGAATCCAGAATCCGCAGTTCATCCCGCAGCCATTGGATCGCCGCGCCGGCTACAAAGATCGAGCCTTCCAGAGCATACTCCACCCGGCCGTCGATGCCCCAGGCAATCGTAGTCACCAGACCATTTTGGGAAAATACCGGCTGCTCTCCGGTATTCATCAGCAGAAAGCAGCCTGTCCCATAGGTATTCTTTGCCTCGCCCGGATGGAAACAGGTCTGGCCGAACAATGCGGCCTGCTGGTCTCCCGCGGCTCCGCTTACCGGGATCGCTCCGCCAAAAAATGCCGGCTCACACTCTCCATAGACACAGCTCGACGGCTTTACCTCCGGCAGCATGGCACGCGGAATATTCAGCTCCGCCAGAATTTCTTCATCCCAGCAAAGCTCCCGGATATTAAATAACATCGTCCGGGACGCATTGGAATAATCGGCTACATGCACCCTGCCGCCGGTTAATTTCCAGATCAGCCAGGTCTCCACCGTGCCAAAAAGCAGCTCGCCCCGCTGCGCGCGCTCCCGCGCGCCCTCAACGTAATCAAGGATCCATTTACATTTAGTTCCTGAAAAATACGCGTCGATCACCAGTCCGGTCTTTTCACGGAAGGTATCTGTCAGGCCCTTTTCCTTTAAGGAATCACAGTATTCGGATGTACGGCGGCACTGCCAGACGATCGCGTGATAAACCGGCTCACCGGTGTTCTTATCCCAAACAATCGTGGTCTCCCGCTGGTTTGTGATGCCGATCGCCGCGATATCCGCGGCCGTTGCGCCGATTTTCATCATTGCCTCCCGCGCCACCAAAAGCTGGGTATTCCAGATCTCGTTCGCGTCGTGCTCCACCCATCCGGGTTTCGGAAAATACTGAGTAAATTCCTTCTGCGCGATACTGCACATTTCTCCCTTT
This sequence comes from Clostridiales bacterium, assembly GCA_020860565.1. Classification (GTDB taxonomy): domain Bacteria; phylum Bacillota; class Clostridia; order Lachnospirales; family Lachnospiraceae; genus Brotaphodocola. The sequence goes on from JAJBUA010000067.1 coordinate 83,784, forward strand.
TCATTAAATAATATACAGCGGCTGCTGGTCGTACCCGCGTCCAGCGCCATAACAAATCCCGCCATAGTCAGCTCCTCGTCCCTTTATTTTTCGCGTTTCTTTTTATCATATCATGAACTTCGTTCATGATCGTCATTCGCCGTTCGTCAAAAACATGCAAGCATGTTCTTTCCTCACTTTCGCTCATTGCATCATGAACTTCGTTCATGATCGTCATTCGCCGTTCGTCAAAAACATGCAAGCATGTTCTTTCCTCACTTTCGCTCATTGTATCACGATTCCTTTCCATACGCCAGAGTTATCCCCCATGACAATCATAATTCGTCGGGTTTTCCAGACGGTTCCGCCTCGCTTTGTTCTCCAGAAAATACAATTTTTGGCTTGCATTTCATTCAGAGAGAGGTATAATATTTTTGTATACAAAAAACAGTATACAAAATACAGTTATCTCTCAGGACAGGAAGAACGCATATGATCCGACACCTTTCTTTAAAAGCCTATGGAAAAATCAATCTCGGCCTGGATGTGCTGAGGAAACGGGAAGATGGTTATCACGACGTCCGCATGATCATGCAGACGGTCCGTATCTATGACCACATCGAAATCGATCTGCGCAGAGAACCGGGCATTACACTGAGCACGAATCTTTTTTATCTGCCCGTTAATGAAAATAATCTGGTTTACAAAGCCGCAAAGCTTCTGATGGATGAATTTGGCATTACTCAGGGCGTCAGCATCCGTCTCAAAAAGATCATCCCGGTAGCCGCCGGCATGGCCGGAGGCAGCAGCGACGCTGCCGCGGTACTTTTTGGAATCAATAAAATGTTTCATCTGGGTCTCTCTCAGCAGGAACTGATGACCCGAGGTGTAAAACTGGGTGCTGACGTACCGTACTGCGTCATGCGCGGCACCGCACTGTCGGAAGGCATCGGCGAGATCCTCACACCGCTTCCCCCGCCTCCCCACTGTAAGGTGCTGATCGCGAAACCCGGTATCAGTGTCTCCACCAAAGCTGTCTATGAACATCTGCACGCGAATGAATTAAAACCGGATCAGCATCCGGACATCGACGGCATCATCCGCGCTATCCGCGCACAGGATCTTGCTGATATGTGCTGTAAGATGGGAAATGTACTCGAAACCGTTACCCTCCGACAGCATCCGGTCATCCGCAGCATCAGGGATTTCATGATGGAACACGGAGCGGACGGCGCTATTATGAGCGGCAGCGGTCCCACCGTCTTCGGCCTTTACTCCGATCCCGACGCTGCCAGAAAAACATATGAACAGTTCCATTATGGATCATCATCCGAACTTGCAAAACAGGTCTTTCTGACTGAATTTTTTAATAACAAAAATCATTTTACACAGGGGGAAAACCAATGAATCACGATCTGAAAGTCAACATGAATGAATATCTTCCGCTTCGCGACGTCGTGTTCAACACACTGCGCCAGGCCATCCTTAAGGGAGAATTAAAACCGGGCGAGCGCCTGATGGAAATCCAGCTCGCTGATCTGCTCGGTGTCAGCCGGACCCCCATCCGCGAGGCAATCCGCAAGCTTGAACTGGAGGGCCTTGTCCTGATGATCCCGCGCAAGGGCGCGGAGGTTGCAAAAATTTCTGAAAAAAGCCTGCGGGACGTCCTGGAAGTCCGCCGCTCTCTGGAAGAACTCGCCCTCGAACTGGCCTGCCAGCGGATTACCGAAGAGCAGATGAATGCCCTGGAAGAGGCTCAGGAAAAATTCGAAGAAGCCGTCAACAACGGCGATACCATGGCCATGGCAGAGACCGATGAAAGCTATCACGATGTGATCTATCAGGCGACCGGCAATGACCGTCTTGTACAGATTTTAAACAATCTGCGCGAACAGATGTACCGTTATCGTCTGGAATACCTCAAGGATGCTTCCAAACGTCAGATCCTGATCATCGAACACGACCACATTGTCAAAGCAGTTAAAACCTGCAGCATTCAGGAGGCAAGAGCCGCGATCCGTGAGCACATCGACAATCAGGAGGTCACGATTCTCCAGAATATCAAAGCTCAGGAATCTGACTGATTCTGTTCACAATTTTTTCATTTCTGTACGCTATACTGGGCGTTACCAAATCCGGAGTTGCAAACGGAACATCCGGATTACACAGAAAGTGTGAAGGAGTTTTTCTATGAAATGTAAACAGCGATTACTTCCCCTCTCTCTGGCCGCCCTTCTGGCATATGGAGCAGTCACCGGTACTTCTCTGGCATTCTCCTCGGATCAGGAAGCAGAGAAGACGATGACTTTTTCGGCGAACGCTTATGCCTATGGCCCGGGAGTGGACAATCTCTCTTCTTCCGATGAATATGCGAGATACCAGTGGGGACTGCGCAACGACGGGGATCTGGAATACGTTGAGGTCATCAACCGTTTCCAGAATATTTCGCCCACGCTTGCCTATCTCATTGATTTCGCAAACTGGGCCGGTTATGAGATCCCGGAGGAATACTCAGGGCCGGATTCCTACCGGCAGCGGAGCATCCGCGCCGTCAAGGGAGCAGATATCAATATCCAGCCGGCATGGCAGCAGTATGACTCGGATACCGGAGAACACCGCACGGTGACCGTTGCTGTCATCGATACAGGCATTGATATCACACATCCAGAGCTTGAAGGCGCGATCTGGACCAACGAGGATGAGATCCCCGACGATGGCATCGATAATGACGGCAACGGCTATATCGACGACGTCCACGGATGGAATTTTTTCAGCGATACCAATCAGATCTACGTCGGCTCGGAGGACAGCCACGGTACGCACGCCGCCGGCACAATCGCAGCGAAACGTTCTGACGGCGGGATTGCCGGGATCGCAGATCCCAAATATGTAAAAATCATGTCGCTGAAAGTACTCGGCACGGAAAACGGCTACGGCGAAGAAGAGGCCGTTTTAAATGCCATCCGCTACGCGGAAGCTAACGGGGCTTCCATCTGCAATATCAGCTTCGGAACTGAATACTATTATCCGGCTCTGGAAGAACTGATGCGCAATTCCAATATGCTCTTTATCCTCTCCGCCGGAAACGGAGATTCCAACGGAAACGGCATGAATGTCGATACCAGCGAACAAAAGGATTATCCGGCCTGCTTCCATCTGGACAACACCATCTCTGTCGCCAACCTGATGTTTAACGGCAGTCTGGAAAACAGCTCCAATTACGGTGTGGGAACGATTGACATCGCCGCTCCCGGCACCTACATTCTGGGACTGGCTGCCGGAAACGGATATGGATATATGACCGGCACCTCCATGTCCGCCCCGATGGTGACGGGAGTCGCTGCCATGATATACTCCTGCCGCACCGATTTTTCCCTTGCGGATGTGCGCGAAGCCATCCTCAATACCGCCAGAAAGTGGGATACCCTCACCGATAAGCTGGCGACCGGCGGCGTCGTAGACGCTTACGCGGCGTTAAATTACCAGAAAGCGGAATAACAGAAAAAGAACCGGAAAATCTTATGATTGTTTCCCGGTTCTTTTTCTTTTGTTGTTATTTTCTTTTATTCTGGTAATGATGACTCATTCCGTTTATTTCCGTTTTCTTCGTTCCTGCAGAATCCGTTCAAACTCTTCCTGCTGGTCTTTTCCGCCCTGAGTCAGGCGTTCCCGCCGGCGTGCCTTGCGTTCTTCCAGATCCCTGCTTTCATTTCTCCAGCTTACTATCAGCCATGAGGTTCCCCCCACCACGATCACCAGTATCGCAATCACCATCAAGATAGTCAGCACCCTCACAAGCGGAAGCTGCGGAAAATCTCCTCCACCTGGACCATCTTCTCCGCCTGCGGAGCCCGACCCGGCTTCATGCGCGCCTACCTGCACTACGGTCCCATCCGTCATCAGCCATGCGCTTCCTACCTGCCTGTCATTATAAGTATAAACCAGCTGTGCTACCGCTCCCAGAGGAGCATCTTCGCCCAGTTCCTCTCTCACGGTTACTTCCGCATCCTCGAATGACGCACTGTTTGGCAGCGTCATCACACTGTCCGCATCGACATAAAGATCCGGGTATGCGTTCCAGGCATCACTGAGCGTGGCTTTGCCAAAACCGGACGCATAGCGCGTCTCATTTTCCGCAATATTGATATTCTGAAAACGGTCCAGCCCGAAAAGCAGTAGCTCCTTGCCGTCAATAAAATACTGTCTGGGCTGTCCTTTCAAGATCACGGATATCACATGACGTCCATCCCGTTCTCCATAAGTGACCAGCGTATTGCCGGCCGCAATCAGATATCCGGTCTTGCCGGCAACCGCCTCCGGGCAATAATACGGGCTTGTCGTATCCGTCGTATAAATCAGGCGATGTTCATTGCGGAAAGACTGTCCGTCCGGGAAAAGCTGCGTCGGTCCGATCTTATGGGAAATGCTTGAACTGATCCTCAGCAAATCCTCGTTCGCAAACGCCGCCCTGGCAATCATCGCCATATCATATGCCGACACATACTGAGTGTCGCCGTTTAAACCGGATGGATTATCAAAATGGCTCTCCGTCAGCCCCAGCTCCGCCACCTTTTCATTCATCAGATCCACAAAAGCGGACATACTTCCCGCCGTATGCTCTGCCAGGCCGTTGGCACACTGGTTAACCGAGATCAGCAGAAGCGCATACAGAGAATCCTCCACCGTCAGGGTGTCTCCCTCCCTGAGACTTAATTTGTTGCCGCTGTCCGCCTCCACGCTGAGAAGCGCGTGGCTGGTGTATTCCACCGTCTCGTCCAGGCTGCAGTGTTCCAGGACGATCAGCGCCGTCAGAAGCTTCGTAATGCTTGCCGGATAATAAGTATTGTGAATATTCTGCCCGAAAAGTACCGCGCCGGAATCCGCGTCTATCACGATTCCGGCTTCTGCCTGAATACCCGTATCGGACGGCCACGCAGGCTTCGCATAAGTCGGTACGGCAGTCACACCGAGTATCTGCAGTACAATCAGACACCGGCAGACCGCACGCTGCAGTCTGTATCTCAATCAAACTTCCTCCTGATCTTCATGTTCTTCGTGGTCTTCCTTCGGCATGTAACGCTCAAAAATCCCGACCATCACAAACGAATTTAAAAATGCCACCAGCGGAAAACCAAAAATAAAAACCACCGGCTGTAAAAAAGCTGCCGCCATAAACGCTGTCAGCGGAATCGCCCAGTCGATGACCAGCATCCCCAGCGTCGCCGGGAAATGCCGGATACTGATAAAAAATGCGTTAAATATCGTTCTTTTTACCGGATTGTAAAAAGTCGCCTGAAGCGGTGCGACGTACAGAGAAATCGCACTCCAGATCAGCGCAAAACCGACAAACACCGCCATCATCACAGTACGGTACGGCGTCTCTCTGGGCAGCATAACCGCAAAATACAGGTCAAACCCAATGACAGCCAGCACTGCCAGCAGGATCAGCCAGATCGCCGTCGCCTGTTTGAAATTCTCTTTAAAAGACTTAAAATACTGCCGGATCGTCGATCCATCCTCGTCACGCACCAGCTTCATCGTGACATAATAAACAGCCGTGGTAGCCGCTCCGGCTGTGACAATCGGGATACAGCAGACCATCCATAGGATATTCAGTAAAAAAACATCAAAAAACTTGCCAATAAACCGCCATACCGGATTATCATAATTAAAGAACTCCTGCAACATGAGTATCTCTCCTTTTATCAGTCATTCTGCTATTATAACGAATTCCCCTCCAAAAAGCAATTTCTAAAAAGCAATTCACAGAATGTTATCATTTGTGCTATAATACCTACGACACTTTTTTCAGGAGGACATGGATGAAATTTACCGAAAAAGTTACGGAAGAATGGAATAAATTAAAAGTCATGAGCGGAAAAGACCGCATCTGGTACATCGCTTCTTATTATAAATTTCACATCGGCGTCATCTGCATCGCGCTTTTTCTGCTCTACAGCGCCGGCGGCGTCCTGTATCACTCCACGTTTACGACCGCGCTCCACATAATCTATGTCAACAGCTTTTCGGATCAGGCAATTGACTTAAGCGTGGTGGATGAGGATTTCCCCGCCTGGCTGGGCCTCGGCAAAAAGGATCTGGTCACGGCAGAACTCTCCTATATCTATTATGGAGAACAGGCCACCGAATACAGTGTCGCTAATCTCCAGAAGCTCGTTGCGCTTATATCGGCCAAAGAACTTGACGTCCTGGTCTGTGACACCGAAAACATGGAACATTACGGTGAAAGCGGCGCTTTTCTCGATCTTTCGGAACTACTGGATGATGAACTTGCCGCCCGCATCTCGGACCGTTTCTGGACCTGTACCAATCCGGACGGCGAGGAATATGTATGCGCAATTGACATCAGCGGAACCGATTTTGTCACACGCTCCGGCCTCACTCAGGATCCGCCGCTTCTCGGCATTATCACCAATTCGCAGCATGTCGATAACGCAGTTTCCCTGATCCGCTACATTTTTGATGAAGGCGAAACCCAAGAGACTCTAACAGACTGACGGACGCAGGATTATCTGGCCGTACATATGCAGCTGCCTGTCCCCCGTACTCCTCTTTCACAAGCTTCAGGAGACGGAGACAGGCTTCTTTTGCATAACCCTGTCGACGGTAGGGCGTGTAAATATGATAACCCAGCTCGTAAACCGGTTTCCCTGTTTCTTCTTTCTCTGCGTGCTCTTTTCCCCCTCGCTTTTCGTCTGTTTTCTCATCCGGATTTTCTTCTGCTGTCTCCGGCACAACGCCGGCCATCCCGATCAGCTGCCCATCCGACTGCCGAATCAGCGCCCACATTCCACACTCAAAGAAACCATACTGGCTGTGAATATACGCCTCCAGACTCACGGCATCCTGAAAGATCCGATCCTCCTGCGTATCTTCCGGATCATGAATGACCTGAGGCAGATCCGCAGGCGTAAACTCACGGATAATCAGGCGTTCGGTGCGGGCAATTACCCATGGCAGGCCATACCTGCGCCTCACTACACGTTCCAGCCAGATATCATCCGGCCAGTTTCCCCTGTCATTCTCTCCGGCCGTATCGTCAACACTCCCGATTGCCGCACTCCCTTCGCTTACTTCCGGCAACTCGATCACGTAATCTGCAGGGAACCACCGCTGATCTGCATCTTTTTGCCGTAAACCGATAAGAACCCTCCCGGCAGTTTCTGCTGCCAGAAGGGTTTTCGGATCATCTGAAATTGTCACCGGGTACTCTGCCCCATCAATCAGGATAACTTTTTCATAAGTCATAAAAGATCCCTTTTCCCAAATCAAACTGCCTGCAAAAGCACATGTTTTGACTCAGCACTTCGTTGGCTCGTCATACTCCTCGCCAAAGGTATCTACCGTCATGCTTTTGATTTTCTGTTCTTTCAGCGGGCGGTCATTCCAGTCCGTGCGCGTCTGTGCGATCTGATTCACGACATCCATCCCCTCGATCACCATGCCAAACGCCGCGTAAGCACCGTCCAGATGCGGGGAATCCTGATGCATGATAAAGAACTGGGACCCTGCCGAATTCGGCATCATCGACCTCGCCATCGACAGCACGCCTGCTGTATGCTTCAGCTCATTCGGGAATCCGTTCTGGGCAAACTCTCCCTTAATCGAGTATCCCGGTCCGCCGGTGCCCACGCCGTCCGGGTCGCCGCCCTGAATCATAAAGCCCTTAATAACTCTGTGGAAAATCAGACCGTCATAGAAACCCTTTTTTGCCAGACTGATGAAGTTATTCACTGTATTGGGCGCAATCTGAGGATATAACTCCGCGCGGATCACTCCGCCGTCTTCCATTGTAATTGTAATTTCCGGATTTTTCATCACTGTCTCCTGTCTCATTTATTTTTCGGAGTTCATTATACCATTACGCAGAATCGTTTTCAAGTATGGGAATGATATCCGCGCAAGTGCATCCGCCTGACCCGTTGCTTCGTGGGAACAAATTTTCCACAAAATCTATGGAATATGCTATAATGAGCGCAAGGGAGACCGAGGGAGCTTGCTCACTCGCGGCGAACGGTGAATTGGATCGTGAGCTCTGCTCACGATCTAATGGGCGCAAGCAGAAAGATTTCAAAATAAGGAGACTTTGCATATGAAAACAAAAGAACAACTGGGCGGCATCTACTCCGCCAGTATCACCCCGTATGACCACGAGGGACGAGTGGATGGCGCGGCTCTGCAGGCCGTTATGCGGCGCAATTTAAAAGAAGGCGCGGCCGGATTTTTTGTCGGCGGCAGCAGCGGAGAATGTTTCCTGCTGACCGAAGCAGAGCGCATTCAGGTATTCGAAGCGGCTTCTGCCTTTGCCGGCCAGACCAATCTGATCGCCCATGTCGGCGCGATCGGTACGGACGAAGCGATCCGCTATACCAAAGCCGCCATGGGGATGGGCTTTGATTTTGTCGCTGCCACCGCGCCCTTCTATTACGGCTTTTCATCGAAAGAAATCTGCCGCTACTATTATGACATCGCAGAAGCCGCAGGTGCACCGGTTCTGATTTACAATTTTCCCGGCAATACCCACAAGGAGTTCGATGTCGCCAATGCGGATTACTGCGAACTTTTCCGCAGCGGAGCCATCCTTGGCGTAAAACAGACCAACTATAACCTCTTCCAGATGGAGCGCATCCTCAATCTGAATCCGGATCTGATCGCTTTTGACGGTTACGATGAAACCATGGTCGCTGCGCAGGCGCTCGGTTCCATCGGCTCCATCGGCAGCACATTCAATATGATGCTGCCTCATTACAAAAAAATCTTTACGCTCTTTGAGGAAGGAAAACGCGCGCAGGCGCTTGAGCTGCAGCACAAAGCGAATAACTGCATGGAGGCCATGTGCCGCGTAGGCCTGATCCCCGCCATCAAATATGAGCTCGGACGCCAGGGTATCCCGGTCGGAGAAGCCCGCCGGCCTTTCTCTTCGCTGACAGAAGAGCAGAAAGCATATCTGGACGACGTGCTGGACCGCGATCTTGTAAGCGAATAAGACGCGGTGATTTTCATTGAATCATTTCCGACAGATTCTCATAAATTTTCGCCGCTACATCGGGCTTATTCATGGAATAAATATGAATCCCCCGCACGCCGTTTGCCAGCAGATCAATGATCTGGTCCGTAGCGTAGGCGATACCGGCCTGTTTCATCGCTTTGGGGTTGTCCCCGAACTTATCTACCAGCGAAAGGAAACGAGACGGCATGACACTGCCGGAAAGCTGAACCGCACGTTTCACCTGTGCTTTGGTCGTAATCGGCATGATACCGGCAATAATCGGCACTGTTATGCCCTTTTGCAGCACACGGCATACATAGCTGTAATAAATGCTGTTATCAAAAAACATCTGTGTCGTCGCAAAATCACAACCCGCATCGACCTTTTCCTTCAGGTGCCCGATATCTGCCGCCTTATTCGGCGCCTCTGGATGCCCCTCCGGATAACAGGCTGCCCCGATGCAGAAGTCTCCCTGTGAACGGATCTCATGAATCAGCTCGGACGCATGATGGTACACGCCCGGCGTCTGTCCTCCCTCCGGGATATCGCCGCGCAATGCCAGGATATTTTCGATATGATTTTCCTTTAACTCATCCAGAACGTGATGTACCTTTTCTCTTGTCGAAGAATAACAGGTCACATGTGCGAGCGGAGTCACGCCCTGCTCCTGAATCATCTTCGCGATCTGCACGGTGTAGTCGCTCGTCCCGCCGCCTGCACCATAGGTAATGCTCATAAATGACGGATTGAGTTTTGCGATCTCACGCGCCGCTGCTTCTACGGAATCAAATTTATCTGCGGTCTTTGGCGGGAAAACTTCAAAGGAGAGAGTAACCTTTCCTTCTGCCAGAATATCTCGAATTTTCATCGTTATCACCATCCTTTGTTAAACCTACTTTTCTTGTCGGTTTATCGTAACACATCTCTTTCCGGGCTGTCAAGCAGTTCTTTTCAGAGGCGTGATGCAAGATTTGCTTTTCTTATATTTCAAAATCGTCTATAATATAATTTTGATGAAACATCCGTCCCTGAGAGGAAACTTGTCATTTATTACTACATTTCAGGAGGTCTGATTACGATGATTCAGGATATTGGAAACCATCATTATGACAATGCGTATCGTCCCACACCGCCATGTGCCGACAGTTATGTGCTTTATTATAATAACCGCAGGGCTCTCGTGATCCGGCAGGGAGAGCTGATTACGTTTCCACGCTTTCGGGATCTGGCGGAAGCGAATCCGCAGATTTTTCAGGATTATACTTATCTTTTTTCGATCGATGAGGAACATTTTTATCTGATCGACGAACTGAACATTCCGGATTCTCTTCATGGGGAAATGATCGGTATCCGGGATTTCCGCGGGGCAGCGCCGCGTTATCTGGCGTTTGCCGGGATCACGGGGCATCAGCTCTCGCAGTGGTATGCCAGCCGGCGCTTCTGCGGCCGCTGTGGTTCTCGTATGCGTCAGGACACGAAAGAGCGCATGATGTACTGTGACCACTGCCATCAGATGGAGTACCCCAAGATCTGTCCGGCCGTGATTATCGGCGTGACTCACCAGAATAAACTTCTTCTGACTAAATATGCGCACCGGGAATTTACCAACTATGCTCTGGTTGCCGGTTTCTGTGAGATCGGTGAATCTCTGGAGGATACCATCCGGCGCGAGGTCATGGAGGAGGTTGGCCTGAAGGTCAACAATATCCGCTATTATAAGAGCCAGCCCTGGTCTTTCACGGATACGCTGCTTGCCGGGTTTTACTGTGACCTCGAGGAGGAGGATTCGATCCGTTTACAGGAGGACGAGCTCGCGCTCGCGCAGTGGTTTGAACGTGAAGATGTCCCTGTCAATGACCCCAATCACGCGAGTCTCACGCAGGAAATGATCACTTATTTTAAGGAAGGGCACGCCTGATTCGCAGCGTTTTCAGATACGCCTTGCGTTCTTCGCTGATCCGATAACTCTCGACTGCTTTCTGGATGGTTTTATTATGGGTCCAGGTATCCAGTGCATGATTTTCTATGTAGGGGATCGTGGATTCGTATTGCATGGCGAGCGCAGTTGCGAAATACCAGGCGATCATCATGTAGACATAGTATGCGTCAGGAGGTATGTTGTTGGCAAAACGTCCGTCTCTGGGCGGAAAGAATATCCTCCGAGGACCGCTTGCGCTTAG
>JAJBUA010000105.1 GCA_020860565.1 Clostridiales bacterium
GTGGGAACAGTTTAGTTTTAAATTGCTTTTTTAGACAAAAAAAGAAGAAAGAACTTGTAGAAAATTGACAAAGATTGAAACTAAACAAACTAAAACACCAAGTACAATTGACAGATAAAAAGGAAAATGTTACACTTGATATCACTTAAGTATGCGCCAGAACTAAAACGTTTTAGCTGGCAAATCCAATTCATTTTATTAAGGAGGACAAGATCATGAGAAAGAAATTGTTTGTGTTGACTGCTGCTGCCTGTGTGGCTGCATCGCTGGCCGGCTGCGGTTCTGGCTCTCAGACAGCTGCGACAGAAGCGGCAACGACTGCGGCGGCAGCTGCGACAGAAGCGGCAAAGGAAGAAGCCGAGGAGACAACGGAAGAAGCGGCTGCTCCTGCGGGAGACAGCATTACGCTTACATGGAATGAGGTCAACGGTGATGATTATGGCGGAACGGTAGCGGCCAAGGAATTCGCGGCACAGATCGAGGAACTGTCTGGCGGTCAGATCAAGATTGAACTTTATCTGAACGGAACGCTGGGAAGCGAGGCAGAGAGTATGCAGGGAATCCAGATGGGGACCCTTGATATTTTCCGCGGAAATGCTTCTTCTCTCAGCAACTATGGAGCGGAAAAGATCGCTCTGACCGGACTCCCATTTGTATTCCAGGATATGGATCAGTTTGAAGCGATGGCGGAGAGCGAGCTGGGTCAGCAGATGCTGGATTCGGTTGATGAGGCAGACTGTGGTTATATCGCGCTTGGCTGGCTGACAGAGGGACCGAGAAGCATGTTTATTACGGAGGATACTTATGCGAAACTTGGCAGTCCGAGTGAATTTACGCTGGATATGATGAGTGGATTAAAGATCCGTGTACCGGAGACCGATCTGATGGTCAACACCATGACGGCCCTGAAGGCTTCCGCGACTCCAATTGCCTATGCGGAGCTTTATACCTCCCTGCAGTCCGGCGTTGTGGACGGAGCGGAAAATGATATGGTGAACTATATCGGCAACTCATTTAATGAGGTTGCTCCGTATTTCATTCCGGACGCACACACCTTTGGCTGCGGAGTTATCCTGATGAATAAGGAAAAATGGAACTCCCTGACGGAAGAGCAGCAGGGCTGGATGAAGGAAGCGGCGGCCATTGCCGGTAAGACCTGTTATGAATATAATCAGCAGAAAAACCAGTCGATCCAGGACGGATTTGCGGAAAATGGCGTGACCTTACTGCCGGTTGCGGATCTGGAGAAATGGTCCGAGGCATGCGAAGATATCTATGCTTCTTACGATGAAGAGTCTCAGGCAATTATTGAAAGTCTGAGAAGCGGTGAGTATTAATTGGAGCGAACGACAAAAATGTGACTGTAGAAGGGTGCTGTAGGTTTCTTTTGCAGCATCCTTTTGCAGCCTTTTGGATAAGGAAAGGGGATATGGACGCGTTGAAGACACTGAAAAAAATATGGGAACCGGTTGACCGGGTTGTGTTTGGTCTGGTGCGTATAGCCTGCGTTCTCATGTTGGGGATCCTGGTAGCAGTAGTATTTTATATCTTTCTGGGGCGCTATGTCCTGCATAATTCACCGGTATGGGGCGAGCCTCTGTCTCTGTTTTTACTGACGTGGATGAGTATTCTGGGATCTTCTCTGGTATTGAGGACAGACGAGCACCTGAAGGTAACGATGTTTGACAGCAGGATGAGCAGGGGGCAGATCCGGGCAACGAATATTCTGGCGACGATATGTATTTTTGTATTTGCCATATTCATGCTTGTTTATGGGAGACAGTTGATGACACAGGCGAGGAAGAATACGATGGCGGGAATTAATATTCCGTATGCCTGGATGTATCTGTCTCTTCCGGTGGCCGGTGTTCTGTATATTTTTGCCCTGATTAGCCAATGGACAAGGAGGATTAGCGGAGAATGAGTACGACAGTTATTGCAACTTTATTGCTGGTAGGAGTGTTCCTTGTTCTGGTATTTTTACGGGTGCCGATTGTCTATGCGATCGGTATGGCTTCGTTGATTGATTTCTTCTATCTTGGAATTAATCCGATGCAGATGGCACTGAAATTTGTTGCGAACCTGAATTCCTATACACTGCTCTCGGTTCCTTTCTTTATCCTGATGGGAGAATTGATGAGCGCGGGAGGCATTACGACAACACTGATTGATTTTTCCCGGGAACTGGTGGGGTGGTTTCGCGGCGGCGCAGCGATGGTAAACGTTGTGGTATCTTTCTTCTTTGGCGGGATTTCCGGCTCTTCATCGGCTGACTGTGCGTCGCTGGGACCGATCGAAATCAAAATGATGGAGGAGCAGGGGTATGACCGCGATTTTTCTACCTGCCTGACGATGGCGAGTTCCGTGGAAGGAATTCTGGTGCCGCCGAGCCAGAATATGGTTATCTTCACACTGGCAGCTTCCGGTGTAACAAGCGTATCGATCGGACAGCTTTTCCTTGCGGGATATGTGCCTGGAGCGATTCTGTCGATTGTGCTGATGATCTATTCTTATTATGTTTCCGTTAAGAGGAATTATCCGGTGACCGGAAGATTCAGTCCGACGGCGTGCATCCGTGCATTTGGCAAAGCAATCTGGGGAATGCTGTCTGTCCTGATTGTGGTGGTAGGAGTTGTCTGCGGTGTCTTTACGACAACGGAGTCTGCGGCCTGTGCGGTTGTATGGTCGCTGGTTGTGGGATTATTCATTTATAAGGGATTTGGATTCAGGGATATTCCGCGGATTTTTAATAATGTTACCATGACACTGGGAAAGGTATTGATTTTGCTGGGCGTATCAGGAGCTTTTACTTATTTGCTGACTTATCTGAAGGTTCCGGAGCAGGTTTCTACACTATTGTTCAGCCTGACAGACAATAAGATTGTGATCCTGATTATGTTGAATATCCTGATGCTTTTCCTGGGATGCCTGATTGAGATGGCCTGCCTGATCCTGATGTTAACGCCGGTAATCCTGCCAATCTGGATGTCGCTGGGGCTTTCCCCGATCCATCTTGGGGTAGTAATGGTATTAAATCTTGGTATCGGACTGCTGACTCCGCCGGTGGGATCGACGCTGTTTATCGGAAGCGCGATCTCGGATATTCCGATAGAGAAATTGGCGAAATCCATGATCCCGTTTTACATTGTTATGGGCGTAGCGTTGATTGTCCTGACCTATTTCCCGCAGAGCTTTATGTGGCTGCCTAATTTGATGTATTAATCTGCCAGGGAAAAGCCCTTGCAGAAATGAATCATTTAAGAAAGACGAGGAAAGATTGCAAGATGAAACAATGGAAAAATGACGAAGAACTCTTCGCGCTGATGAAGGAAAAATTATATACTCCGGTGGTGGGCGATATCCTTGACCAGATGGGATACCGGCATCAGTTTTTACCGGCAGAGATCCGTCCGCTGGAGGCGCTGGTTCCGGCAGATGCATATATCGACCGCAGTCAGCCCGACAACCGTTTAAAGATTGCCGGATATGCCTGCACTGTTCTGGAAAATGACATATTTGACGATCCCAGAAAACCGTTTGGCTATCTGACGGAGGCGCTTGATCAGTTAAAGCCGAATGATGTCTATATTGCAACAGGCGCTCATCACAGTGCACTGTGGGGAGAATTGCTGACGGCTACAGCAAGAAGCAGAGGAGCTGTGGGGGCAGTTCTCGATGGTTACAGCCGCGATACGCCGCAGGTACTTGAACAAAATTTCCCGGTTTTCTGTACGCAGTGCTGGGCTCAGGATTCTTCGGTACGCACATATGTATGTGATTATCGCTGTACGATTGAGATCGGTCAGGTGACGATTCATGACGGGGATCTGGTATTTGGAGACATCGACGGTGTTCTGATTATTCCGTCTGAGGTTAAAGATGAGGTGATTGAAAAGGCACTGATTAAGGCGGCCGGTGAGAAAACCGTGCGTAAGGCGATTGAGGGCGGTATGACAGCGACGCAGGCTTTTGCAGAATTTGGAATTTTGTAAGAACAGGAAATCGGGAGACAGGATATGGAGAATCACAAAATCGCGTTTCAGATCCATCAGCGGGATAACGTAGCTACCGTTTTGGAAAAGGCAGGTCAGGGAGAAACGATTGATCTGACCGGAGACGGTAAAGAGAAGAAAATCACAGCTGTTACAGAGATCCCGACCGGACATAAGATTGCGCTGGGTGATATCGCATCTGGTGAGAACATCATAAAATATGGTGTAGTTATTGGCCGTGCTACGGCGGATATTCCCAAAGGGAGCTGGGTTCATCTTCATGTTATGCAAAGTATCTATGATCAGAGATCGAGTCATCTGGATATACAGACTGGAGCCCCGAAAGATACCAGATATGAGTGAGGAAGAGAATATGAAGCGAGAAAAATGGACATGGCAGGGATATGAGAGACAAAATGGCATACCGGGTATTCGCAATCATGTTCTTGTAATCTATACGGTCAAATGTTCAGAGTTTGTCGCACAGAAGATCGTAGAACAGTCAGGAAGCCGGGATGTTGAGATGATAGGTTTTGACGGATGCACCGATAATCAGTATGCGGTGGACATGCTGATCAGTCTGATCCGCCATCCAAATACCGGAGCGGTGCTGGCCGTAGGACTTGGATGTGAATATATACAGCCGGAATGGCTGGCACAGATCGCTGAGAAAGAGGGAAAACCGGCCCGCTGGATGTTTGTGCAGGAGATGGGAGGCACTCGTCTGTCAATCAGGCAGGGAGTGGCCTGGGTTAAAGAGATGCTGGAAGAACTGAAAGCAACTCCGCGGGTGAGTATGGGTCTGTCAGATCTGATCATTGGAGCGGAATGCGGAGGGAGTGATTATACCAGCGGACTGGCCGGCAATGTGGCAGTCGGAAGGTTTTTTGATTGTCTGGTTGATGCGGGCGGTACAGCGATTTTCGAAGAGATCGTAGAAGCAGTCGGACTTGACTGGCTTTTGAAAGATCGGGCTGTTAATGATAAGGCGGCCAGAGATCTGCAGGTGACCTATGACAAGGCTCTGGAATATTGCAAATCCGTGCGCCAGTATTCGGTCAGTCCCGGAAATTTTGCAGGAGGACTTTCGACAATTGAAGAAAAAAGCATGGGAGCGGTTATTAAGAGCGGTTCAAGACCAATCCAGGGAGTGCTGAAGGTTGCCGGTTCTCCAAAACATAAGGGATTGTGGCTGCTGGATTCTACTCCGGATCCGTACTGGATGCAGTTTGGCATCACAAACCCCAATGATAATGAAGGACTGATGGATCTGGCAAGTTGTGGAGCACATATGGTTTTTCTGGTTACCGGAAGAGGAAATGTAGTGGGAAGTGCGGTAGCTCCCTGCGTGAAAATTACAGGAAATCATGAAACTTACCAGAGAATGGAAGAAGATATGGATTTTGATGCCAGCCCGATTCTTCGCGGAGAAGTAAGCCAGGAGGAACTGACACTTCGGCTGGTGGAATATGTGGCCGCAATCGCTTCTGGTGAATTGACAAAGAGCGAGTCACTGGGACACAGAGAATTTTATATTCCTTATAAGTATCAGGAAAAAGAGGTTGTGACGAGGCGGACATGTGAAAAAAACGTTTGGACAGAATAGAAAGTGACAGGAGAAAGAATAATGGCTGCATTTACAGAACAGGAAATGAAAAATTTTAAAATGGCAGACTGGTATGATTTGAAGGGCCAGGTGGCGATTGTGACAGGGGGATCTACCGGGCTTGGACTTGCGATTACCCGCTGCCTTGTAAGCGCCGGAGCGAAGGTCTGTGTGGTGAGCTATGAGACGGCCGAGCAGGCAAAAGAAGCCCTGGCAGAGTTTGGCGACCAGGCGGCATTTTATCAGTTTGATATCACGGATACGACGCACAGCGGCGAACTGGTGGACAGAGTGGTAAAGGAGCAGGGGCATGTTGATATTCTGATAAACAATGCCGGGAATCATTGCAAAAAATTTATCTGGGATATGACTGTGGAGGATTACAAACGGGTTTTGGATGTCCATTTGGTCGGTTCGTTTGCGATGACAAAAGCGGTTGTTCCTTATATGAAAGAGCAGAAACATGGACGAATTGTTTTTCAGGCAAGTATGACAAGCTATATCGGACAGCCGATGGTAGCCGGCTATTCTACTGCAAAGTCTGGTTTCTTAGGTATGATTCATACATTGACGGCGGAGCTGGCAGAGTTTGGTGTGACAGTTAACGCGATTGCGCCGGGCTGGATTGACACGCCGATGTTTCATCAGGCGGTTGACAATGATCCGCCGAGGCTGGCAAAGATCATGGGAAGAATACCGGCCAAAACAGTGGGTGATCCGATGGATGTGGGTATGTGCGCGGCGTTTCTCTGCAGTGATGCAGCGCGATATATCAGTGGAAGCTGTATTCCGGTGGATGGTGGAGCTTTGATTGGATTCTGACAAAAAGGATAATAAAATGAAAACAAAATTTGATGAGGAGTTATTTCTGACAACGAAGACAGGGCGCGAACTGTATCATAAATATGCTGAGAATCTGCCGATTATTGATTATCATTGCCATTTGCAGCCGGTTGAAATCTATGAGAACCGTGAATTTGAGGATCTTGGTGAAATGTGGCTGAGCGGAGATCATTATAAATGGCGTGCGATGCGCACTTTTGGTATTGATGAAAAATATATTACGGGAGACAGCAGCTATCATGAGAAATATCTGGCCTTTGCACGTATTATCCCTTATCTGATTGGGAATCCGATCTATGTCTGGTGTGCTTTGGAACTGAAGCGTTATTTTGATATCGAGGAACCGCTGTCTGCAGAAAATGCGGAAGAGGTCTATCAGCAGACAAAAGAGATCATTCGCAGGAAGCATATTACCAGACGGTGGTGCATGGAGCATTCGAGAGTAAAGCTTGTCAGTACGACAGAAGACCCGACGGATGATTTGAAGTATCATATTGCATTAAAGAAAGAAAAAATGGATACTCGTGTCATCACCGCTTTTCGACCGGATAAGGCCATGTTTCTGGAACGGGAAGATTTCCCGGATTATCTGAATCGGCTTTCGCAGGTGTCGGGTGTGAAAATAGAGTCCTTTGACAGTATGCTGGATGCACTTGAAATCCGTCTTCAGTTTTTCAGAAATGCTACGGGAACAACGGTCAGCGATGATGGAATACCACATTTTACATGGGTGGATTATAGCGATGCGGAGATCCGGGACATTTTTGATAAGGCAAGAAAAAACTGGCCGCTTACGCAGCGTGAGGTAGATCAGTACCAGAGCGCATTCCTTTACGAGATGGGGAGACGTTATTGCCGCAACGGATATGTGATGCAGCTTCACATCGGTACCTATCTGGATGCCAATACGACGGGAGTGGCGCGTGTCGGGCAGTCGACGGGATTTGACTGTACGGATGATCAGTGTGCGGTTACCAGCGTGGGAGAACTCCTGAACCGCCTGACGATAGCCGGAGAATTGCCAAAAACAATTCTCTATCCTCTGGATGGAACTAAGATTGAAACCTGGGCAGTGCTGGCAGCTGGATTTTGCGGCAGTGACACAAAGGCAAAGGTACAGTTGGGAGCACCATGGTGGTTTAATGATCAGGTTTATGGGATTCGGCGTCAATTTGAGTCATGTGCAAACCTTTATCCGGTGAGCCTGTCGGTGGGAATGCTGACAGACAGCAGGAGCTTCCTTTCTTATCCTCGTCATGAATTATATCGCCGGGTGCTGTGTGATTATTTCGGGGATCTCGTTGAACGGGGAGAATATTTTTCGGGAGAAGAAACGTTAAAGCAGATAATCGAGGATATCTGTTTTAATAATGTAAATGAATTTTTTGGATTTCATGTCGAACAACAGTAGGGTAATGTTGAGATGAATACAAATGAGATGAAGAATTTGATAGAAGCAGGATCGAAAATCGGAGGCAGAAAGACAGACTGGAAGGGAAATGTCATTATCTTCCCAGGAGGAGGATATGAGTGGCATTCTCCGAGAGAGGCACAGCCGGTAGCCGAGGCGTTTGCCGCGGCAGGATGGAGACCGTGGCTTCTGTATTATCAGGTTTCTCATGGAGAAAAGGTGCTGGGAACAGAGCCTCTTCGTCAGGCAGCTCAGGCAGTTGCTCAGGTGAGAGCAAAATATCCGGGACAGATCGTGGTTGTCTGCGGATTTTCCGCAGGAGGACATGCGGCGGCAAGCCTGGGTGTCCACTGGGATGATGAACAAATATTTAAAGAAGATGATCAGAAACGGGTTCGCCCAGACGCGATTATTCTGGGCTATCCTGTTATTACGGCCGGAATTTACGCTCATGAGGGAAGCATTGATATGCTTGTTGGTAAGATGCCGGAATCATCGAAGGAAACGGAAGAGCAATGGCAGGAGAGGAGAACTTATTTCAGCCTCGAAAAGTTTGTAAACGCCCAGACACCGCCGACATTTATCTGGCACACAGCCGGAGACAGTACGGTCATGGTGCAGAACAGCCTTTTATTTGCGGAAAGTCTGGCGGCGAATAGGGTTCCTTTTGAACTGCATATCTATCCGCAAGGAGAGCATGGATTGTCACTGGCGACCAAAGAAGTAGAAGAACCGGAAAAGGGGCGTTTTGCGGATCCGCATGTGGCAGGTTGGTTTGCTGAATGCATGGGATGGCTGGATATGTTAAAAAAAGAGTGAGTTTATGTTGGCAAACGGAATAGAGTCTTTTCATTTTAAAAAAGAAAAGACTCTATTCCGTTTGATAAGCGGTTTAATCTTCGCTCGGAATTTCAGCCATCAATTCCGCAAAATCAATGATAAGGTCGCCATATATGCCGACCGCTAATTTGTCTTTGAACGTATAGGCAATACATTTAAAACGATCCTGCTCTAAAAAATACACAAGTACACTTTTTTCTGTCGGGTCAATGATCCAGTATTCCCGGACACCTGCATCTGCATATAAATTCAGTTTCCTTACATAATCATGGCCGGGGTTGGAGGGAGATACAATCTCGATAATCCAGTCAGGCGCACCTGTGCAACCTTTATCTGTGAGTTTGGAGCGATCACAGACTACAGTTATATCTGGTTCAACCGTATCATCCCTGTTTTCCCGCAATTTGACAGCGAATGGAGCAGGATAGACACGGCAGGAACCGTGCTTTGAGCGAATATGATCCCTGATTAAAGAGGCTAAACTGATTAAAATTTCCTGATGTATTCGACTGGGAGCGGCCATATAGTAGAACTGGCCGTTGATCAGCTCTGCGCGTACATCTTCCGGGAGATTCCAGTAATCATCTTCTGTGTAAATTTGCTCTTTGGGTAATGGCATAGATTGCACTTCCTTTCGTGATGTGTGTGGAAAGATTAAGCACGTAATGATATTATAACACCTGCCGCGCACTAAGCCCAGTGAAAAATATGTACAAAATTAGTACTATAATCAGTTGTTTACGCCATTTTCCGCCCTACTTCTCCTCGCACACCTGGAAAATATAGAATTTCAGATAATACGAGGCCCGGTCCTTCCCGCCCAAGCTGATCGGGTGAGCGGCTGCCTGGGTGCGGTATTCGACCTGACGGATCCGTTTGTGGGCGCCGGCGGCCGCTTCGCGGATCGTTTTGGCAAAAAGCTCCGGATCCATAAAATGAGAGCAGGAGCAGGTGGCGAGGTAACCGCCGTCTGTGAGGAGCCTCATACCGCGGATGTTGATCTCACGGTAACCTTTAACCGCGTTTTTGATGGAGCTGCGGGACTTGGTAAAAGCGGGCGGATCCAGAATGACGACGTCAAATTTCTCGCCCTGTGCTTCCAGCGCGGGGAGCAGTTCAAAGACATCAGCGCAGCAGAATTCCACGCGGTCGGAAAAAACGTTTAACGCGGCGTTTTCGCGAGCCTGAGTGATGCCGGTTTCGGAGGCGTCAACTGCGAGGACATGGGAAGCGCCGGCTGCAGCTGCGTTTAAGGCAAAGGACCCCGTATGGGTAAAGCAGTCCAGCACCCGTTTGCCAGGGCAGAGGCGCCGGATGGCGAGCCGGTTGTATTTCTGGTCGAGGAAGAATCCAGTTTTCTGGCCGTCTTCGACGTTGACGATATAGCGGATACCGTTTTCCACGATCTCGACTCTGGGGTCAAAGGGAGCGGAGAGAAATCCCTTGGTGCGCGGCATACCCTCTTGCTCGCGGACTTTGGCGTCGCTGCGTTCGTAGACGCCGCGGATCTGGATGCCGTCCTCGGCCAGCACCTCCTGCAGCTTCTGCAGAATGACCGGTTTCCAGCGGTCGATGCCAAGTGCCAGAGATTCGACAACCAGAACGTCCGAAAATTTGTCGATGACGATACCGGGCAGGAAATCTGCCTCGCCGAAGATCAGCCGGCAGCTTGCGGTGTCTACGGTGGCCTTGCGATATTCCCATGCGTCGCGGATGCGCATTTCGATAAATGCCTCATCGACAACGGTATCCTTTTTACGAGTCATCATGCGGACGGTAATTTTGGAACGGGTGTTGAGAAAACCCTGTCCGAGCGGATATCCGTCAAAGTCCTCAACTGCGACCATATCGCCATTTTCATAGGATCCTTCGATCCGATCAATCTCATTGTCATAAATCCACGCACCGCCGCTTTTCAAGGCGCGGCCTTCGCCTTTTTTCAATCTTACAATCGCCTGGTTCATAGCTGTCTCCATTATTCGTGTTTATCAAAAATTTCATAACACATGGATTTTACCATAAAAGTCTGATACAATAAAGAAAAGTTTATCGTGAATGAGAAAAGAAATGGTTACATGGCACACTCATGCCACGCACCGCGCTGCGTGGCATGGGACCAAGTACGTAATGGAGCCAAAGCGGCGCCCACCTCGTCGTAGACGACTTTAAATGTGGGCGCCGCCGTTACAGGTTACACGTCAGTTGACTGACGTGTGACCTGTAACATGAAATCAGGAAAAAGGAGACAGAATATGTCAAAAATATTATTTTTAACCAGCAGTCCGGACGCTTCGTATCCCCTGGAGGATGGAAACTGGGAGACGGGACCGCTGGCGTCGAAGAACGGACTGATCGATCGGGTTCGCGCCGTCTGGCCGGAGGAACCGGCCAATGTGCTGTCAATTGCTTCCGATCCGGCCAATGACGCGATGAATGATGAGATGATTGAGTTCTATACAAAGATGCTCGCGGCCAGTGGCCTGGCGGTGGCTCAGATTCGCAGTCTGGACAGCCGGACGTGGGAGATGGCGGATGAGTGGCTCGCAGAAAGCGATTTTGTGATCTTAAGCGGCGGACATGTACCCACCCAGAACGCGTTTCTGCAGGAACTGGGGCTGCGGGAAAAACTGGAGTCCTTTGATGGAATTATCATGGGAATCAGCGCGGGGACGATGAACAGCGCAGATATTGTTTATGCACAGCCGGAGCTTCCCGGGGAATCAATCGATCCGGATTATGTGCGGTATCTGCGGGGGCTGAATCTGACAAAGCTCAATATTCTGCCTCATTACCAGAAGGTGAAAGATAATTTGCTGGATGGGAGACGGCTGATGGAAGATATTACCTATGGGGACAGTTATGGCCATACCTATTATGCGCTGGAAGACGGAAGCTATGTTTACAGCGATGGTGAGACGGAGCTGTTCTGTGGAAAGACGTATGAAATTAAGGATGGGAAGATCCGAACCGTTTGTGAGGATGGAGAGGTATGGAGTATCAATTAAGCGTATATCACACGCATTAAAATGAACGAAGGCCAGAGAAGGAGAGCTGGCGTATAGAGAAGATTTAAAAGAGGAAAAAGGAAGCAGATCGGAATTGACCGGAACATATGGGGAGGGCGGAGAATGCAGGATTATCCATTGCGCAATAAAATCACCTGGTTTTCGTTTGCCCTGAGTCTCCTTGTGATCTGGATCCATGCCGGCAATGCGGAGCTCTTCCTCGGTACCGGGAAGGAAGCAGAGCTTCTGTCCCGGATCGAAAGCGCCTTCAGTGACTATATCGGACAGATCGCGGTGCCGGGCTTTTTTATGATATCCGGTTATCTCTTTTTCCGTGATTTCCGCAGGGGTTCTCTCGCCGGGAAATGGGAGCGGCGGATCCACAGTGTATTAGTGCCGTATATTTTATGGAATTTCCTGTATTATGTGGGATATGCGGCGGCAAGCCGTGTGCCCGGACTCAGTGAGGTTGTGGGAAAAGGAGTGATTGCGGTCAGTCTGGATGAAATCGTGCAGGCTGTGCTGCACTATCGCTATAATCCGGTATTCTGGTATCTGTACCAGCTGATCCTGCTGATCTTGCTTGCGCCAGTGTTGATTCTGATCTTCCGCAGTACCTGGAGTAAGGCGGTATTCTTCGCTGTGCTGCTGATCCTGCTGGCAAAAGAGATTGCGCTGCCGCTGGTAAATACGGACGCCCTGCTTTATTATTCGCTGGCAGGCGCGGCGGCATCCGCACCGGGGGTGCGGTCAGTCTGTGAGAGACCGGAGAGCGGGCGTTCCGGGATCCTCGGCGGAGCGGCTATGATCGCTGTGGCTGCCGGTATGTATCAGCTGGGGCTGCGAACCGCTGCGCCGGTCGGGTTTGTGTTATGTCGTCTGTTTGCAGTCGGCGGATTGTGGCTTTGTGTGCCCGCGGCGAAGCTGCCGAAGGCGGGGGAAGTCGTCCGCCACAGTTTCTTTCTTTATGCGACTCATTTTGCCTTTGTGCGGCTGATCAATAAGACAGCAGCCATGCTGCTGCCGGATGCTTTGCGGTCAATTGTGATACCGCTTCTTCTTTATCTGTCGATGCCGTTTCTGGTGCTGGGGATCAGTACAGCCGGATTCGTAATTCTGGAAAAATATTGTCCCGGATTATGCCGGATTCTGAATGGGAACCGTTGATTCCCGCTCAGCTCAGCATACGTCCGGCCGCGCCCAGGATCGCGCGGTCCGCGATCTCGGCCAGCTGTTCTCTGGGAATATCCTGGCCATTGTTGATCCACGAGCGCAGCAGGCCGATCGTGCCATAGGTGATAAATTCAAAAAACATCTGATAATGATCATCATCGGCATCCGGAAAGAGCGTCTGCATGACGGTCCGGCCATTTTGCCGGATGAGATGGTGGAAACGGTCCTGAAAATCGCTGGAGGCGTTATTTTCAAACATGAGATGGCAGATGACCCGGTTTTCGGCGATATAATCGATGATCGGGACGAGGATGCCAAGCAGAGAATCCGGATGGGAGTCTGCCGGCCGGTAGTCGTCGATCATCTGCTGGAAATCATGCAGGAGATCTTCTTCCATGTCGAGAAGAAGATGGTAAACATCGGAATAATGCAGGTAAAATGTGCCCCGGTTGAGGTCGGCTCTGGCAGTGATGTCTGTCACGGAGATATTTTTAAATTCCTTTTCCTGTAAAAGGGAGATCAGGCTGTCTTTTAACAGCCGCCGGGTACGGCGGACGCGCCGGTCCTTTTTCTGATCATTCATGGGGAATCCTCTTTCTGTGCCGCACGGGAGTAGTGCCGGCGGTGTGATAAATGCCTTGCGAACTGCTGTAAATTATAATAGAGGGCAGACCAAAAATCAATGCAAAACGCTTCCTTTTTCGATAGGGATGGGGTATAATCAATATCTGAAAATCTTAACCGTTCAGGAAATTTATTTCAGAGGAGACTGTTAATTATGGAAAAAATAAGAACCAGATACGCGCCGAGCCCAACGGGTCGGATGCATGTGGGAAATCTGCGGACCGCTCTTTATGCGTATCTGATCGCGAAACATGACGGGGGTGATTTCCTTTTACGAATCGAGGACACCGATCAGGAACGTTTCGTAGAGGGAGCGACAGAGATTATCTACCGCACATTGGAAAAAACCGGCCTGATTCATGACGAGGGACCGGATAAGGACGGCGGCGTGGGCCCTTATGTGCAGAGTGAACGGCAGAAGGCCGGCATCTACATGAAATACGCAAAGGAGCTGATTGACAGGGGAGAGGCGTATTATTGCTTCTGTACGCCGGAGCGGCTTGCTTCCTTAAAGACTGTGGTAAACGGTGAGGAGATCATGACTTACGACAAGCATTGCCTGCATCTGTCGAAAGAAGAAGTTGAGGCCAATCTGGCCGCGGGGAAACCGTTTGTGATTCGCCAGAACAATCCAACCGAGGGCGTGACGACGTTTCATGATGAAATTTACGGAGATATCTCGGTCAATAACGCAGAGCTGGACGATATGGTGCTGATCAAATCGGACGGCTATCCGACATATAATTTCGCAAATGTGGTAGACGATCATCTGATGGGGATTACGCATGTGGTGCGCGGCAATGAGTATCTGTCTTCTTCGCCTAAATATAACCGTCTGTATGATGCGTTCGGCTGGAAGGTGCCGGTCTATGTACACTGTCAGCTGATTACCAATGAGGAGCATCAGAAACTGAGCAAGAGGAGCGGGCACGCGTCCTATGAAGATCTGATTGATCAGGGATTTGTCTCAGAGGCTGTTGTGAACTATGTGGCGTTGCTTGGCTGGTCGCCGGAAGGGACACAGGAGATTTTCTCGCTGGACGAACTGGTAAAGAATTTTGATTACCACAATCTGAGCAAATCTCCGGCGGTATTTGATGTGACCAAATTAAAATGGATGAACGGCGAATATCTTAAGGCGATGGATTTTGACCGTTTTTATGAGATGGCGGAGCCATATCTGAAAGCAGTGATCACAAAGGATCTGGATTTAAAGAAGATTGCCGGGATGGTCAAGACCCGTATTGAGGTGTTCCCGGATATCGCGGACCACATTGATTTCTTTGAAGCGATGCCGGAGTATGATGTGAGCCTGTATTCGCATAAGAAGATGAAGTCCACGCCGGAAACGTCGCTGCAGATCCTGGAAGACGTGCTGCCGCTGCTGGAGGCACAGGAAGATTTCAGCAATGACGCGCTTTTTGCAATGTTGTCGGGATATGTGAAGGAAAAAGGTTATAAGACCGGTCTGGTGATGTGGCCGATCCGGATTGCGGTGTCGGGCAGACAGATGACGCCGGCGGGAGCGACCGAGATCATGGATGTACTTGGCAGGGAAGAATCTCTGAACCGGATCCGTGAGGGGATCGCAAAATTAAAGGCGGCTCTTTATGGCGTTTCATGAATCACAGCTTCGGGCGATTCAGCATAAGGACGGCCCGATGATGGTGCTTGCGGGACCTGGTTCCGGCAAGACCACGGTGATCACGCACCGGGTAAAATATCTGATCGAGGAAGGCGGCGTGGCGCCGTCCTCCATCCTCGTCATTACATTTACCAAGGCGGCTGCTGTAGAGATGAGACAGCGGTTTGGGCAGCTGATGGGAGAGGAACAGCCGCCGGTCAGCTTTGGCACCTTTCACGCGGTGTTTTTTACCATATTAAAGCACGCTTATCGTTATGACGCGGCAAGCATTATCCGTGAAGAAGAACGGACGCAGATTATGCGTGAGCAGATGGATCAGTGCGGAGTGGATGTGGAGGACGCGGCAGAGTTTGCGGCTTCCATCCTGCAGGAGATCAGCGCGGTGAAAGGCGAAATGCTGAATCTGGATTATTACTATGCGAAAAACTGTTCGGAGGAGCTTTTTAAAAAACTGTATCAGGGCTATGAGAACGCGCTTGTTGCGAAAAACCGGATTGATTTTGATGATATGCTGGTTATGTGTTATGAGTTGTTAAAAAAGCGCGAAGATATTCTCCGTGCATGGCAGGGGAAATACCGCTACATTCTGGTGGATGAATTTCAGGACATTAACCGTGTGCAGTATGAGATTGTGCGGATGCTGGCGGCGCCAGAGGATAATCTGTTTATCGTTGGGGATGATGATCAGTCGATTTACCGTTTCCGGGGAGCGAAACCGGAGATTATGCTGGGTTTCCAGAAGGATTATCCGCAGGCGGAGCAGACGCTGCTGGGGGTCAATTATCGTTCAACGGCCCAGATTGTGGCTGCGGCGGGCCGGGTGATCGGGCATAACCGGACACGCTTCCCCAAAGATATTACTTCGAACCGGGGCGCGGGCCGTCCGGTACAGACCGCGGTCTGGGAAGATCCGCGCGCGGAGACCAGGGGGATTGTAGAGGAGATTCAGGACTATCAGAAGCTGGGCTACCGGCTGTCTGATATTGCCGTGCTTTATCGGACCAATCTGCAGCCGCGTCTGCTGACTGAGCGCCTGATGGAGTTTAACATTCCGTTTCAGATGCGGGATGTTCTGCCCAATCTGTATGATCACTGGATCTCGCAGGATATTTTCGCGTATATCCGGATCGCTGCGGAGACAAAAGAAACGCACGGCAGGGCAAAACGTGCGGACGTGCTGCGTGTGATCAACCGGCCGAAGCGTTATATCAGCCGGGAATCGCTGACAGATGCGGAGGTATCCTGGGATAAACTGAAATCCTGGTATCAGGACCGGGACTGGATGCAGGAGCGGATAGAAAATCTGGAATATGATCTCGCGCTGCTGGCGCAGATGGCCCCTGCGGCCGCGGTGAATTTTATCCGGAAAGGGATCGGCTATGATGATTATCTGAGGGAATATGCCGAATCACGCCGGATGAAGCCGGAGGAGCTTCTGGAGATCGCGGATCAGTTGCAGGAGAGTGCGTCGGGACATAAGACCATGGAGACATGGGCCGCATACCGTGAAGAGTACGCGGAAAAACTGCGCGAGCAGGCGAGAAAACGGGAACAGATAGCAGATTGTGTATCCCTGATGACGATGCACAGCGCGAAGGGGCTGGAGTTCCCGATCGTATACATTCTGGACGCGAATGAAAACATCACGCCTTATCAGAAAGCGGTGCTGGACACAGATATCGAGGAAGAACGGCGGATGTTCTATGTGGCGATGACGCGGGCAAAGGACCGGCTCCACGTCTGTTATGTAAAGACCCGATACGGGAAACCGCAGAGACGTTCACGTTTTATTGATGAGTATGATGATACCAGGGTCAGAAGGTCATAAATCGAATGCTTGCATTCGTATTTATGACTTTATGACCCGCAAAAACATGAGGAAGGAGCCATTTTTCGTAGAAAAATGAGCGGATTCCGAATGTTTTTCGGATTTCGAGAGCACGAAGTGCGGAGAAATCCGAGGTATGATACCAGGGCCAGAAGGTCATAAATTTGGATGTTTTTCGGATTTCGGGAGAAATGAAAATGGAGTCAGAGATACTGAGAATGACGGACGCAGTCCCGATGGAAGCATCGGGCGTAAGGGGATATGTTCACTTGTATTGCGGAGACGGGAAGGGCAAGACGACTGCGGCCATCGGCCTGGCAGTCCGGGCAGCCGGACATGATCGGAAGGTGCTGATTTCTCGTTTTTTAAAAAATGATGATTCCGGAGAGGTGGCGGCGTTAAAGCGGATTCCGCAGATTACCGTACTGCCGTGCAGGGAAAGCTTTGGGTTCGCTTTTCGTATGACGGAGGAAGAGCGGAAACGGGCCGCTGTCTATTATACCGGTCAGTTCCGGGAAACGATCCGGATGGCTGCGGATGGATCGTTTGACATCCTGATTCTGGATGAGATTCTGGCAGCGTGCCAGTATGAGCTGGTAGCGGAAGCGGAGCTGCTGGATTTCCTTGGGAACCGCCCGGCGTCTCTGGAGGTGGTCCTTACCGGACGAAATCCCTCGGAAGCGGTAAGGGAGCAGGCAGATTATATTTCCGAGATCCGGATGGAACGGCATCCGTTTTCAAGGGGTGTCACCGCGAGAAAAGGAATCGAATATTAAAAAACCAATGGTTACACCAAATAAACAATAAGGAGAACATTGCTATGGCAGAGAAGAAATTTACGGAAGAACCGGAAGAGGAGATGACCGTAACACTGGATCTGGATGACGGGACACAGGTAGAATGTGTTGTGCTGACGATTTTTGAGGCAGGGGAGAGGGATTACATCGCGCTGCTTCCGATTGAAGGCGAAGACGCGGAGAGCGGAGAGGTTTATCTGTACCGCTATGTGGAGGACGCAGACGGCGAGCCGAGCCTGGATAATATTGAAGATGACGATGAATACGAGGTCGTATCTCAGGCATTTGACGAGCTTCTGGAGGACCTGGAGTACGACGAAGATATTGATGAAGATTCTATGTAGGGAACGTCATAAAATCGAAAGATTTTGAAAGATTAATTTCGTTGACAAACATGGGGTTGTGCCCGTATGATTAAAGTCAAAAGTGACGTGATAAATACAGGAGGTTTGCGTATATGAGAAAACCATGGATAAAGATTCTTGCCGGGGCAATGATGATTTCCACGCTGGCTTCAACGGCGGCGTTTGCGGCAGGATGGGAAAAGATGGACAGCAAGTGGTATTACAGACTGGACGACGGTACCTGCCTGACCAGCAGCTGGATTGAGTCGGAGGATGAGACGACCAGCTATTGGGTAGGAAGCGACGGCGTGATGGCGGCGAGCAGCTGGATTCAGGACGGTGAAGCATGGTATTATGCGGGCGCGGACGGATCGCTTCTCACCAGCCAGTTGATCGGAGTCGACAATAATACGACCTGGTACTGGGTGGACGAAGACGGCGTGATGGCGACGAATGAGTGGGTTCAGACCGAGGATGGTTACTGGTATTATTTCGGCTCAGACGGGAAAGCCTATAAGAACGGCTGGTATAATATTGAAGGAGATGATTATTATTTCCTTAAGAGCAGTAAGCTCGCGGTAAACGCGCTGATTCCCGGCGGCGGTTCGGTAGATGAAAATGGGAGAAAGATAAGCTATTAGGCAAAGGATATCATGGGAAGGAAGGGGGCCGACGGTGAGATCCTTGATTCGGAAAATTTATGCTCCGATGCTGGCTCTGTTTCTGACACTGATGTTTTGCGGCAGCATATACGCACAGACAGAGAGTAACTGGGAGTACAGAGACGGCAACTGGTATTATACGGATGCCAATGGAAAGCAGGCAAAGAACCAGTGGCTTAAGACCGGAAGCACGCTGTACTGGATGAATGAAGACGGTACGATGGCGACAGATACCTGGATTGAAAGAGAGAGACAATGGTATTATCTGGACGGTTCGGGTGCGGCTGTGACCGGGTGGAAAGAAATCGATGGGAAATGGTATTATTTTGAAAAGGATACCTTTACCATGGCGACAAATACGACGATTGGCAGCTGGTATGTGGGCGCAGACGGCGCATGGGATCCGTCTAAATGATGAGTAGAAAATAAGTGGGATGACAGAAGGATCGGCGATTGCCGGTCCTTTTTTCATAAAACTTTGACAAAAAAGGGGGTTGTTCAAAAATATATTGAAAATCCATTGAAAATTGTATATACTAATATGAAGTGAACCAAATATGCCACAGGCTTCGGTTAGGCAAAGCCTGATTGGTGTCTCGAAACACACATGGCAGGATAGGAGAGCAGTTGTATGGAGATTGCATTACAGGAATTGATCGATAAGATCAAAAGCGACGGAGTTGACGCTGCGGAAAAGGAAGCTGCCGTCAGGATTGAAAAAGCGAATGCTGAGGCCGAGAAGATCATAGCGGACGCAAAAGCGCAGGAAGCAAAGAGCAAAGCGGAGGCGCGTGATGAGAACGACCGTCTGGTCAGGGCAAGCGAGGATGCGATTCGTCAGGCAGGGCGCAACCAGCTGATTTCTTTCCGCGACAGCGTTACGAAAGAACTGGACGCAGTCATCGGTGAGGCGGTTGCAGAGAGTTATTCGAAAGAAAAACTGCAGGTGTTGATTCCCAAGGTTGTTGAAGCCTGGGCAAAGAATCCGGAGACAGACGATATTGAGGTGCTGCTGAATGCGGATGATCTCTCTGCGATTGAGGGAAATCTGAAGGCTGCGCTGAAAGAACGTCTGAAGGCCGGCGTTACACTTAAGGCTGATGACAGTATCGACAGCGGATTCCGCATTGCCGCAAAAGACGGATCCGCGTACTATGATTATTCTGCGGAAGCGGTAGCGGATCTGCTTTCAAAATATCTGAATCCGCGGGTCGCAGCGCTTATGAAAGAGGCTTCGAAGACATGAGTCAGTATTATTTGATCGCCCAATTGCCGGCATTAGAGATGTATGACGGAAAGAGTCCGCTCCCCATCACGGAGGAAACGTTTCACGAAACCTGTTCCCATTTTCTGAACGAAAAAGAAATGAAAATATTGGACAGAGTTTCCCTTGTCCCTCCGCGAGACGGTAAGCCGACGGGTTCAGAGCTTGTGGATGCCTGGAATCGTGAAGAAAGGCAGCTCCGTCTGGCACT
Organism: Clostridiales bacterium; assembly: GCA_020860565.1. Taxonomy (GTDB): domain Bacteria; phylum Bacillota; class Clostridia; order Lachnospirales; family Lachnospiraceae; genus Brotaphodocola. Next base: position 20,246 of record JAJBUA010000105.1, read on the forward strand.
TGCTGTTGTACGTGCTTCCCATAAAGGGAAAACCTTTTCCACGGACGGGGAGGCGATATCGGCGTCGGCACTTCAGGCGGCCAACACGGCAGTAGATTTAGGAGATCCACTTGCGGCTGAGGAATATCTTCATAGCTGCCGAATGGAGACATTGAACAGGCTGCGGCCGCTCGACATGTTCTGCGAGGATGCGGTGTACCGCTATGGGCTGCATTTAAAGCTTCTGGAGAGAAGACGTCTGTTTGATGAAGAGCGAGGACACAAATCGTATCAAAAAATTTACCATTCCATTCTGAATGGAAACAGTCAGGAGAATTAAAATGACGGAAACAAGAGGAAAAGTTGTAGGCATCAACGGAAACATGGTGTCGGTTGAGTTCGACGGCGTTGTTTCCATGAATGAAGTCTGCTATGTGCTGGTGGAAGGTTCCCGCCTGAAAAGCGAAGTGATTCGTATTCGCGGCAACGTCGCGCAGGTACAGGTCTATGAAATGACCAAAGGGATTGCCTGCGGCGATCCGGTTGAATTCACAGGAGACCTGCTCTCCGCTGAATTGGGACCGGGACTTCTGGGCCAGGTGTATGACGGACTGCAGAATCCGCTGCCGCTTCTCGCAGAGAAGGCAGGATGGTTTTTGGAGCGAGGCATTTATGTTGATTCGCTCGATGGAGAAAAGAAATGGGAATTTACCCCGACAGCTAAGCCGGGGGATCGCCTGAAGGCGGGCGAGTATGTCGGCACCGTACCGGAAGGTACGTTTGTGCATAAAATTTTTATTCCGTTTTATCTGCTGGGGAGCTACACGGTGAAGTCCGTAGCGCCCGCGGGGGCATACACGATTCATGAGACGATCGCGGTGATCACGGACGACAAGGGCAGAGATACCAATGTGACGATGTCCTTCCGCTGGCCGGTCAAGCGTGCGATTAACTGTTATACAGAGCGTCTGGCACCGACAGAGACGATGGAGACAAAGGTTCGCCTGATCGACTCCTTCTTCCCGGTTGCCAAAGGCGGTACGTACTGTATCCCGGGGCCGTTTGGTGCGGGCAAGACTGTCCTTCAGCATACGACATCCAAGTATGCGGATGTAGATATTGTTATTATTGCGGCATGCGGCGAGCGTGCCGGTGAGGTTGTAGAAACCCTGACCGAGTTCCCGGAACTGACGGATCCGAAGACGGGCCATTCCCTGATGGAACGTACGATTATTATCTGTAATACTTCTTCCATGCCGGTTGCCAGCCGTGAAGCGTCCGTTTATACTTCGGTAACGCTGGCTGAGTATTATCGCCAGATGGGACTACATGTTCTCCTGCTGGCGGATTCCACATCGCGTTGGGCGCAGGCGCTGCGTGAGATGTCCGGAAGACTGGAAGAGATCCCCGGCGAGGAAGCTTTCCCGGCTTATCTGGAATCTTATATTGCAGCGTTCTATGAGCGTGCCGGATATGTTCGCCTGCCGGATGGCAGCTATGGTTCTGTTACGATCGGCGGAACGGTTTCTCCTGCCGGCGGTAACTTTGAGGAGCCGGTTACACAGGCGACCCTGAAGGTGGTAGGCGCTTTCCACGGACTTTCCAGAGAACGGTCGGATGCCCGTAAATACCCGGCGATCGATCCGCTGATCTCCTGGTCGAAATACAAGAGTGTTGTGGCGCCGGATCAGATCGAGTACTGCCGTGATGTGCTGCACCGCGGAGTTGAAGTCAGTTCCATGATGAAGGTTGTCGGTGAGGAGGGCACGAGCCTTACAGATTTTGTTACCTATCTGAAATCCGAGCTGCTGGATTCTGTCTATTTCCAGCAGAACTCCTTCGATGAGATTGACGCGAACTGTATTGTGGAGCGGCAGCGTTATGTGGCGGCCAAGCTCCTGCGCGTCCTTGGTTCGGATTATGAACTGGACGAAAAGGACAAAGCGCGCACATACTTTAATTCGCTGCGTCAGAAATTTATCGACTGGAATTATACAGAATTTAAGAGCGAGGCCTTTGATCGGGCAGAGGCGGAGATTGACGCGCTGTACACCTCCGGCGGCGGAGTACTGAGCAGTGATGCGCAAAAGCTGTTGTAAGGGTGGTGAAGGACAATGAATAAAGTATATAACCGAATTGAATCGATCACCGGCAGTGTTATCACAGTACGTGCCGATGGTGTAAAATACAACGAGCTGGCTGAAATCAGCACACGTTTCGGCAAATCGCTTGCCGAGGTCAATAAGATCGACGGAGATATCGTTTCTCTGCAGGTATTTGCCGGTGGGCGCGGCGTCTCCACAGGTGATGAAGTGCGTTTCCTTGGCCATGAGATGGAGGTTTCCTTCACGGAGGATCTGCTCGGACGTATTTTCAACGGGTCGGGCGAGCCGCGTGATAACGGTCCGTCGCTGGCAGAAAATTTAAAGCCGATCGGCGGTCCGTCGGTTAATCCGTCAAAGAGAATTCTCGCGAACCGTATGATGCGTACCAATATTCCGATGATTGACCTGTTTAATACTCTCGTCGTGTCACAGAAGCTTCCGATTTTCTCGATTTCCGGCGAGCCATATAACCAGCTGCTTGCGCGTATCGCCATGCAGGCGGAGGCCGACGTTATCGTTCTCGGAGGCATGGGCATCAAATACGATGATTTCCTGTATTTTAAGGAGAGCCTGGGAAACGGCGGCGCGCTGAGCAAGACCGTGATGTTTATTCACACGGCGGCGGATCCGACGGTTGAATGTATCAAGATTCCGGATATGGCGCTGGCAGTTGCCGAGCAGTTTGCCCTGCAGGATAAGGATGTGCTGGTGCTGCTGACGGATATGACGAACTACGCGGACTCCATGAAGGAAATCGCCATCACTCAGGAACAGGTGCCTTCCAACCGTGGATATCCGGGCGACCTGTACTCTCAGCTTGCCTCGCGTTATGAAAAAGCAGTTGACTTTGCCGGTTCCGGTTCCGTCACAATTCTGGCGGTTACGACCATGCCGGGCGATGATGTCACACATCCTGTGCCGGATAATACAGGCTATATCACGGAAGGCCAGTATTATCTTAAGGGCGGCAGAATTGAGCCGTTTGGTTCCCTGTCCCGTCTGAAACAGAATGTCAATGATAAGACACGTAAGGATCACCGCGCACTGATGGACGGCATGATTCGGCTGTATTCGGAATACAAGAGCACACTGGAAAAGAAAAGTATGGGCTTTCTGATGACCAGATGGGATGAAAAACTCCTGAAATACGGGGAGTTGTTTGAGGCGAAGATGATGGATTTGTCCATTAACATAAGTCTGGAACAGGCGCTTGATCTCGGATGGGAGATTCTCGCCTCCTGCTTTGAAAAGGACGAAACAGGCATTAAATCAGAACTCATCGAAGAATTCTGGCCCGCATAATAAAGGAAGGCAAGTGAGATGGCAAAGATTAAGCTGACAAAAAATGAGCAGAAGGCTCAAAAAGATGCGCTTAAGATGTATCAGCGCTACCTTCCGACACTGACGCTCAAAAAACAGCAGCTGCAAGCCGAGATCCGTACGATTCAGGCGGAGGCCATATCCGTCCGGAAACAGAGAGAAGCCCTGGAACAGGAGTTTACAAGCTGGATCGCCGTGTTTGGCGAGGAAGAAGCCTTCTCGCCTGATCTGGTTACGGTTTCCAATATCAGAAAGGGAACCGGCAACATTGCCGGTGTGACGATACCTGTCTATGAGGGCGCTGATTTTTCCCGCGGCGAATACGATTTCTATGAGACGCCGCTGTGGGTTGATCTGGCGGCCGACAAGATGGAGGAGTCACTCTCGCTGGACTTACAGGCTTCGGTGCTTGATGAACAGGTCCGTCTGCTTCAGAAGGAGCTGCTGACGACATCACAGCGGGTGAATCTGTTTGAGAAGGTTAAGATTCCGGAGGCAAAAGAGAATATCCGGAAGATTTCGGTTTACCTTGGTGACCAGCAGGTCAACGCGGTTGTGCGTTCGAAGATCTCGAAAAAGAAGATTGACCAGCGCAATGCGGCGGCCTCGGTCGGGGAGGAGGTGGTATCCAGATGATTCTCCCAATGAAAAAAGTTTCGATTCTTGTTCTGGATCAGGAAAAAGAAGCGGCTATGCGCAGGATACGGCAGCTTGGGCTTGTCCATATTGACACGCAGAGCTTTTCCGGCGAGAAGATGGCTCGTTTAAAAGATGAGACGTCGGATCTGGAAGAAGCGATCCAGACGATCCGTGATCTGACAGATAAAAAAGCTCTGAAGGATGTGGAGATGGTCGGGACACCGGATGCCAATGCCCTGTCTGTGGCAAAAGAGGTTGTAGAGTTGGCCGCTGAAAAAAATGCATGTCGGAACACATGCATCGCGGCACAGACCGAGCTGGATCCCTACGAGGGCTGGGGCGATCTGGAACCGAAGGATTTTGAGTTTCTTGCACAAAAGGGAATTGCCCTTTCCATGTATGAGGTTTTACCGGCTGAGTATGGCACGATCGGAGAAGAAGTTAAAACGCTTCTGGTTGGCCGTGATAAGAAAAAAGTACGCATGCTGGTTATAGAGGAAGACGGGGAGACGGATAAGGGACTGCTTCCGAGCAGCGCCGTCAGACTTCCGGTTCCGTCGGTTTCCACAAAGGAGCTGCGTCAGAGAATTGAGGAAGGGCAGAAGCGCATAGAAGCGCTTAATGAAGCGATCCGTGGCTACGCAAAATATATTCCGGTGATGGAGGAAGCCGCCGCGGCCGCGAATAAGGAAATGGAATTTGAAGGTTATCTTCACGGGATGGAGACGGCGGAGCTTTCCGATATACCGGAACAGGCGCCTTCAGTGGCGATTCTCAACGGCTATGTCCCGGAGGAAGATCTGAAGGATCTGTTGGCTGTGGCAAAGGAGAACGCATGGGGGATTATTTCGGATGACCCCACGATCGAGGACAATGCACCGACCAAGCTGCGCAATAACCGATTCGTCAGTCTGATTTATCCGCTGACGGACTTTCTTGGTACGGTACCGGGCTATTTCGAACAGGATATTTCCGGATGGTTTCTCGTTTTCATGCTGGTCTTCTTCGGCATTATTTTCGGAGACGGCGGATATGGTCTGCTGATTGCGGCTGTCGCCGGTCTGTTGCTGCTGATGGATCGCAAGGACGGAAAACCGGCGTCAAGCCTGAATCTGCTGATCCTGCTTTTTGGATTGGCGACGATCGTATGGGGAACGCTGACGTGTACCTGGTTTGGCCTGGAGGTAGAACAGATACCGCAGTGGCTGAGGCATCTGTCATTGCCTGTGATTTCCAATGTATATGAAGATAACATGTGGTACCCGTTCTGGACAAATGGAGAGGCCGGACTGACGACGGCGCAGAACCTGCAGATATTCTGCTTCCTGCTGGCGCTGGTGCAGCTGTCCATTGCCCATATCCTTGGCATTATCCACAATCACGGCTCATTGAAGATGCTGGGCGATGTTGGATCGCTGATGCAGCTTTGGGGAGTATTCTATGTAGTACTGACACTTGTTGTAAACGGGGAAGTTTTCGGACTCGGAAGAGTCATCAACGGCATACCCGTCGGAACAGTGGCTATTGTGCTGGTGGCTGCAGGCTTCATCATCTATTTTATTTTTAACAGTTATGAGGGCAGCATCAAAGACTCCGTGTTGGATAGTGCAAAAAACATTGTTTCCATGTTGTTGGGCATCGTAAACGTCTTTTCCGACATTGTTTCCTATATCCGCCTCTGGGCGGTGGGACTCGCGGGCGCCGCGATTTCTGCAACGGTCAATGAAATGGCCGGGCCGATGTTCGGAAGACTTGTATTTATTGTGTTTGCGGTGATTCTGCTGGTATTCGGACATGGACTGAATATGATTCTGAACGTACTTTCCGTCATCGTGCATGGTGTCCGTCTGAATACGCTGGAATTCTCGTCACACATGGGGATCAGTTGGAGCGGCCATAAATATGAACCGTTCAAAGAATAAATCAACTGAAAAAGATTATAAAATAAAGGAGAAAACATTATGGATTTCGGAATGTTAGGAACAGCTCTGGTTATGGGTATTGCGGCACTGGGGTCAGCAATTGGTATTGGAACAGCCGGTCAGGCGGCGATCGGTGCGTGGAAACGTTGTTACATGAGTAACAAGGCGGCTCCGTTTATCCTGACGGTTTTTGCCGGCGCACCGCTGACACAGACCATTTATGGTTTCCTGTTAATGCAGACAATGAAGGGATCTTCTGCAGATCCGGGTTTCCTGTTGGGTCTGGGTGTTACTTCCGGTCTGGCAATGTGCTTCTCAGCAATTATGCAGGGCAAAGCCGGTGCGGCCGGTTCGGATGCTCTGGCTGAGACGGGCAAGGGCTTTTCACAGTACATCATGGTAGTCGGTCTTTGTGAAACGGTTGCTCTTTTCACCCTCGTATTCAGCATGGTGGCTTTAGGTTAAGTTTAAGCGCAGAAAAAAGATGAATTTTATGGCGAAACGGGAAGCTGCGGGGAAGTCATGACCGCGGTTTCCCGTTTTGCTGCACAGGGCCGGGTAAGGTATTTTGCGGTTGACACCGCACCCGGCCCGCGCAGGCGAGTAGGAGACGAAAAGCCGCCTCCTACTCGATCGTTATATGTGTACGGGTGGATATGGAAGTTTTGCAGGTTACGTGAGGAGAAGATGGCAGATGAAGATCAAGACAGGGAAAAACAGAATTTATTTCGCAGTTGGCTTATTACTGCTGATAACGGCAATCCTGCTGGAAGCTGCCGCACGTCACTTCGCCGGTTACGCGGACTGGTATGCGCGGAAGCCTTATCGTGTGCTGGTCGGGAGTATCGGACGACTGTTCGGACTTTTCCCGTTTTCCGTTGTGGAACTGTTTTTGTATGTTCTGATTATCGGCTGTGTCGTCTGTCTGATCGTCAGATGGAGAGAGCCGGTGTGGATCTTCTGCCGGGTTGTGTGTGTACTGGGGATTCTGGCGATTCTTTATACATGCAACTGTGGGATTAATTATTATGCGGAAGCATTTTCCTCGTATGCAGGATTCGGAACAGGGCCGCACAGCGAAGAGAAACTGGAGACATTGTGCGAATATCTGGTGGAAATGGTGAATGAGAGTGTTGGTGTTGATGCGGCAGGGAGCGTTTACGCGGCAGGAGCCAGGGATGCAGGTGGTGATAAAGAAGAGTCAGCATCTGTAACTGTAAGTGAGATCGCAGATGAGAGTGAGGAGATAGTCGTAGAAGAAACATCGGAAGTGGGCAGGATGGATATGATTTACAGGGCCGGCAATCAGGCGGCCTGGAAACAGGAAAGCGTACTGGCCATGAAAAAACTGGGGGAACAGTATGAGGTACTGGGAGGTTTTTATCCAGAGCCAAAAGAACTTCGGATCTCATGGATCCTGTCCGTGCAGCAGTTATGCGGCGTATATTCACCCTTCACCATCGAGGCAAATTTCAACGGCGATATGCCTGATTATAATATCCCCCATACCATGTGCCATGAGCTGTCCCATCTCAAAGGATTTATGCGCGAAGATGAGGCAAACTTTATCGGTTATCTGGCCTGTGTCGGTTCCGACAACAAGGCCTTCCGCTACAGCGGATACCTGACCGGCTGGGTCTACGCAGGCAACCAGCTTGCCGCCGTGAACTGGGAGAGATACGCAGAACTAAGTGCGTTACTGTGCGAACAGGCACAGCAGGATCTGCGGGAAAACAATGCCTTCTGGGATCAATACGAGGGCAAAGTCGCCGAAGTATCCAATCAGGTCAACGACACCTATCTGAAGGCCAATGGGAGAGAAGATGGGGTGAAAAGCTACGGGCGGATGGTGGATCTGATGCTGGCATATTATGGAGATTTGTCCGATAGCCCCTGAGCGGAATTCCGCAGCATCCGTTCCAGTTCCCTCGCCGCAGGATTTAATGGCCGGTCAATATCGCGCACGAGACAGATCTCGCGGGCAGGGAGAGCTTCTGCAAGACGAATCTCACAGATCTCCTGATGATCAAGAGCCTCCTTGACAAGGGTGCGGCTTAGAAATCCCAGCCCAAGGTCATATTTAACGAGTGGAAGAATCTGGTCAATGGTAGCGGTTTCCGTAGAAGGATGAAATTCACAGCCATGCTGGCGGAAAAAACGGTCAAAAAATTCAAAAGTCAGAGTGTCTTTACCAAGCGCAATCAGAGGATAGCCGTCGGCAAGCTCTTTAATGCTGAGAGTCTGTCCGGCAAGGTGGAAATAACGCGGTCCGCCGATCAGAACATTGGTAAAATTCATAAGCGGAAATGCTTTCAGCGGTCTGGTGACGCCGGTCGGAGTAACGACAACGGCAAATTCAACCAGGCCGCTTTTAATATGGGCAAGCGCCTGCGGAGTAGAATCATTGGTGATGCGAATCTGCACATTGGGATAAGCATTGTGAAAACGCCGCAGCGCCGGAAGCAGACATTCATAAAAAGCAGTCTCACTGGCGCCGATCGAAATCGAGCCATTCGGCAGATCCCGGCTGCTCAGCAGTTCCGACTCGCCGGCCGCCAGATGCGCCTGTGCGATCTGAACATGTGCATACAGCTTCTCTCCCTCCGGAGTCAGCGAGACGCCGCGGCGCGAGCGCAGAAAAAGATGACAGTCCAGCTCACGCTCCAGATTATTCATCGCGCGCGTGATATTCGGCTGACTGTTCATCAGCACCTGCGCTGCCCGCGTAAAACTGCCATATTTCGCAACAAAATAAAAAATGCGGTAATAATCATAGGGGACAGACATGGGGGAACTCCTTACCTAATATAATGATTATATTATATCAAAATGATATGAATAACAAGTCAAATCTACTTTTTACATATGAAAAGTTTCTAAGTATAATAATATCCGGCCTTGCGGAACGTGTTATCTGGCCGTCCCGGGGACAACAGGGAATTGTGGAGGATATGGTTATGACGAAAGATCTGACGGTGGGGAAAGCGGAGACCGTCCTGTGGCAGTTCTGCCTGCCGCTGTTTGGAAGCGTGATTTTCCAGCAATTATACAATCTCGCGGACAGTCTGGTTGCCGGGAAATTTATCGGCGAGAAAGCGCTGGCGGCTGTCGGCAACAGTTACGAGATCACATTGATCTTTATCGCGGTCGCGTTTGGCTGCAACATGGGCTGCTCTGTGATTACCTCGCAGCTCTTCGGTGCAAAAGATTATCTGCGTATGAAAACCGCAATTTACACATCGGTTCTTACCAGTGCGGCGGTGTGCCTGCTCTTCATGGGGGTCGGGATCCTGGGCTGCGGACGGCTGCTTGACATGATCCATACGCCGGAAGAAATCCTGGCAGATTCCGCGCTGTATCTGGATATTTACGTCTGGGGTTTGCCGTTTATGTTCTTTTATAATATCGCGACGGGGATTTACTCTGCGATGGGAGATTCCAAAACTCCGTTTATTTTTCTGGCATTTTCATCAACGGCAAATATTCTCGTCGATATTCTGTTCGTGACAGCCTTTGATATGGGAATTGCCGGAGTCGCGTGGGCAACCTTTCTCTGTCAGGGAGTGAGCTGCGTGCTGGCGATGGGCGTGGTCTTTGGACGGCTGAGAAAAATGGAAAGCAGCGGCAGAGCGGCGTGGTTTTCCCGGACACTATTCCGCCGGTTTGTGGCAATCGCCCTGCCCAGTGCTCTGCAGCAGAGCTTTATCTCCGTGGGAAATATCATCATCCAGAGTGTGATCAATGGTTTTGGTGCGAGCGTAATCGCTGGCTATTCCGCGGCAGTTAAACTTAATAATCTGGTGATCACATCATTTACTACGATGGGAAACGGAATTTCCAATTATTCGGCGCAGAACCTGGGCGCGGGGAAGATGATGCGGATTAAAGAAGGTTTTCGCGCGGGCGTTAAGATGGTGTGGATTCTCAGCGTGCCGATGTGTCTGCTGTACTTTTTTGGCGGGAGATATCTGCTGTATCTCTTCCTGGACTCGCCGGAAGGACTGGCGGTAGATACAGGCATTCTTTTCTTGCGTATCCTGGCGCCCTTCTATTTTGTCGTGTCCGCCAAGCTGGTGTCCGATGGAATCCTGCGTGGAACCGGCCGGATGAAGGCATTTATGGTGGGAACCTTCACGGATCTGATTCTGAGAGTTGTACTGGCTGTAATTCTGGCAAGAACTTCCCTGGGAGTCACCGGAATCTGGTGCGCATGGCCGATTGGCTGGACAGTCGCGATGGTGATATCCGTGTGGAATTACCGGCACGGGCCATGGCAGAAAGAGTCAGGAAATAAAGGTTGAAGATTTTTTGGCAAAAAGAAAAGAGAAATTTGAGAAAATGATGATATGTTCCAAACAGTGATTTCTGAAGTCTTTTTTGTTTATTATGTATGCCAATAAGGTAGTCTCTGAGAGAAAAGAATCTCCGCAGAGGACATTTTTCACGTCGGCACTTAGTGAGCAGGATGTTTTTTCCTGCGAACTTAGTACCGCTACGTGAAAACCTGATATGTAATGACTTTTGTCAAGATGTAGAGG
>JAJBUA010000058.1 GCA_020860565.1 Clostridiales bacterium
GGTGAGGGAAAGTGTATATGAGAAATTCAATTATTAAACCTGAGCAGGGAAAAAGGTTGAAATCATGTTTGACGCGAAAAAATAAGACTCAAAAATGGCTCTCAGAAGCAACATACATTTCACAGCAAACTATTTCCAAAATTATTAATGGAGAATCACGTTTGACAAATGAAAACGCTCTTCTATTTTCTAGGGCATTAAATGTACGTCTCGATTATCTTTTATTAGAAGATGATTATATGACTGATGTTGATCGATTCAAAGCCATTGCACAATCAAGAAATGAAAAAGATATAGCTTGTTATGCGCTTATTGACGCTCTGGGCTATAAAATTATAGATATGAAAATGAATCCAGACGGCTCAAAATCATCTATGCACAAACCATTAAAACAAGTACGAATAAATAAGGATGATACAGATGAACAAATTCTCGAAAAAGTACACGATGCACCTTTTGTCCGTTATTACATCATAGAAAATCCCGAAGGAAAACGCACTCAAGTAGATATGGAAGATATGCTTAAAATCCAAATGGCTATTAAAGATTATGCCGTATTCCAATTAGAGCAACCGTTTCAATTTCTAAAGAAAATAGATAAATGGGCAAAGAAACCGTCTATCTCTAAATAATCTCACACTGACATTTAAATATCTTTGATTTATTATAGAAACCAGATACAACCTTTATTGAAACAAATTTCATTGAAAGACTTGCTTTCAAAACAATCACGATATAAGATAAAATAAAAATTAGGAGAGACGAGAATATGAAAAAGGCCATACTCATAGCAACAATATTAGCAAGCGCATTGATCTGTATTCCAGTACAGGCAGAAGAATCAACCGTCATCCAGTCCGGCGCACTCACTCAGGACGAACAGACGCAAGCCTTTCTGGATGCCTATTCCGCTGATTTGGATGCCCTGATTGAATTATGCAATGGGGACAGCTATTCCGCCGTAACTGATTATATGGTCACAATCGGTTATACCAATATAACTGATAATCTTCCCTATTATGGATTCTGCTACCCAACTACGGACGGCGAAGGACTGAAAATCATGTCAGACTATTTGTACTATGGAACACTGGTAAACGGCGATGCTGATGGACAGGGGAAGATGTACAAAGCAGATATCCCCGGTCAATACAATTATGGTTGTTTCTCGGGCGAATGGAAAAATGATGCGCCGAACGGATATGGCGAAGAACAGATAAACACAACTGGAAATAGTGGAAAAGAAGCTATAATACATGTTGCAGGAAATTATGTTGACTGGTATCAAGATGGGGATATGGTTATTCAATATTTCAAAAACAATGGATGCCGAACTTACAAATATCATGTAACAGATAAAGTTGCGGATGCAATCGACACAAAGGTCACTTCTCACGGAAACACAGCCGTAATCGCTTATGCGGAAGAAAAATCCTCCAGCTTTTTAACTTTTTATAATTCCGCTCAAACAGTTTTGCATCAGGCTATCGATGATGGAAATTCCAAAAATAATCACGGTTACTGGAATACTGGTTTATAAAGAAAACTTCGGCCACGCAACCTTGCCAAAATCTCACCAATACAACCTGTTCATAACCTGTTTCCACAGCAGGAGCAGGACACGAAAAGCACCCGATATCATAATTGATATTGAGTGCTTTTATTCTGTACCTTTTTTTGTACTTTTTCCGATTGCCAAAGATGGAGCAGGACAAAACAACACAATGCGCCCAATCCTGAAAACCCTTGATTTTAAGCCATTCTTTCAACCCTGACAAACACGGATAAATCATGACAAAACTCACACGCGCATGAATATGTATTTTGCATGACTTTTTTATAAAACTTTTCCAATCAGCCGCAAAATTCCTTATCCGGCCCTGTGCGAAAAAAATCGGACTGCGGTATATGCGGTCCGATTCTTTCTTTTTATTCATTTATGCTCCGCGCTTCCTTCTCATGAACCAGATCCACAATCAGGGATACGCAGCGGTCAATGCCGATCTCACTGCTGTCCAGGCTCAGGTTGTAATTCTGGCATACGCCCCAGGTACGTCCGGTAAAATGTTTATAATTCAGGCTTCTCTTTTTGTCCTTATCTCTCAGTCGTTCAAGCGGTTTTTTCTCTGACTCTCCATACAGCCTCACGATCCGCTCAGCACGAAAATCATCATTTGCGCGGACAAATACATGAAACGCATTGGGGTCGTCCTTTAAAATATAATCCGCGCATCTTCCGACAATCACGCAGGACTCCTTCTCCGCCAGTTCCAGGATCACCTGTCGCTGCATACACCAGAGGAAATCAGAGGCACTCATACCGCCCATCAGTTCGGAGCTGCGGTTCATGCCGGAAAACAGAGAAAAGATCGATTTGCCGGGAGCGTATTCCCCCGCTTTCTCGATATAATCCGGATCAAATCCCGTCTTTTCCGCCACCTGTTTAATCAGTTCCTTATCATAATACGGAATCTGCAGACTCGCCGCAACTGCCTTGCCGATGCTGCGTCCGCCGCTGCCAAACTCACGGCTTATGGTAACGATTGTCCTGCTCATACGACTGCCTCCTTTCCATTATATGCCTCATTCGGCATACTTAATTCTTTATACGTTCTGCGTATCACAACCGACGCAATCAGGAAGGTCACGATATCTGCCGCCGGGAAGGAATACAGCAGACCATCCAGGCCAAAGAACATCGGCAGGATGATCGGGAACGCCACACCGAAGATAATCTCTCTCGTCAGGGAGATCATGGTAGACTCGAACGGTTTTCCCATGCCCTGCAGGAAGATAAAGCAGCCCTTGTTGACCATCGCCAGAATCAGCATACACAGATAGATGCGGAAGCATTTTACGGCAAACTCGGTATAATACGCGCTCTCGTTCGCCGCACCAAAGATCCCGATCAGCTGCAGCGGCAGCAGTTCCACAATCAGGAATCCTACCGCGCCGATCGCCGCCTCTGTCAGCAGCACATAAGTAAAGAGCTGCTTCGCGCGGTCTTTGCGCCCGGCGCCGATATTAAATCCGACAATCGGGATACAGCCTGCCGCCGTCCCGACCGCAAAGGAGATCGCGATCTGGAAGAATTTCATTACGATACCCAGAACCGCCAACGGGATCTGTGCGTATTCCGGCTGGCCGAATACCGGGTCAAGCGCGCCGTATTTGGTACACATATTCTGAACCGCGGCCATCGAGACCACCAGCGAGATCTGCGAAAGGAAACTGGTAATTCCCATCACCAGGAATCTCTTCATCAGACTGCCCCAGAAGCCAAAACTCGACCTCCGGATCGTCACCGCTTTCATATGACAGAGATACCAGATTGACAGGATCGCTGTCAGGATCTGACCCGCAACCGTCGCCACAGCCGCGCCCTTCATCCCCATATGCATCGGATAAATGAAGATCGGGTCGAGGATGATATTCATCACCGCTCCGGACACCGTCGCGCACATCGCGAAACCCGGATTGCCATCCGAACGGATAATCGGATTCATCGCCTGCCCAAACATATAAAACGGCATGCCCAACGCAATCCAGAAGAAATATTCCTTCGCACAGGCAAATGTCTCATCATTCACTCTTCCGCCAAAGACGGTCAGAATCGGCTCCATAAATCCCAGATAAAACGCAGTCAGCGCCACACTGCACAGCAGGCACAGCAGGATCGCGTTGCCGATGCTCCGGTGCGCGTCCTCAGTCTTGCCTGCGCCAAGGCTCATGCTGACAAAGGTACAACAGCCGTCACCGATCATGACGGCAATTGACAGCGCAACAACCGTCATCGGGAATACCACGGTATTGGCCGCGTTTCCGTACGAACCAAGGTAATCCGCATTCGCGATGAAGATCTGGTCCACGATGTTATAAAGCGCGGCTACCACCAAAGAAATGATACAGGGCACTGAAAACTTACGCATCAGTTTCCCAATTGGTTCTGTCTCCAGAAATGCATTTGATTTCTGTTCCATTGTTTTTTCCTCCTGAAAACCAAAAATACTCTCAGGCGCATATTCGCGCCCTTGCGCATAAAACAAAAAGAACGGGCGTCAATAACCGGTTTTACGCAATTATTGCCACTCGTTCTTTTATTATTATAAATTTTTCTCCATTTTCTGTCAACCTGACTTTTTGACAAAAATTTGGATTTTAATCCCGGCCGTTATTTACAATCTGACCGTTACCGCTTCTGACAATCTCCGCAATTATTCTCTGTCCGGATACAACTGTGCCTTCAGTACCTGACAACATGCCAGATCTCCTAATACATTCACACAGGTCGCGCCCATATCTGCCAGCGTATTAACACTGATATACACTCCCATAATACCGGTCGGCAGGCCCACCATAGCGGACAATGCTGCGAAAGACGCGATCGCGCCGCCCGGTACACCGGGAGTGCCAATGCTCAACAGCACATTTGCCAGCAGGACAACGACCATCATGCTCAGGCTGACATTTACGCCGCAGGCTGAGGCAAAGAATGGGATCATAAAACTCATGACAATCGACACTGCATCCATATTAACCGTCGCGCCCAGCGGAACCACCAGAGAGGTGATCTCATTCGGACAGTTCAGATCCTCCTCCATACAGCGCATGCTTAACGGGATCGTCGCCGACGAGGAGCAGGTGCCAAAGGCGTTCATCGCCGCCGGCGCTACCGCAGTAAAGAACCGGCCGATCGGGCATTTGCCCAGCGTTTTCACAACGCCACCGTAAAACACCAGCGCATAAAGGAAGTACGTGACATAAATCGCAATCATCACAGTCGCCAGTGACAACACCGTATCTGTGCCGTTGGCTTCTACTACAGTCGCAATGGAACAGAACACTCCCAGAGGGGTGAAATACATAACCACAGAGATAATCTTTAACGACAGGTCATTGACCGAGGTCACCACCGCCATAAAGGGATCTGCCTTTTCCCCGATCGACAACACCGTAAAACCGATGATCAGAGCAAATACCAGAACCTGAAGCATGTTGCCTTCGGCAAACGATGCAATCGGATTGGACGGAATCAACGTCTCTACTGTGTCCAGAAGACTCGTAAACTGCGTAGCCTCCACCGTACTCTCCGACATTGCAATCGTAACCCCCTCGCCCAGATTGAGGATGCGCGGCAGGATCAGTCCCAGAAAACTCGCAAAAGCGGTCGTAACCAGAAAGAACAACAGTGCCAGTCCGCCGATCCTGCCGGTGGCCCGGATATTGCCGATGCCGTGGATACCCACCACAATCGAACAGAAGACCAGCGGATAGATCATCATTTTCAGCGCGCTCATGTAAAGCGAACTGATCACTCCCAGAATACCGTAAAACCAGCCGATGCTGCCCGGCACAACCAGGCCAACCACGATCCCGGCAATCAGGCCGACAAAGATTGCCATCGTAATATTGACATTTTTCAATGCCTTCATTTTCCTTTCCCCCCCCACAGGCCGTCCGAAAACTCTATTTTCAAGCATAAAATTAGCCCCTTTCCTGGTTAA
>JAJBUA010000034.1 GCA_020860565.1 Clostridiales bacterium
CATCCATTCAGAATGGCGAGATATTTCTATTTGGGTCGATGAGAACGCTGATTGGTTATCGGCAAAGTCTGGACAAGGTATGGGCATGCCGTTCGGAATATGATCAAATTTATCCGTCACACGCCGATCTGCCACTGGAACCGGATATTATTACTGAACTTATGGCGTGTATGGATAAAATTCTTGCCGGAAAAGCATCCTGGAAAAGAACGGAGATGTTCGGTGTGCCGGTGAAAAGATACGAAATGGAAACAGCAGTATTTCTATGTGATTAAATCTTACTGACTGCAATCGAAATCTCATGAAGGGCCGGTAAAGTCAATCACGAACGAATGGACTATTACGGGTGCGAAAAGTCACATTTTACGAGGTTGGAAAATCAAATTAAATCTCCAGTAGAATGGAAAATCTTTATTCTTGTGGTATCCTTACAGACGGAAACAGAACAATCTTAGAACCGTAGCAGGTGGAAACAATGAGCGGGAAAGTACCAGGAAATTGCAAAGCCAGATACGTTATCCGACGGATTTTTTTATCCGCATCTTTTCTCAAATTTCAGGAAAATCTGTCACTTTTCTCTAAAAAGATGCGGATAAAAAAGTTCATTGGTACGATAATAGGGGTATCAAATTTAAGGAGGTACCTCTATGAAGGACTACAAAGATGCAGTCAGCTATCTCAGAAAATATCTCACTGAGAACAACTACGGCAAAACTGTTGTTATGGCCAATGAGCGGTGTTTTTGCCGGCTTGAAGCGTACTTGACCGATGAGGACGTAGATTATACGCCAGAGAAAGCAGAGGAATGGTTTTGCAAGCATGGGAATCAACTCGCTCCCACGGATTTAGACCATTGCCGTATCGCATTGATGCGGTTGCGGGATATCTATGAGTGCGGTGAAGTCCGTGCGGAACATGACTCAAAATGTCTCAAATCGTACACCGTTCTGTCCGATGAACTGAAAAACAGCCTTGAGACCTTTCTTAGCGACATAGGAGGTGATCTTTCTCCCCGCACTGTTAGTAATTACAGACATACGTGCGCCAGATTCCTCATTTTTATGCAGAAGAATGGTATTAGGAAAGTCAGGGATATCACATTTGACCTTCTCCTGAGCTTTTACGAGTCAGATGAACATTCAGGAAGATGGGAAAAGCGTCGCGTTGTGGCGCATTCCTCGACCATGATGGAATACTTCTTCCGCTCGGGGGTACTGCCTTACGGGTGCTGTATTCTTTTCCACTATCTTTCTCTTGGAAAGGGCTGTTTTTGGAATGCTCTTTCCGCAGATGCCCACGAAAAGATTCTGGCTGTTATGAGCGCCGGGGAAACAGTCTCCACCCGCAGACTCTATGAATATAAGGAGGTGTTGCTCCAGAACCACGTTGATCATGAATATAATAAGAACACACTCAGCGCAAACAACCGTGCTGTGGATCTGCTGATTCTGTTCCTTGACATGAATTCTTATGCATACAGCCCGGAGATTGCGGAAGTATGGTTTCAGGAAACAGGCCACTGGTTCAAAGACGAGGCCGATACAATCCACCGTGCGCTTTTCATGGTTGCTGATTACCATCGCTCTGGAAAGATACAGCTGGAAAAAGTATACCATGTAAAGCCTCGAGCGTTCGATCTCCTGCCGGAATGGTGCCGTCAGGATGCGAATGGGTACCTGATCGAGAAAGAGAAAGAAGGCTGGGCGAAATCCACGCTGGACATGATCCGTTCCAGCATCTGTAGATTCTGTAGTTATCTTGACAGCTCCGGCCTGCGTTCTTTTCTTGACCTGAGCGTTGAGTACGTAAAAGCGTTTAACATGGCAGACATGCACAAGACCCCGCAAGGGAAGAACGCATACAACTCCCGAATCCGCAAGTTTCTAATGTATCTTGGCGAACACGGGAAGCTGTCCAATCCCATGCTTTTTATTGCCCTGCCAAGAACCAGTGCTCCGAAAGAAACCATTGTAGTAGTTCTTACTAAAGAAGAAATGGCTCAGCTTAAGGAACAGCTGGACAGCGACAGCAGTGCTCTTTCTCTCCGGAAGAAGGCAATGCTTCTTCTCGGGCTGAAAATGGGGATGCGATCCTCAGACATCGTGAATCTTAAGATTGATGATATCAACTGGAGCAAGGCTTCCATTCGATTTGTACAGAAAAAGACAGAGGTGGAGGTAGAACTTCCCATGCCGACCGAGGTTGGGAATGCGCTTTTCCGTTATATTACCGAAGAGCGGCACAAAAAGGCAACCGCCAACGTGTTTCTCAGCGAAAAGGCTCCCCATAAGCCGGTTGGCCGCGCTGTTTGTGGCCGAGCGCTTGAAACGGCACTGCCAGACAGGGACGTGGAAGGTTCCGGCTTTCATGTGACACGGAAGACCTATGCCACGAACCTTCTTCAGAAAGGCATCGGTGCCAATGTTGTGGCAGAGGCCCTCGGCCAGCGTGGCACGACATCCGTGCATCGATATCTGTCTCTTGACATTGAGCGTATGCGCATGTGCTCACTTTCGCAGGCAGAATGCGGGATTGGAGGCTGGTCAGATGGCAGATAAAACAGTCAGAAGCAGCATCATTGCATCCTACATAGACGGCATGCTCGAAGAAAAGCATGCGAATGGGTACGTTTACGAGAGTGAAGAGCTAATTTTAAACCGATTCGACACCTACTGCATCAAGAATGGCCTGAAAACCACAGAGATAACAAAGGATTTCCTGTCCGGATGGATGGAGAAGGCCGAGACGGAAGGTGAATTTCATCGTGGGAAACGGATATCCGTTGTAAGGCAGCTGCTCATTTTTATGGCTTCCTGCGGAATTCATGAGTACATCCCGCACGACTTCTGCCATTTCAAAAAAGCGCTGCCGCACATCTTTACCTCAGAAGAGCTTGCGGAATTCTTTTCTGTGGTGGATTCCTATTTTCCAACAAACAGGCCATCCTTTGAACCGCGACTTGCGAATGAGTACCGGCTGCTTTTCCGCTGGTACTGCTGCTGCGGCCTCCGCAACAACGAGGCAGCGGGCATTGCAGCGGAAAACGTAAATCTTGACGAAGGAATCCTGACGATTCTCGACTCGAAAGGGAACAAGGACCGGCTGGTATACCTTCCTGATGATCTTTTGGAAAGTTCCAGGGATTATTATCGTTACCTGATTGATGCATTGGGAGAGGAACCGAAATGGTTCTTCCCTGGAATGAATCCGGAAAATCCTCTTCCGAATACTACAGTAGATCTCGTATTCAATCGCTTTTGGAAGAAGACCCACTATGCCGGGTGCAGCAACAAGCCTACGGTTCATGACTTCCGTTTCACTTTCGTCGTTTCACGCATGAACCAGTGGGCTGAGGACGGGCTTGACCTTCAGGTGATGATGCCCTACTTGAGCAGGTATCTTGGGCACAAGTCTACGAAAGAGACCTTTTACTATTACCACCTTGTGAGTGATGCCTACCGCACGGTTGCGAAAAAGGATACTTATGCTGACGCAGTGATCCCGGAGGTGCGCTGCCATGAGTAAAAAACCGGAATTCAAGGATCTGTTTTTCTCCAGGACAAAAGACTTCCTGGACTTGTATCTTGCGAGGCAGGAACAGCGCAGCCCGGACACTGTAAAGGCTTACCGCATTTCGCTCTCCAGCTTCTATGCCTACGTGACAGAAGAAAAACAGATCCGTGTAATGAACTTCTGTTTCAGCGACTGCACCTATGAGTTTGTCCTTTCCTATTCACAGTACCTTCAGGAAGTGAAGGGGCTTGCAAACAGCACGGTGAACCAGCGGCTCGCTGCGCTGAAATCTTACCTGAAATATGTATCTGATGGAGACATCACGCTCATGCAGATCTATATGGGGGTATCAAAGGTGCCACTTCTGAAGATTCCGAAACTCCACAGGCCCATCATTGAAAAGGAAGACCTTGGGGCATTCCTCGACATGCCGGCGGATTCCGTTTTCGGGAACAGGGACAGAGTCATTCTGGTTCTGCTGTTCGATTCGGCAATCCGTGTGTCGGAGTTAACCGGTATTGTCCTTGGAGATGTAAATCTTGACACTTCAAGCTCATCGATTGTCATCCACGGGAAAGGACGGAAAATGAGATCTATCACCCTGAATCCAAGATGTGCGGAGCATTTAAAGGAGTACATCCGCTGCTATCACAATGAAGATGCTCCTCCGGAAACGCCTCTGTTCTACACGGTGATCCACGGGAAGATGAACCACATGTCCCAGCGGAACGTGGAACGGATTGTGAAAAAGTACGGAGACATCACAAGGGAGAATCATCCCACGATGCCGGACAATGTTTACCCGCATATGCTGAGACGCTCCAGGGCAACAGGGCTATACAGGGACGGTGTTCCTCTCGAGATGGTCTCTGTCATCCTTGGGCACTCAAACACAGAAGTAACCAAGACTTACGCCATTCCATCGGTTGACCAGATGCGGGATGCCCTTGCAAAAGGACAGCCTGAGGACGAGCAGATGGAACGCCTCTGGGAGGGAAAAGACTCGGAAATCCGCCAGATGTTTGGCCTGACGTAAAAGTTTTATCCGCATCTTTTTCCTGAAAATCCCGTGTTTTTGGGAAAGATGCGGATAATAAAAAGTGTCGGATAAGATCTTTTACCCGAATGTTCGGATAAAAAACAGAGAGGAGGAAGGTGCATAAAGTGAGACAACTGATCATCGCAAGAAAGGATTTAAAAATGTCGCCGGGTAAGCTTGCCGCCCAGTGCGGCCACGCGGCGATGGCTTTTTTGACATGGCCAATGCGTGGTGGAGATGGCGTGAGAAAGACAGAAAATGGCTACGCTGTAGAAGTCAGACTTGACCGGGAGACTTATGAAGAATGGATTTGCGGAAGCTTTGTCAAGACAGTCTGTGAGGCAAGGAACTGCAATCAGCTGATGAAGGCAGTGGACAAGGCAAAATCGCTTGGCTTGAAAGAAGGGGAAGATTACTTCTGATCCGGGATAACTGCCTGACGGAGCTCGCGCCGGAGGAGGTGGATGAAAATGGAGTAGGAAGGACGCTTACCTGTATAGGGTTTCGCCCGCTGCCGGATGAACTGGCGCATGAGATCAGTCGGAGTTATCATTTTATATGCACACGGGCCGCGTAAGGAAATATTTCGGCTTACGCCGAACGCGGCCCGGCGCAGGTGAGCAGGAGGCGGCAAGCCGTCTCCTGCTCGATTTTGAGGTGGATGAGAATAAAATACCGGCGGATATGGAGTTCACATTTTCATATACAAGGGGGATGTCAATATGAGTGAAACGAAACTTAAGAGACCAAGATTTTTGACAGAGGAAATGGAGAATGATCCCTTTTATCATAGTGTGCCTGATCCGACCAAAAATCCGCCACCATGTCATT
>JAJBUA010000033.1 GCA_020860565.1 Clostridiales bacterium
TCGTTAATTCGAGTTCAAATGGTCTTTTGCATTGGGCTAATTATTTCACAGCCCCCTTAAGATTGCATCGATATCAGAAAATTTATTTTTTGGACTCCAGATAATCATTCAAATCTGTATTTCGTACATTCGTGATAAACATATGTCCCGGAGCATGCGTGATCACCAGCGGGAGTTTTGCATTCTCGATTGCCGCCTGAGGCGTCACGCCGCAGGCCCAGAAAACAGGGATCTCACCCTCCCGTATCTCTACGCGGTCGCCATAATCCGGTTTATTGATATCCCGGATCCCGATCGCTTCCGCATCTCCGATCTGTACCGGTCCGCCGTGGACATTTGGATAACGGTCTGTGATCTCTTTTGCTTTCTGCGCATTTTCCGGCGTCATGGGACGCATGCTGACTACCATGGGTCCCCGGAAAACACCAGCTTCCGCACAGGCAATATTCGTCTTATACATCGGGACATTGCAGCCCATCGTTATATGACGGACCTCAATCCCTTCCCGGATCAGCGCCTCTTCAAAGGAGAAACTGCATCCAATCAGGAATGCCACTGAATCAGCCTGCCAGTAAGCGGAAACATCTGTCAGTTCCTCTGTGCGGACGCCATTCCGGTAAACATAATATCTGGGGATATCTGTCACAATGCTGGCTCCTTCGCCCATATCATGGATGTCCGGCGTTCCCTCAACAACCTCCAGAATCGGACATGGTTTCGGATTTTTCCGGGCAAACTCTTTAAAATCATCGGCATACTGTTTCGGCAGAATGACCAGATTTGCCTGCGCGAATCCCGAGCACATTCCGGCCGTCGGATAATCAATTTCCCCCGTCCGGATCAATTTCCAGATCTCTTCCGGCGACGTTTTGCTGTAATCCCTCATAATTTATAATCTCCTCCTTCTTCCAGACTTGCCCTCATTATAGTTCATTTGAGGGGAGGATTGCAACTAGAATTCCGTCTTTTGGAATTTCGGGTCCTTCAGCAGATCTTCCATCATCTCTTTATAGATAGCCGGACGGTAATCGGTCGCCCCGTTGATCAGGCTGTTTGGCTCAAACTTCTCTCTCGTAGCTAAAGCCAGATCAATCGTCGCCGTATACATCTTGTTCTGAATCGCCTTCGGGTCTGTGAACGGGTATCCGGCAAAATACTCCGCTTCCCAGAAATTTGTGCTTGGGCCGAGGATACTTGCTCCGCCCCAGAACACATTGTACAGATCCTTTCCTGCCAGGTTGGATGATACAATATAGATCTGGTTTGTAATACACCCGGCTTCGAGGGTCGTTGACCCCAGCGCGATCCCGTGGCATTTCGCAAGCGCTGTACAGTTAATATAAAGCCGGCATCCCTTCGCCGCATAATACCGCATTAACTCCTGAAAACAATAAGTATCATAGCAGATTCCGACACCAAATGGTCCCCATTCGGTGTCAATGATCATCGGTTTCGTTCCTCTTGTGGCCCAATGAGGTTCCGGATATGGAAGATGGATCTTGCGGTATGCCCCGATTACCCCGTCAGGCCCACATACACACGCTGAATTGTAAATAATCTCCGGATCCTCCTCATCCCTCTCCGGCATCCCGAACACTGCGTAAATCCCATATTTTTTCGTAATCTCAGCTACCGCAAGCGAAGACGGGCCCGGAACCAGTTCCGCAAGCTTCATCTGCATTTTTTCTGCCTTTGGCTTCTCTTCTTCATCATCATAGCCAGTCAATCCCATTTCCGGAAATACCACCAGTTTTGCCCCTTCTGACGCGGCGACTTCAATATAGCCAAGAATCCGGTTCAGGTTAGCCTCCTTATCTCCCCATTTTGCATTAAAGGCGACTGTGGACACTTTTATAACATCTTTCATTTTCTTCCTCCTCATGCATAATAAAATTAAGGGCACGAGGTGTACTGGTCAGCAGCACAGCTTCGTGTCCTTTCATGAGTCATTGTAGCCCTTTCTTTTCTAAATGCAACAAAGATGATGCAAATCCTTAGATTGTTAATCCATCGTTTTGTTTTGTAAAGTAAAACTGACTGTGTCAGACAAAGTTCCCTTACTGATCAGAACCTCACGGACTTTTTCAACCAACCGTATTACATATCAAATTTCATTTTTATTAAAGCTGCCAAATATTCTGCAGTTCCATCGATTCCAAGAAGGCTGGAATCAATCATAATATTCTTGTAATGATAATCGTCAGGTTTATATCCAGCATATTGTAAATGATATGCTTCTCTTGCTTCGTCTACCTTTTTTATCATTCTCTTTCCTTCATCGACCGTCAGGTTTAAATCATCTGTACAATGCCTTAACCGCTCCTCATATGGTGCGAATATAAAAATATGGATCGCATTCTCCATTTCTGAAAGTACAAAATCACCACATCTGCCAACAATAATACAGCTCTCTCTTTCTGCCAGAAACCCGATAATGTTTTTCTGCGCCTCAAAAATTTTATCCTGAACATCTGTAGATTTCTGACGTCCAAGCGGGAACTGCATCCTCAAATATATATTTTTTGATGCTCCTTTTGCCGACTCTTCGTTTTCATCAATCATAGATATCGGTAAATTTAACCTTTTTGCAGCCTGCTCAACAATATCTCTGTCATAATACTCGATATCCAGTATATCAGATAATTTTTTCGCAATTGGTCTTCCCATACTGCCAAACTGCCTTGTAATCGTGATCACATATTTCTTTTTTTTCATTCTTTTCCTCCTCGGTTCTATTTCTTTATAAACTGCTGTATATTTCTCTGTCAATTGTGATTAAAAATTTGAAATACAATCTCTATACTACAAAACCGGCAATTAAAAATGCCGTCACGCTGATTACCGCTGCTATTGCTACATACGGGAGCTGGCTTGTAGCATGTTCCAGATTGTCGATACCGGAAATATTGGAGGATACAAGCGTTGCGTCCGAATAAAAACATGCATGGGAGCCAAATCCGGCACCTGACATAACTGCCGCCATAACAAGCAGTGTATTCGCTCCTACTACCGTACCCAGAGGAAGCGCAATCGGTACAACCAAAGCACATACGCCAACCAAAGATGCAGTGCAAAAGCACAGCACAGATACCAGCAGAAAGACTACAACAGGGAAAACAGTACCAACCATATACGGCTGAACCTTCTCAATAATATATTCTGTCATTCGCATTTTCGCTGTTATAATCTGCAGGACAAATGTAAGTAACAGAACTACATCAACTTGCAGCATATCAGAACAACCTCTGGTTAATATTGGGAATAATTCCTCCGACGAAATCAGCCTTCTGGGAATATACATAATCGCACAAACAGCTGTTGATGTGATCAGCGCCGGAAGCAGATCTCCTGTCACGACAGTCACTGCAATCAAAACCGCAATCGGAATCAGAAAATCCAGAATTTTCCCTTCTGTGACATCATCTGATACTTTATGATTATATTTTCTGCTTTTTTCACTGTATACCATCCCAGTCTGTTCTACGCGATCATAGGCTTTTTTCATTCCACCAAGTTTTGGCATAACGCCGATACAGAAAAGGAAAGCAACTACCAGTGTCGCTATGGGATAAAAGCAAAGCGGGGACGCGCTTAAATAAGATTTAATGTGATTGCTTCCCAACGCTAAAAAAGCATCCTCCTGCACAAACATACTCATAAGGCATACACCCCATCCGGAAATCGGAATCATAACGCATATTGGTCCGCCAGTTGCGTCCAAAAGATACGCTAATGTTTCTCTTGGAATTTTCTTTTTATCATAATGTGTTTTCATGCATGAACCAATTGTCATTGCATTCAGCAGTTCTTCTATAAAAATTGCAATTCCCATTATAAATGTAGCCAACAAGGTTTTCCTTTCTGTGTCGCATACCTGATCAACAATCTTTGAAAAACCTAAATGCCCATTAGACGATTGCAACAACGCCATAAATGATCCAAATAACAAAACAATTAATAAAACCCATGCATTTTCTTCTATCGCTTCCTGAAAAACCGCGCTTAATTCTGTAACGGCACTCGTTCCATATAAAACCACTGCTCCCACGGTGCAGGCTAAAAACAGACATATTTCAACACGTTTTGTTACAATAGCTCCGACCACGACAAATACAATCAAGAACACACTAATCAAGCCTAATGACATATACTCATCTCCTTTTCAAAAATCCAACAAAATAAAGAGGACAACACCACACATTTGTAGTGCAATCCTCTTTAATTGCCTATTCTTAATTCTTATTCTGCTACATATCGAAAACCGTTTTTCTTCATCGCTTTCATTGACTTATCGGCTGCCTGTAACGTTTTTTCCGCATCTTCCATTGTATGTGCGATATTCACATACCATCTGCCACCAAACATGAGGAATACTCCATTATCCTGCATATATTTCTGGAAGCACGTAACTATACTGTTATCAAAACCCTCCAGCTCTTCATTCATATACAATCTTCTTCTCCCTCCGGGGATTCCGAATAAAGTCGAAAATACGCCGTTAGATTCCGTTATAGTAAGAGGAATTTCATATTTATCAGCAATGGACACCAGCCCGTCCATGATCTTCTCCTGTACTTTAAATACCTTCTTGTAAGCAGCACAGTCATTTTTTGTAAGTTCATCCAGCGTTGCCAGAATCGCCGCCATACCAAGCCCATATCCAGGATAAGTTCCAGGTACACATACCTTATTTCCACGGATGTAATCCATTATTTTTTTCTTTCCTCCCACACAGGAGATGGGAATTCCGTTTGAAATTGCCTTACCCATTGTACAAAGGTCTGGAGTAACTCCAAGTTCTGCCTGAGCACCGCCAATACCTACACGGAAACCCGTTATAACCTCGTCCATGCACATAACTACATTATACTTATCACACAATTCCCTGATTTTTTCTACAAATCCCGGCTTTGGATATAAACCTTCGTGATTCCATACAATACCTTCAAAGTGTATTCCGGCAATCATATCGTGGTATTTATCAAACGTTTCCTCCAAGACCTCGAAATCATTCCACGGGATCAGAAAAGTTTCTTTATTTGCCCACGGGATTCTCCCTTCCGTATAATAAGGATTTGTTTCCGGAGTCCCCTTAGTTACAAAATCAATATATGGAACTTCTTCTTTATTGCTGTTGATTTTACCGCCCAGCACATTGTCTCCCCATCCCGAATAATTTCCGGCGAACCTGACTATAACTGTTTTACCAGTATACGCCCTCATGATCCGGAACGCAGACTGCACTGCTTCCGATCCGGTAACAGTAAATTTTAATTCCTCCACGCAGGGAATTAGTTTCGTAAGCCTTCTGGCTACTTCCACGTCCATTGGCGAAAATAAAAGATTCGAACCAATCGCGGTGCCATTGTTTTCCATATATTCTACTATTTTTTTTACAAACTCCGGATTCTTGTGCCCAAGGATATTGGGTCCCATAGAACCATTGTATTCTATGTATTCATTTCCATCTACATCTGTAAGATGAGTTCCATCGGATTTTGCAATAAACAGACGATGCTCCGTTACATCCATAGGAATCCTCAGATTTGAATGACCTGCCGGATAATATTCATTAAATTCTTTGGATAAAGCTTCGCTTTTATCTTTTTTTAACATACAATACTCCTCCGTCTTTGTATTTTTTGCGCTTTTGAATTTGCTTTATGCGAGTATGTTAACAAACCGAAATTCTGTTATCTAGGAAAAAGCGGAAGAAAAACAGGAAAAAACGGAAATAGTTCCGCTTTTTCCTAGAGATACTTCCATCATTTTTTGTATGATTAATACAAATTTCGCAGGAGGTAGAATACATTATGAAAGTTACAGGAACCAGTCATCTGGGATTTATTGTGAAAAATCTTGACACAATCATAAATTTTTATCGTAGCGTTCTCGGTTTAGAGCTGCTCAGTGGCCCGAGTGAAGAATTCCATGACATCAATGAAGGAATTGCCATGGGAATCACAGGCAATCCTGCAACACATTGCCACAGGGAAGCATTTATGCGAACGCCAGATGGCGTTATGCTTGAATTCATTGAAATAACAGATCCTGTTCCAGTTCCTATTCCGGAAACAGCCGCTTGTTCTGGCAAGCTCCATTTATGTTTGTATGTCGATGATATTCAGGAATGGACAAAAGAGCTTGCGAAACATAAAGTGACACCTTTTCTGGAACCGCAAAAAGCAGAGCTCGGTGATGGCACCATCTGTTATTGGGTTTATTTCAAAGATCCGGAAGGAATGCTTTTTGAATTACAGCAGATTCAAATTTAAAAATATCGAAGGGGGACATAATTATGGGAATCATGACAATTGATTTATCCGGACAAACCGCTGTTGTATTTGGCGCAGGAAAAGGGATCGGCGCCACCGTTGCAAAAGAACTTGCACGCGCAGGTGCCCATGTATATCTGGCAAGCCGCACTGAAGCAAACTGTATCAAAGTAATGAAAGAGATTATAAGTGATGGATATCAGGCGACAGCCATTGCCTGTGATGTCAAAGATATCAACCAGATAGACGCCGTTCTGGAAAAAGCAGAAGCAGAAACAAACCGTCTGGATATCGTGATTAACAATGCTGGCATTGACTGTGTTACACCGTTTATCGACTGTTCACAGGAAGAAATAATGAATGTTATCATGACAAACCAGCTTGGTGTAAACAACGGGCTTCAGTGTGCCTTACGCCGGATGAAAAAATACAATGCCGGCAAAATTGTATCGACGACTTCCTTTGCCGGGCGAAGGGACCTGCCACACGAGCTTGGCTTTGGTCATTACGGAATGGCCAAGGCAGCCGTCAATTATATGACTCAGTCCGCCGCGTTTGCCGGTGCTGATTACAATATTAATGTAAATGCCGTAGGACCTGGAATTGTATTGACGAAAATGTGGGAGGACATTCTTGATACGGCAGAAAAAGAAGGTAAAAATCGGGAAAAAGCATGGGAAGAATATCTGCGTACCTACATCCCACTTGCCAGAGGTGCTCAAACCCATGAAGATATCGCCTACATGATTGTCTTTTTATGTTCCCGGTATGCTGATCATATCACTGGACAGATTATTTACGTGGATGGCGGCGCATCCGTCGCATAACTGATAATTGACATAAATACAATTTTATGTTATAGTACGCAATGACGAAGGTGTCTTGAAAAAGGCACCTTTTTTATTTTGTTTTTAACTCCCGTAACTTATATGCAGAAGGCAGGAGGTGGCCGATATGGATAACCGCTCTACATTTCAACCGTATCTCGAATTTAATAATTGTTATAAAAATTTTTCTCCTGAACCAAACAACCCGATCAGCAAGGTAGTATGGGAAATCTATCAGGTTGACCATTTTGACTGCCAGAAAAATATCGCATTGCCGGATGTATGCGCTGATATTATGGTTTTCTATACTGACAACAACATTTACAGTTATATCATGACCAGTTCCGATTCCATGCAGTTTATGAATGAGCTGGATTTTCTGCCAGATGTAAACTGTATTTTTGGTGTACGGTTAAAAACAGGGTATATTGGGAATCTCTTCAAATATGCAATTGAAGATATTGGAAATTCCAGAATTGATCTTGCAAATGCCTGTTACTATGGAAATGACATAAATGAGAAATTATACCATGCGGATGACTTCGCCAAACGCTATTCAATTATTGCAGAATACATCAATCAAAGATTAAACAGCACCTACCGGAATAATATAATCGTTACTCATATCATTGATGAGATTATAAATCATCATGGCACAATTACTATAAAAGAACTGGAACACCAAATCGGATACTCCGGCAGATATCTTCGTATGCTTATACATGATACTTTGGGTGTCTCTATTAAGCAGTTTTGCAAATTAACGCAATTCCAATGGATGTGTCAATGTTATAACTCCGGCGGAGAAGAAATATCTTTATCTGAATTGGCGCTGCTATCCGGATATTATGATCAATCTCATATGAATCAATGCTGCAAAATGCTAACCGGTCAGTTACCTAAAAATATCGTACATTTATATCAGGACTGTCAGGCTTAATAAGAAAGCTCTATAAATAACTTCAATTTTACTTCAGTTATCGATAGGAAGCTCTCTGTCTGCTTTGTGCAAATACATCTTCTAACTCCAATTCGTAATAATTTTTGTATATGCCAAGAGGAAAGTCCCGAATATATAGGTCTACATCCTTTTTTGTGATTCCATATTTTTCAATATACTTCGAAAACTTTTCTTTTGTATTCTTAACATTTTGATCTGTGTCCAGGTAAGAACTTAAATTTTTTAACAAATCCAGCATTTGCAACACATGGACATTCTCAGCTGTCACAGGAACATTCGATCTGCGAACAATATAAGTTCTCTTAGCCCTTGCATGTAGAGGCATGGGATATGCTTTTTCTTTCGATATCAGTACGCACTGTTTTAAAAATTATATCCTTCCCCCGCTATACCGCTCCATAGGCTCGTATCCTAGAACTGTCGAGTTCGTTATCGCCACCCGCACAGGTTATCAGCTTTCAGAAGCGGAAAAGTCCTTTATTCGATTAGTCACCCGGAAATTTCATTTGTAAGATCAGATTTATATTAAACGATCATATTTATCAAAAAAAGCTTGCATAAATACTAAAAATGTGTTATAGTATATGAGTTCGCGGAAGTGCTGGAATTGGCAGACAGGCTAGACTAAGGATCTAGTGGCGGTCACGTCGTGTGGGTTCAAGTCCCATCTTCCGCATTTTAGTTTCTATCTATCTACGAGACCAGATGTTTCGTAGATTTTTTTCTTTAACCTTTAAAATCTTGAATCATATCAAAGACAAATCCTTATGAAAATTCAAAATTTTTAACAGTATCAGATATATATTTGTTTCTTGACAATACAACAAATGTGTTGTAATCTTAAATGAAGGGAAAATTAAAATTTGTATAAACAGAACATTTAAAGAAGTACCGTCTTTTACCACAAAATGGCACTCTCTGGGATTAACCGATGACGATTTATGTACGTTAGAAGAAATTCTTTTAAAGGATCCCAAAACAGGAGATGTAATTTCCGGTACTGGTGGTATCCGAAAAATACGCATTCCTTTTATGGATACAGGAAAACGCAGTGGTGGTCGTGTTATCTATGTAGATATAGAAATAAAAGAATGTATTTATTTTCTGAATGTTTATATAAAAAGTGAGCAGACTGATTTGACAGAAAAAGAAAAGAAACTATTAAAAAAGCTGGTTGAGGTATTAAAGGAGGAATGATATGGGATTCTATGAAGATATGCACCAAAGTCTCTTAGAGGCAATCGAAATGGAGCAGGGAAACATTCCACTCACACAAAAACTAAATATGCCGGCGCCTACATTCATTGCAGCCGAATCTGAAAAAGAATTAATCAATCGTTTAGTTACTATCCGTAAAGAACAACACATATCTCAAAGCCAAATAGCAGCCCTAACCGGAAATAAGCAGCAGGCCATTTCACGATTAGAAAGTGGTCAGCACAGCCCATCATTAAAATTATTTGTTAATATAGTAAATGCGTTAGGGTGTGAGGTACAAATTGTTAAAAGAACTAAATAATATAAAAAAGGACTAATATAGAACTAAATATATGAGAATTTATACATGGCCTGCACACCCGCAATCTCGGTCCTGTAAAGACGAGATTGCAAATGCGGGGTGCGAAACCATAAATATCATTTGTCCGATATACAGATATTAATACCGGATTATCATTAAGCCAGTTTTGCCTTTGCCAGCTCAGCCAGCTTTGCAAATCCCTCTGCATCGTTGACAGCCATATCCGCCAGGATCTTGCGGTTCAGATCAACCTCTGCCAGCTTCAGACCATACATAAACTTGGAATAAGAAAGACCGTTGATCCGTGCCGCCGCGTTGATACGGGCAATCCACAATGCGCGGAACTGTCTCTTTCTCTGCTTACGTCCGGCATAAGAGCTGGTAAGTGCTCTCATTACGGACTGTTTTGCGATTCTATACTGCTTGGAACGTGCTCCTCTGTAACCCTTTGCCAGCTTCAGCACTCTCTTATGTCTCTTTTTTGCGTTTAAACCGCCTTTAATTCTTGCCATTGCGTTTTTCCTCCTTCTTTCCTGATCAATCCTACAGATACGGCAGAATCTTCTTCATTACTTTCTCGTTTGTGATATCAGTGACCGTACTCTTTCTGAGATTTCTCTTTCTCTTCGGGGATTTCTTAGTCAGAATATGAGATTTATATGCTTTATTTCTTTTCAGCTTACCGGTACCGGTCAGTTTGAAACGCTTTGCAGCCGCTCTCTTGGTTTTTAATTTAGGCATGATTCCTTCCTCCTTAATTTACATTGGTCTTTTACTTCTTCGCAGTTAAAAACATAACCAGGCTTCTTCCCTCAACCTTTGACGGTTTGTCGATGACCGCAATATCCTTTAACGTCTCTGCAAAATCATCAAGAATATACCTCGACTTTGACATATGAGCCATCTCACGGCCGCGGAAACGAAGCGAAACCTTTACCTTATCGCCCTTTTCCAGAAACTTGCGCGCCGCACTTACCTTGGTATTCAAGTCATTGGTGTCGATATTCGGAGTCAGGCGAACCTCTTTGACCTCAATGATCCTCTGCTTCTTCCTGGCATCCTTTTCTTTTCTGGCCATTTCGTAACGATATTTTCCATAGTCAATAATCTTACAAACCGGCGGTTTTGCGTTCGGAGCGATCTTTACCAGATCGAGTTCCGCCTCCTGCGCCATCTTGTAAGCATCTCTGGAAGACATAATACCAAGCTGCTCTCCATTCTCCCCAATCAAACGAACTTCTCTGTCACGAATCTGTTCGTTAACCATTAAATCACTAATCGTTGTACACCTCCATTTGTCAAAAATCTGATTGATGTTTCACTGCTTCCGATCAGTCCCACCGAATTCCCTATGCGGCTTTGAAATTCCTCAATCGAGCAGGATGACTTTTCCTGCTCGCCCGCGCGGGGCGCGTCCAGCGACAGCTGGAAAACTTCCTTTCGCGCCCCTGTGCATAAAAAAATGAATAGATACAAATCTATCCATCCTCATAAGTACACAACGGAAATATCCGTCAATGTCTCTCTGTTATGAACCAGGGTCACGCGATTGTGCCGAGGTGAGGTGGATACCTGCTTTCCTGAGTTGTTTTCACAACATGTTTATTATACAATGATATTCCGGAATGTCAAGTAAAATCTCATGAAAAATAGTGATCATTCTCTATAAAAATTGCCGGCAATCCGTAAAAATCTTACGGACCGCCGACAGTTTCATACTTAAGAAGTCTTTCCGTCAGCAACGTGAGACTCGAGAAAATCACTCTGATGAATCTTCATTAATTTTGAAGCTCTTTCTGCGTCATGATGCTCAATTGCGTCGGTCATCTGCATATGGTCACACACGCCGCTCGTATAACCAAATTCATTGTTTGCCAGAACCAACAACTCATGAATCGAAAACAGGCCCTGCATAATATCGATCAAAAAGACATTCCCCAGAAAACGGACAAGCGCCATATGGAACTCTACTTCTTTCCGGATAAACAGTTCCTGATCTCCCACTGCCTCGAACTGTTCCCGGTTAATACTTTTCAGCTGCTCAATTAATTCCGACGTCGCCGAACCGGCAACATCGTAAATGATCTGCGGCTCGATATATCGCCGCACCTGCCGCCATTTCCGGAATGTTTCGATATCTATGCTCACGGATGACGGATCTCTCGTTTCTCTCAGCATAATCGATTCTGTTCCCAATGCCGACAATACTGGTTCAACCGATCGGACAAAGGTTCCTTTTCCCCTCTGTGTTTCCAGCACACCGAGAACGTTGTATTTCTGGATCGCTGCCCGTATACTTGTCCGACTGCATCCCAGTTCAGCACAAAGTTCATTTTCCGACGGAAGTTTACTTCCGACCGTCCATGTGCCGGTTGCCAGCTTTCCTTTGATATGTTTCATAACCTGTTCGGTTACATTGACTCCGCTCAATCCCATACGCAAAAAACCTCAATTTTCAAACCATTTTTGTATCTGTTATTTATTATACTCGTTGTTTTTTACATCCGCAAGCATTTTCCTTTTTCGGTCGATCTGTCTCCGGCAAAATCATGCCACCAGCATAGGCAGTGTCGTTGTAAGCGGGGGAATATAAGCAACAAGCATCATTACAATGAAGAACAGCAAAATTAACGGCCACATATCTTTCACCAGTTTCGCCAGAGAGACTCCCCCGACGGAGCTTGCGATAAAAAGCGTCGCTCCTACCGGCGGCGTAATCCCGCCGAAGATAAAGGTAAGTACCATTACCATGCCAAAGTGAATGCTGTCAAAACCAAAGCTTGCCGCCAACGGCTGGAAAATCGGAACCATAATGATCGCAGCCGGCGTTGTATCCATAAAACAGCCGATAATCATCATCGCTACAATCATCAGGAACATAATGATGTAAGGATTGCTGGTCAGTCCTGCAATAAAGATGCTCAGCTTATTGGGCACCTGGAGGATTGCAATACAATAACTGAATGCGCTGGTCGACGAAAAGATCAAAGAGCTCTGTCCTACCATAAAAGCCGTTGATTTTATCGTATCCGTTAGATCGCTCAGATGAAATTCGCGATAATAAAACACGCCGATCAAAACACCATACAGCCCAGCCACTGCTCCTGCTTCTGTAGCTGTGAAAACTCCGCTGAGTGTCCCGCCGATAATAATACCGGGCATGATAAGAGCAGGGATCGCGTCTGCCGCGGCAATCACCAATCTTTTCAGATTGAACTTCGGCCGGTAATTCCCATCGCAGTGTTCTGGATCTGTCTTCGCCTTATAATAGCAGTACAGCATCTGTGACACGCAGACCATCAGCCCGGGCACTACACCGGCAATAAAAAGCTTACCGCAGGAAATGCCTGTAATGGAAGAATACAGTACCATCAGAATCGAAGGCGGAATAATGGACCCGATTGTCGCGGAAGCACAGGTAATCGCCGTAGCATAGGGACGGCTGTATCCGGCCTCCGTCATTCCGCTGATCTCCATGACGCCGAGGGAAGCCACATCTGCCGACGTAGACCCGGAAATGCCTGCGAACATGGTCGAAGCAAGGACATTCACCAGTGCCAGGCCGCCGGCCAGAAAGCCTACAATCTCCGAAGCGAAATTAAAAATTCTCCGTGTAATTCCGCATCGGTTCATAATTTCTCCGGCAAAAATATACAGCGGTATTGCCATCAGTGAGAATGAATCAACTCCCGCAAACATTCGCTGAGGTATCGTCAGGACGTCCATTCCCTGACTCATCAAATACAGCATTGAGGAGATGCCCATAACCGCCGCAACCGGTATGCCAACCAACAGCATGGCAAAAAAGGAAACAAATAAAATTGTCATGACAGCATGTCCTCCTCTTTATTTCTGTTTTTCTTTTTATCACCTTTCAGATAAAGTACAAAATTGATGAATGACTCCAATGTGACGCCCGCACAGCCGAACGCCATAATAAAATACGGAACCGCCATCGGAATCTGCATCGCAGATGACTTAATATTGACATTGGCAATCGCCATCCTGCATGTCTCATACGTTACAATCGCGAAAAAAACTCCCATAAAGATACGACCGATCTGTTCAATCACCATCTGTATGGTTTCCGGAAATAATCCGGTGAAAAAGTCCACATGGATATGTTTATCTTCCTTTGTCGTAAAGATAGCGCCAAGAAATATCAAAGACACAAAGCAATATCGTCCCATTTCAACAGAAATAACAATCGGGCTGTTGAAAAAGTAACGCATGATGACATTTAAATTTGTAATGCCAAACATCAGCAGGAAGAGAACAACAATCACTCCCATCAGTAATTTATTGATCAGTTCTGTAAGTTTTTTTAACTGTGCCAGCATGGCAATTTCCTACCCCTTTCCGAAATCTTAGTCCGAAAAAATCCAGGGCAGGCAGTGAGATCACCTGCCCTGACCACGGAATATCCTAGTTCAGCGATTGCTGTACCAAATCAAACAGTGTCTGCGCCTCTTCGGAATCCATGAAATCATATGCATTATAGTCAATCTTTGCTCTCATGGACTCGATATCAGATTCGACAAACTCCATTCCCTTTTCCTTCAGCTGGTCACGATAATCCTGGTCTGTCGTCTTGGTCGTCTCAAGACCAAAATGAGATGCGTCCAGGCCGGCCTGCAGCAGCAGATTCTGCTCGTCCTCGTTCAGGCCATCGAACACTTTAGCCGACATGGAGAAGGTCGTCGGGGCGTTCAGATGATTTGTCATATTGAAATATGGCGCCACTTCAAAGAACGAGTTATTCAGGCACGCATCCGGGGTGTTCTCAAGTCCGCTGACAACGCCGGTATCAATTGCTGTATAAACTTCACCCATGGCAAGAGGAGTCGGCGCTGCTCCCATCATCTTAAACGTATCTACATAAAGAGAAGACTCCGGAACACGGATCTTTACTCCCGCAAGA
The DNA here is from genome assembly GCA_020860565.1 of Clostridiales bacterium. Classification (GTDB taxonomy): domain Bacteria; phylum Bacillota; class Clostridia; order Lachnospirales; family Lachnospiraceae; genus Brotaphodocola. The sequence goes on from JAJBUA010000033.1 coordinate 14,504, forward strand.
TCATCAACCGTATTGATTGCTTTCGTCATATACATATTGCGGAAAGCCATTACATAGTAGCCCAGATTTTTCACCTTAGCCACATCCAGGAACTGCTGTGAAGCATATTCGCCGGCCTCGCCTTCCAGAACTGCCTGCACCTGATCATAATCCTCATACATATAAGGAAGAATCAGCGCTCCCACCTGAGGAATCGAATTTACATAAAACTCTACTGCGATAATGGCCATATCCAGCGTTCCCGCAGTAAGAGCCTCCAGGTTCTGCGCCTCGCTCCCGAGTGAAGAGCCTTCAAACACATTAATCGTGATCTTCCCGCCGGAAAGCTCATTCGCACGATCAGCAAGATAATGTGCCACATCGGACAGAGCGCTTCCCGATGTCGCCGTCGTCGACAGAGAAAACGTATGCTCACCGACGTTATCTGCGTTAAATTCATATGTCAGTTCCTCGGGCTCAGCCGCTTCTGTTGCTTCTGTCTCACCACTTTCCTCAACTTTTGTTTCCTGTGTTTCCGCAGCTGTCGTCACCGTCGCAGTGGTGGCATTTGTGGTCGACGTATTGTTGAGACATCCCGTCAGGGAACTCATGGTCACAGCAGCTGCCATTAATAATGCAAGTTTCTTTTTCATGTTACTTTTCTCCCTTCATTAAAAAATCGTGATTGTAAAATTCAGTAGTTTTTACTGTTCCTCTGCAAGAACCTGTACTTGTCGTACTTCTTTTAGTCTGTTCGCCAACTTGTATTACAGCTAGGTTCATTATAGAAATCCCATAAATAAATGTCAATATTTAATTTTAAAAAAGAACAATTTCTGCTCTTTCAACAAATTTCTGCCTTGATTTTTGTGCAAAATGCCAGTTTTTTCAAGTATGAACAAAATATTTCCTTAAATCATTGCTTTTTCCCGGTTTTTTCATTATAATTCAACTTGTATTACAGCCTATTATTCATCATCATGTATGACAAGGAGGTTTCTATCATGGCTACTCAGATTCGCTCAGTCCGCGCAATTGAAACCGCTCCAGGCGGCATCAATCTGCTTGTTGTAAAAATTGAAACAAACGTAGATGGTCTTTATGGTCTCGGATGCTCCACTTTTTGTTATCGAACGGCAACTGTCAAACATTTAATTGAAACTTATATTGCTCCTCTGCTCATCGGCAGAGAGGTCAGCCGCATATCGGATCTCTGGCAGTTAATGCACCAGAATGCTTACTGGAGATCGGGACCTATCGAAAACAATGCGATCTCCGGCGTCGATATGGCACTGTGGGATATCAAAGGAAAGATGGCCGGTATGCCTCTGTATGAACTGTTCGGCGGAAAAATGCGGGACGGCATACCGGTTTACCGTCATGCTGATGGCCGCGATATTCACGAATTAATTGAAGATATTAAAGGTTATCAGAGCATTGGCCTCAAATATATCCGCTGTCAGCTGGGCGCCTATGGCGGCACGGAATATGGAACTGCCTGCCCGGGCGCAGCTAAAAATGCCAATATCGGTACTTACATTGACTCCAACCTTTATATGAGAAACACCGTAAAGATGTTCGAAGAACTTCGCGTACAATTAGGCGACGAGATCGAATTTGTCCACGACGTCCATGAACGGATCAGTCCCGCTCAGGCCAGAGAGTTCTGCCATTCTCTGGATCCTTATCGTCTATTCTTCCTGGAAGACGTCGTATCTCCGGAAAACGTAAACTGGCTCCGCGAGATTCATAATTACTGCACGACGCCTCTCAGTCATGGTGAACTTTATGTAAATACCAATGAATGGCACAACGCTGTGATCGAACATAGTGTCGATTACCTGCGTCCTCATTTATCTGACATCGGAGGCATCACTCCGGCATTGCGCATGGCTGCGTTTGCCAATCAGTTCGGCGTGCGGACCTGCTGGCACTGTCCGCCGGATCTGTCTCCGGTAGGCGCCGCCGCAATCATCCATATTGATCTTGCGATTCCTAACTTCGGACTTCAGGAATGGAGCGGTATCAAGTCCTATCAGTTCCTGCAGCAGAATAAGACCGATGATACCGCAGACGCGTTGTATGAGGTATTTACCGGTATGCCCGAATATGACAACGGTTACGTTTACGTATCCGACAAACCAGGACTCGGCGTAGATATCGACGAAAAAGCCGCGGCCCGCTACTCCTGCGATCACCCGGTTACTCTGTGGACTCAGACCCGTAACCCAGACGGTTCTCTTCAGACTCCATAGAATCAAGAGAATAATCCTTAACGCACGTTCGCGCTATCGCTGAGTACCGGTGGCGCTCAGCGCTCTGCCCGGAGGACTTTTTATCTTACAACGAACTTTCCTATAAAAGCAGGAAAACTGAGTACCTCGTACTTTGTCTTTCCTGCTTTACCTTTTATCCTGACTCCGTCCCCCCCTTATCCCGGAAGCTTTAAACTCATTTTGCCGACTTGTAAAAATACCGCGATTCTGCTATAGTTATCCTGTCAAAAAATAAGTTGGGAGTGATTTTATGGCACTTGACGGAATCGTAATCGCAAATCTGACACACGACCTGTCGGAAAAGCTCACCGGCGGAAAGATCAATAAGATCGCGCAGCCGGAGAAGGACGAGCTTCTCTTTACAATAAAAAACGGCCGGGAACAATACCGGGTCTCTCTGTCTGCCAGCGCAAGCCTGCCGCTGGTTTATTTTACCTCACATAACAAGACGGCGCCGCTCACGGCTCCGAATTTCTGTATGCTGCTGCGCAAGCATATCGGCTCCGGGCGCATCATCCGTGTGTGTCAGCCCGGTCTGGAACGCGTCATCGAATTTGAGATCGAGCATCTGGACGAAATGGGCGATATCCGCCGCAAACGGCTGATCGTAGAGCTGATGGGCAAACACAGCAATATCATTTTCTGCCGGGAGGATGGCATCATTCTCGACAGCATTAAACATATCTCGTCTCAGATCAGTTCGGTGCGGGAAGTCCTGCCTGGGCGCAATTATTTCATCCCGCAAACAACAGAAAAAGCAGATCCCTTTACAGTTACAGAGGAAGATTTTATTTCCCGGATCGGCTCCGCCCCCGCGCCTCTGCAAAAAGCACTGTACCAGAAACTCACCGGTATCAGCCCGATCATGGCGACGGAACTGTGCCATATGGCTTCTTTGGACGGCGACATTTCCGCAAATACGTACTCTGCTACAGAACTGACACATCTCTACCATATGTTTTCTCTGATGATGGATGATGTCAGAAACGCCCGTTTTACACCCAATATCGTCTATCGGGACGACGAGCCGGAGGAATACGCTTCTCTTCCGCTGACCTGTCTGGCCGGAGAATCACGCAGGGCAGTTGTTTTCTCCAGTATCAGTGAACTTCTGGAACAGTATTACGCACAGAAAAGTATCCTGACCCGCATCCGGCAGAAATCCGCCGATCTGCGCAAAATCATCCAGACCGATCTGGAACGCAATTATAAAAAATATGACCTGCAGCTCAAGCAGCTCAAAGATACAGAAAAACGTGACCAGTATAAAGTCTGGGGAGAACTGATCAATACCTACGGCTATGAACTGTCCGGCGGCGAGAAAGAACTCCGCTGCCTCAATTATTACACCGGTCAGGAGATCCGTATCCCTCTGGATACAAAACTCTCTGCTCAGGAAAATTCACAGAAATATTTCGCCCGCTATAATAAACTCAAACGAACCAACGAGGCCATGAATGAACAGATTCAGGAGACCCGCCGGGTGATCGACCATCTCGAATCGATCAGTACCTCTCTCGATATCGCGGTCAAAGAGGAGGAACTCACCCAGATCCGTGAGGAGCTGATGGAGTATGGCTTTATCCGCAAACGTCCCGCCGGAAGCAAAAAGCCGAAAATCACCAGCCGACCCTATCATTATCTATCAAGCGACGGCTTCCATATCTATGTCGGCAAAAATAATTATCAGAACGAAGAAGTCACCTTTAAAATCGCGGATGGCGGCGACTGGTGGTTTCATGCCAAGGGCATCCCCGGTTCTCACGTCATCGTCAAGACCGAAGGAAAGGAACTCCCGGACCGGGTCTTTGAAGAAGCGGCTTCTCTTGCCGCCTATTACTCAAAGGGCCGCGCGTCAGAGAAAGTCGAGATCGATTATATCCAGCGCAAACACGTCAAAAAAGCCGCGGGAGGCGCACCGGGATTTGTCATTTATCATACCAATTATTCCATGGTGGCCGTACCGCGGCTGGAACTGCGGGAGGTGTAAAACTACAGAATATAAACCCCCGCCGGATCGAAGTCCAGATATGCTTTCTCTCCAGTCTCGTAAACGCGGCGGTTGACCGGATGATAGTCGGTGATCTGCACTTCCATATCGCCGATGCTCATCTGATAATACTGATAAGCGCCCATGAAGGTGGACAAGGTGACGGTGCCCTGGATCACGCCCTGATCGGCGAGTTTGGCGGCCTCCGGACGGATGACCAGGGATGCTGTGTCACCGGTTTTCGCGCCGACGTAATTAGCTACCTCGATCTCCTCCCCGGCCACGCGGATCCTTGCCGTATCGCCGGAAGTGTTTACCACCTGACAGTCGAGAAAGTTTGCCTCGCCGATAAAATCCGCCACAAATTTGGAATGTGGATGGTAATAGATCTCCCGCGGTGTTCCGATCTGCTCGACCTTGCCGCGGCTCATGATGATGATCTTATCAGATATGCTCATCGCCTCAGACTGGTCGTGGGTCACGTAGATTGCGGTGATGCCGACTTTCTGCTGGATCTTGCGGATCTCGGTCCGCATCGTTACGCGCAGCTTTGCGTCCAGATTGCTCAATGGCTCGTCAAAAAGCAGCACGCCCGGCTCCAACACCAGAGCCCGCGCCAGTGCCACACGCTGCTGCTGGCCGCCGGAAAGCTGGTTGGTCATACGGGATTCCATTCCTTCCATCTCCACCAGTTTCAGAATATCCAGAACCTTTTCCCGGATCTCATCTTTTGGCAGCTTGCGGATCTTCAGACCATAAGCCACGTTATCAAATACGTTGTAATGCGGCAGCAGCGCATAGCTCTGAAATACCATCGCCGTATCGCGCTTGTTAGGCGTCAGGCTGTTGATCGCCTCGTCGTCCATGTATACCTCGCCCTCGTCCGGGCTCTCAAATCCCGCGATCATACGCAGGATCGTCGTCTTGCCGCAGCCGGAAGGCCCCAGCAGCGTCACAAAAGTACCCGGCTCAATATCCAGGTTTGCGTCCTGAACCGCGTAGAACTCCTTTCCGGTCTTGGGGTCATTGTAAATTTTTGAAATATGCTCCAGGCGCACGCCTTTTTTCTTCTTCTCCATCTGATCAGTCCTCCTCTTTGATCTTGCGGCTCACACCGAAAAATTTAATCAGCGTATTCATCACCAGCACCGCGCCGTAGGTAATCGCAATCAGTACCGTGGCGTAGGCACAGGCGACGCCATAGTTGCCCTTCTCTGCCTGTTCATTGATCTGGCAGGTAATCAGCAGGAAATCCGGCGTCACCAGCAGAATGATGGCTGAGATTGCCGTAATGCTGCGGACAAAAGCGGTAACCAGTCCGCTGAAGAACGAATCCTTGATCAGCGGCAGCGTCACAGTCATAAAGACATAGGCAGAATTGGCACCCATGTCATACGCCGACTCTTCGATCGACTTATCGATCTGGCGCAATGCCGAGATGCCGCTTCGTGTCCCCGTCGGCAGACTTCGCACGATAAATACAATGATCAGAATCAGGCTGGTCCCATAGAGACCGCTCATCAGACCGGTGCGGAACAGACCATTTGCATAGCCGCGGATATAACCGATACCAAGTACCGTACCGGGTACCGCCATCGCCAGCATGGATACAAACTCGATGAAACCTTTCAGCTTAAATGTCTTCTTGACCACGAGGTAAGAAATAACCATCGAAAGGAATGCAGTCAGCGGCGACGCAATCAGAGAAAGCACAAAGGAGTCTTTAAATGCCTTCAGACCGCTCGTCTTGAGCATATACTGGAACCATTTCAGGCTCAGGCTGTAATCCCGTCCCCACAGGGTAAACAATGCTCCAAAGGGCACCATGATATAAAGAAGAAGGACAAAAGCAGCCACCAGACCGCAGAAAATGGTCAGCGGAACCGTCACGCTGGCATCCTCGATCAGCATCCGCTGGCGGGAAGCCTTACCGGTCAGAGTCGCTGCCGTCTTCTTTTCCAGGTAATATTTCTGGATCAGGAACAGCACCACCGTCAGGGACAGCAGGACAACCGACATCGCAGCTGCGCCCGTCGAGTCATAGGCTCCCGTCACCTGCAGATAGATCGTTGTTGCCAGTGTGTCATAAGAACCTCCGATCAGCATCGGATTGGCGAAATCCGCGACCGACTCGATAAACGTCACCAGAAACGCGTTTCCCAGGCCCGGAAGCAGCAGGGGGAAGGTTACGCTCGTAAATACCTTCCAGCGGGTCGCCCCCATATCGCGGGTCGCTTCCTCCAGAGAAGGATCGATGTTCTTTAACAGTCCCTTTAACATCAGATAGCAGACCGGAAAGAAGGTCATCGTCTGCACAATCGCGATGCCCTTTAACCCATATACATTGGAATCATAAATATGCAGCAGCGACCGCGTGATCAGTCCGCTGCGGCCAAATAACATAATCATCGACAGGGAAAGTACAAACGGAGGCGAAACCACCGGAAGCATCGAAACCAGAGCAAACAGCTTTTCCAGAAGCTTCGTCTTCAGCTTCACATATACCTCCACATACGCGAAAAGCAGTCCGATCGCCGTCGACGCAAAGCCAACAATAAGCCCCAGCACAAGCGTATTTTTAAATGCCTGCCGGAAGCGTTCCATGCTCAGGACCCGCTTAAATACATCCGCTGTGATCCTTCCCTCTGAGTATACGCTGTCGATCAGCAGCATCAGCAGCGGATATAAAATAAAAAGTGATAAAAAGACCAGCAGAACCACAATCATGCTGATCAATATCGGATCAGAAAAAAATTTTTTGCGCTCAAGTTCCGCGCTCTGTCGTCTGGACAAGGTCAGTCCCCCTTCCTCTTTCGGAATGTTTTGGAAGTCTGTAATCGAGTAGGAGGCAGCTTTTTGCCTCATACTCGTCTGCGCGAGCCGGGTGCGGCGTTAGCCGCAAAATACCTTGCTTGGCTCTGCGCATATAAAAGGAATGCCGCGCAACGCGCGGCATACTCCTCTCATTATCTCCAATACAGATTACTCGGTCAGGAATCTGCCGGAATCCGCGCTGTCAGCAGAGCTTCCCAGTGCCTCAAAGAAGTCTTCAACATACTGTGCGCTGTTTGCTTTGGCATCCTCGAAATCATAATCAATCGTCAGGCTCAGATCCAGACCAAACTCCTCCGCCTCTTCCGGCTGGGTCGCGTTCGTGATTACCAGGAACTGATAAGAACCGTTGTCTTTTGCCAGGTCAACACAATCCGGAGACAGTGCATACTCGATCCACAGCTTCGCTGCGTTCGGATGAGCACATCCCTTGAAGATCGCGGTTGCGCCGATCTCAGCAGAGGTTCCCTCGCTCGGAACGATCAGGCCGATGTTGTCATAGCCCTGCAGGATCTGGTAGATACCGTCATGCAGGAAGCCGATGCCGATTACACATTCGCCCGGGCCTACCATCTTGGACGGGCCGGAACCGGACTTGGTATACTGGATTACATTCTGATCCAGAGCCTTGAAATATTCCATCGCCTCGTCATGGCCCTTCATCTGCACCATCGTGTTAATAACCAGCTTTGCCGTACCTGCGGTATTCGGATTGGACAGCATAATCAGGCCCTTATACTCTTCTTTAATCAGGTCATCCCAGGACTGCGGAGCTTCCAGACCCAGACGCTCCAGTTCTTCATTGTTTACCATGAAGCCAAGAATACCACTGTAAATGCCGTACCATTTGTTTTCCGGATCCTTATACTGGTCACCCATCAGGTTCACCGCATTCATCGCATCATAAGCTTCCAGAAGGTCATCCGCCACCGCTTCGTTGTAAGGATCGGTCGTTCCGCCAAACCAGACGTCGCCGGACGGATTGCCCGCTTCTTCCTTCACTTTCGTATAAACCTCAGAAGTAGAAAGTCTCTGATACTTTACGGTAATGCCATACAGCTTTTCAAAATTCTGACAAGCCGCCGCCAGATATTCTTCCTCGCAGGAACCGTATACGGTCAGTTCACCCTCTGCCTTAGCCGCTTCGATCCGCGCATCCATGTCGCCGGAAGCTGCTTCCGCTTCGGTCTCTGCCTCTGCCGCCGCTTCGGTTTCTGCCGCCTCAGTCTCGGCTGCCTCGGTTTCTGCTTCTGCAGCAGCCTCAGTTGCCGCTGCCGTGGTGCTGGATGTACTTGAACTGCTTCCGCAGGCCGTCAGACCCAGAACCATCGAACAGGCCAGTAAAAGTGCCATTTTTTTCTTCATAAATAAATGTTCCTCCTTTTTTCCAGATGTTATCTATTTTACCACAAACAGGAGGAAATTCCTACTATAATTTTACCTATATTTTACAAATACCCGCCTTATCAGCCATTCGAAGACATTTTCTTTTCATCAGATTTTACCTAACTATTACAGAACCCTGCTAACAACAATCTCTGGCGCATGGTATAATAAAATTATACAGCAAAGCTTCGAATATGAGGTGTGTTACGTGAAAAAATCTGCAGTTTTTAATAAAAAGACCATTTCAGGCCGCCTTCTCATCTGTTTTCTGACCAGCACCCTGATCCCGACCATTCTCATTACCGCCATCCTGTGCGCCCAGTTCAGCTATCGTTTTCAGTGTACTGCTTCTGACCAGATGCAGGTTTCTCTGAGCCTGATTACCGATTCTATCACCAGCTGTTGCAACGAAATTGATGTGATCACGAACTCCCCTTATTATCATTCTTATTTTTTCTCAAGGAAACCTCTGGATCCGGATTCTCCTCAGTATCTGACGGATCTTCTGTCTTTTCAGGACGAAATGCAGAATCTGCTGAACCTCACGACCAGTTCCCGTTCGGATATTACCGACCTGATTATCTGGTCCGATGGCCGACTGCTTTACAGCAGACCTCTTTTTCATGAATTGTGGTTTAATACCGATAAACTTTCCGTCACCGAACAACCCTGGTACATCCACGCTCAGGAGGAAAACGGAAAAACAGTCTTCACTCCCCTGCTTTCTCCTTCAGATACAGAGCCTTCCTCTGAGATCGATCTGTCATCCTTTTTTGTTACACGTAAAATACATAACCGGAAGCAGCCGCAACAGGATAACCTGATTATGTTAAATCTGACCTCGCGTCATTTTGATTCACGATTAAAAGGTTTATCTCTCATGTATGATTCCTTCGTTGTAATCACCAATGAAAAGCAAGAGGCGATTTATTCCAGTAAAAATCTGACCCGCGGCACCTTGTCCCTGATTCAGAATGAAAGCCGCTTTTCTGATCATTCCGGTCACTGGATCAACCTTTCCTCAGATCTGGACAACTTTCCTCTGACCATCCATCTGATTTATTCTCTGGATGATCTGATCCGTCATATTTTTTTCCTGATTCTGACTGCCGCCATCATTTATCTTCTGGGTCTTTCCACAGCTTTTTTGCTGTATCGATACTATAATCAATGGATCTATCATTCCGCCCAGACGCTTCGCAGCACTCTGCTTCAGCTTGAAAACGGAGATCTGTCTGTCCACTGTCCCAGGGTCGATGTCAATGAGTTCAACGATATCGGCAATTCAGTCAACCGCATGACTGACCGGTTAAATGAACAAATCAAAAAAGAATACCTGATGACCATTCAGCAGAAATCGATCGAACTGCATGCTCTGCAGTCCCAGATACAGCCCCACTTTCTAATCAATACCATCACCTGTCTGATTGCTCTGAATCAGATAGGGGAAAAAGAAACTCTTAATTCCGCATGTTACAGCCTGGCTCATATGATGCGTTATATTTTAAATAAAAAGAATTATGTGACAATTGAGCAGGAGCTAAGCTTCCTTGATGATTATCTGAAGCTGCAAAAGCTCCGTTTCGGAGCGCGTCTCAGCTATCAGATCGACTGTCCGTCCGAATGCCGTCTCCTGGCAATCCCGCATCTGCTGCTGCAGCCTCTGACAGAAAATGCCCTGATTCACGGAATTGAGCCCTGTGAGCATCCCTGTTTCTGCCGCATCCGTATCATGCAACAGGAAGATTTCCTCGTTTTATCTGTTGAAGACAACGGTGTCGGTTTTCACCCGGACGAAAAAAAGACCGGAAATTCCGTCGGACTTCATTACGTAACCGAGCGGCTGAAGCTCTGGTCCGACCGGACTTCTCTCACGATATGCTGTGAGGAAATCACCTGCATACAAATCAAAATCCCATGGGAGGTAGCCTGCAATGAATCTGCTGATTGTTGACGATGAAACACTGATTCACGTATCCGTCGAGTATTGTCTGAAAGAGCTGCACGCCGATGACATCACAATCTTCCATGCCTATAACGGTGCCGATATGTTAGAAACCATGACGACTGCCTTCTTTGACATTGTCCTGGTCGATATCCGTATGCCCGGGCTGAACGGCCTGGAAGCAATCCGTCAAGCCAAACAGCTCTACCACGACACTGCTTATTATATCATGACGGGTTTCAGCGAATTTGAATATGCCCGTGAAGCGGTTCACTTAAATGTAGCCGAATATCTGCTCAAACCGCTGGAAACAGAGGCTCTGAAACAGATCATTTCCCGGGCAAGAGAAAAAGTGCTTCTCGCCCGAAGCCATATTCGGGATTGCCTGCAGAACTGGCTCACCGCAGCTATCCATAACCACAACATTGCCGCTTTATTTCCGGAAAAATATTTTATCTCGGCAATTTTACTGACCTGTGATACTCTCCAGCCAGATGCCGCTCTCCGACAGCCGCATTTCACGGAAACCTGCCCGGACTCTGTCCTCTCCTTTCCCTGTAAGGAGGGTCTTCTTTTCCTGCTCTATTCCCAGAATCCGAATGACATTTATACGATCCTTGGACAGTTCTCTCAGGAAATCCTGCCCCCGTCCTGCACTGCTTTTCTCTCCTCGGTCTGCCATGAACCGGATCAACTTGCCGGGCAAATCCAATCCCTTCTCCGGCTTTCACCCCTTCGCGTCCTCCACGGCATCAGCAAACGATATCATTATGCTCTTTTTCCCGAACCGGACAGTGAGGAACTGCTTTTTTCCGGATTATGGATCGATCTGAGGGATTCTTTATTCCAGCGACAGCCGGAAGAATATCAGTCGCTGTACCCCCGCATTTTGCAACAGCTGAAAGAAAAACCGCTGACCGGTTCACAGATGGATCACTTATCTCGCTTTATATCGTCGCTAACCGGACGTGTTTAGTCTGACTTGCAATCTGCCCTTTCCCTGCCCGTCGGGCTGGAGCGATGTCTGGAGGAAATCCGTATCTCGGTTTTCCCTCAAGATCCGGTTCCTGATAAAATGGAACAGATTCTTTGTTACATCCGGGAACATTTTTCTCAGGACATCTCTCTGACCGAAATTGCAGATCGATACGATCTCACCCCCAATCATCTGGGAACACAGCTCAAGCTGCGCCTCGGGATGCGCTTTACGGATTATCTCACAGAGTTACGCATCGCCCGCGCAAAGGAACTGCTTGCCGACTCATCCCTTCCCATCAAAGAAATCACCCTGCAGGTCGGCTACTACAGCCAGAGCTATTTTACGAGAATTTTCTCTCAGAAAACCGGCTCAACACCTGCCGAATTCCGTCAAAATAACAGCCCCATCAGTCATTAGCTGTCCGGGGCTGTCCTTTGTATGCGCAGGAGAAACTCTCCCTGTCCTATTTACTGATAAAAGGCTCCTGCTTCCTGGTACATGTTTTCCACCGCGTCTTCCGCACTCATACCGCCAATGATACATTCCTGAACATATTTTCCGATCACATTGTCCTTGATCTCTGTATACGCCTCATCAAACGGCATATCTACAAAGTACTCCAGCTGACCGACTGCTACGTCCAGATAAGGATATTGAGCCAGCATTTCCTGATAAATATCGGAATTCAGAGCCGCATCGCTGGTAGGAAGATAGCCGGTACCTGCCGCATACTTGCCCGCGACGTCACCGCTACACATATATTTCATAAATTTCCATGCGGCTTCTGCCTTTTCCTCACTCATTCCCTCAAAGGCAACCAGATTGGAGCCGCCCGGAATCGCCGCATAGGTAACATCCTTGGGAATATAGGCAACGCCCACCTCAAACTCACTGTTGTCTGCCAGACTGCGGTACTGAGCGGAGCTCTGCATCGTGATTCCGCACTTTCCTGCCATAAAAGCATTTCTCAAAGCGGAATTGGAAGCGTAATCCTCGCCCTCCGGAATATACAGAGAACCCTCCTCCTGCATATCCAGCCACAGCTGCAGAGGTTTGGTGCCAGCTTCTCCGTAAAAACCGATATTATTTCCTTCGTCATTGTAGACCTGCCCACCGGCGGTCAGCATCAATGCCAGATAATACCAGGAATCACCTAACGGTGCGCCAAAACCGATCATATCGTCTGTTGTCAGACTCCTTGTCGCTTCTCTCAGATCCTCCCATGTCTCCGGCGCTTCTTCGATCCCGGCTTCTTTCAGAGCGTCTGCGTTATAATACATAACCGGCACACTTCTGCCGTTTGGCAGACTTACCAGCTGACCCTCATAATAGGAAAAGTCCATCACACCCGGATACATACTGTCCAGATCAAAGTCCGGATCATTCTCTGCGTAAGGAAGCATATCCATCAAAAGTCCCTGAGAGGCGTACATCCCAACCCTCGTAATCTCAATCTGAACAACCTCCGGCGCATTTCCGCCGGATACTGCCGCCTGCAATTTAGTCCCGGCCGTCGTGTAATCTCCCTGATAAATCGCGTCGACCTGTACCTCATCCTGAGAAGCATTAAACTCATCCACAATCTCCTGAATCAGTTCTCCCGTGGAGCTTCCCATGGAATGCCAGAATTCAATCTTGACCGGTTCGCTGTTCCCCGATGTCTCCGCTGCTGTTTCCTTTGTCGGCTCTGTTGACTGCGAACATCCTGTCATCAGGAGTACTGCAGCCGCCAATAAAATTTTTTCTGTTTTCATTTTGATTTTGTCTTCCTTTCATACCCTTTTTCTGAATCATTTTTTAATTTCTATCGGATCCCTCAACAGTTCGTTCAGGGATATTCCCTGTGCTTCGGGCATTGATACTCCCAGAATGGATGCCCATGTGGGAGCTTCATCAATCAGACGCCCCCGTTCGATCACTACGCCTTGTTTCACCTGCGGCCCGGACAGGAAAAATGTCGGCTGCGGTCCCTTGACCGGCATATGTCCGTGTCCGGACACGGATATCTTATAATCACGATTATTTGCCGATGTCAGAAGATTCCCCGTACATTCGCCGCCAAACGATGTCCCCGGACGCCCTTCGATGACATAATCAAACGGGCCTGACAGATGCCATTGATCCTTTAACATCTTCGCATCCAGAATCTCTTCACAGCCCAGCCTCTCATCGCAGACCATTTCCTGCAGAAGCTTTTCTACATATGCCCGTGTGCCGGTATCCGAAGGGTCCGCCAGCACCACATGGCACGACAGCCCGGCCGAGTGACAGTAGGCCTTCCATCTGCAGATGCTCCCATCTTTTTCGTTTTCAATCAGGCCATGTTCCCGCAATATCACATTGGGATGAAAAACCTGCTTTACAGGGAGATGCCCATGATCTCCGACTACCACAAAATTAGTCTCATCATAGAGCCGCAGACGTTTCAGCTGCTCCACAATTCTCCCAAAGCGCTCATCACAGGCCAGAAGCGCCTGTCTCGCCTCCTCGGAAAAACCTCCGAAAGCATGTCTGGCATGATCCAGATAAGATAAATGAAGCATCACAACCTCCGGCTGATGTTCCTCAATCACATCTTGCAGGCACCTCACCCCAAACTCATCCAGTTCCGGCTGATATTTCCACCTCAGCACTCCCCGGTATTTGTCATATAATTTTTCCATTCCATCGGAACAGACTGTCAGAAAGCGCGGCCGGGAATCTCCCTCCGGTGTCTCCAACCAGATTTCCGGTATATTATAGGCAATATTCGGATCTCCCCCGGTCACAGGCCAGTTCACCACACAGAATCGATATCCCAAAGGCTGCGCCGCGTCGATCAGCGTGGATACTTTCAGTTCTTCGCGTCTCCAGTGCCAGTCCGGATAACACCGGCCCACCTGAATCTTTTCATTATGATAAATCCCATGGACATCCGGATAACATCCCGTCAGCATCGTGGCATGAGCCGCGTAAGTCATAGCCGGATAAACCGACTGCACTTCTTTTACCCAAGAACCATTTCCCCAGATTTCATACAGATAAGGACATTCCCTGAGCCATTCCCTGTCGTCATAAAACAGAGAATCCAGTGACAATACAAACAAACGTTTCACTATGACTCCTCCAATCTATTTGATTCCCGAATATACAAACGCATTACGGATCTTTTTGCTCGCAATGATATAAAGCAACAACATTGGCAGCACCAGCAGGAGATTGCCCGCCATAATAATGTTCCAACGCTGCAGAGAATCCGCATCCTTTAAGAGAGAAATTCCGATTGGGAGCGTCCGGTACGCGTCCTTGCTCGTCATAATCAGAGGCCAGAAGTAGTTATTCCAGTTGGTAATAAAAGATAACAGGCCCAGCGTGATCAGCGCCGATCTTACCATAGGCATCATAATCCGGAACATAATTTTCAGATCACTGGCATTATCCAGCCGGGCTGCCTCAATCACTTCCGTCGGTACCTGCATAAAATACTGTCTCAGCATAAAAACCCCGAAAGGATTGGAAATAAACGGAATAATCATCGAGGTGTAGGTATCAATCAGCCCCATCTTACTGAACATAAAATATACCGGAAGAAAGGTTATCTGCATCGGGATCATCTGCCCCAGCATAACCAGCGCGAAAAACAACGGCCTAGCCTTATAATCATATTTTGACAGACTGTAAGCTGCCGGCACGATAACCAGATACTGCAGAAAGACTACACTGATACATACAATCAGAGAGTTTCTCAGGTATCTCCATACCGGAATGGTCTTGAATACTTCTGAAAAATTGTCCCATTGTGGACTCGCCGGGAGCATGGTTGGAGGCACGGTCAGCGTCTCGGCCAGTGTCTTTAACGCAGTGCTGATCATCCAGAAAAACGGGAAAGCCATAATAAGAATCAAAACCAGTTTTCCTGCAATATCCAGTACATTCACAACAGCAGTCAGCTTTTTATTTTGTTCTTTCAATGTTCCTGCCTCCTTATTGATAATGAACCCGTTTTCTGCTCACTTTAAACTGTACATAGGTAATCACGCAGACAAAGATCAGCAGAACCACACCTGCCGCACAGGCCTGTCCCGGTTTCCCATACCGATACGCATAATCATAGATGTAATAAACCAGTGTATTGGTGGAATTTAACGGACCGCCGCCCGTCATGATGCTCACGCTGTCAAACACCTTGAACGAAGCAATGGTTGCTACCACCGATGTAAATAAAATAGTAGGCGAGATCATCGGCAGCGTGATCTTAAAAAAGATCCGGATCCCCGGAGTATCATCCATCTCCGCCGCTTCATAAACACTGGCCGGAATATTCTGTAGCGCCGCCATGATTAACAGCACATAATATCCCAAGCCCTTCCATACCATTACCATTGCCATGGAAAAAAGTGCAGTATCCGGAGAAGCCAGAAAGGTATAGGGCTCCAGTCCCAGCATACTCAGTACCGCATTGAAAAACCCGCTTCGGGAATCCATCAGCCATAAAAACAAGGTCGAAACCGATACCATGGAAATAATATGCGGGGTGAAAATAAAAGTCTGTACTACTTCATTCAGGCGGGAATGTTTCTTCCCATTCAGCCACGCCGCGATCACGACTGCCAGAGTGATGGTAAATACTACTGTGATCAGCGTATAAATCGCTGTATTTTTCAGGACCTGATGGAAATCCGAGGATTCGATCAGGATTCTGTAATTCTGGAATCCGACAAACGGAGGCTCTTTTGTGATCAGATTTCCTCCCAGAAGTGAACGGTATACCAGATAGATCAGCGGATACACCGTAAATAAAAGGAGCAGGATTACCGCGGGCGCTGCCAGCAGATAACCCATCAGAGCATCTTTTCCTTCGCCCTTTCTCATTTTGCCCATCATCAACAGCTCCCTCCAAATTTCTGAATAACCTCTTTTTTCTCTTCCTCACCAAAGTTGCATCTTCTGGTATCCGCCCCGAATAAATACATGGATTCCAATGCAATCCCCAGTGTTACCCGGCTTTCCTCCGGGACATCCTCCTCGCTCTTGCACATAATAATCCCGTATGGCGTTTCCATTGAATAGATCAGCTCCGAGCCAAGCATTTCTCTCGTCCGGATCGTGGCCGGAATGTTAATCCCTTTTCCCGCGTCCACCGGCTGCATATGGACCTTTTCCGGACGAAATCCCAGCTTTTTCCCTTCAGACAAGCGTCCGTCCAGAATATTTGTCTGCGGGCTTCCCACAAACTGTGCCGTATAAATGCAGTTTGGATTATGATATAATTCCCAGGGGCTGCTCTGCTGAACGATCTTCCCCTGATCCATCAGGACAATATCATCCGCCATAGACATCGCCTCCACCTGATCATGCGTCACATACACAAAGGTGGTGCCCATCCTTTTATGCATGCGGATCAGCTCCACCCGCATCTGACCGCGAAGCTTGGCGTCCAGATTGGACAGCGGCTCATCCATCATAAATACCCTGGGAGCTTTCACCATCGCCCGGGCCAATGCTACTCTCTGACGCTGACCACCGGACAGATTCGCCGGTTTTCGCTTTAAATATTCTGTCAGCCCTACGATCTCACAAACCTCCTGGATCCGCCGTGCCCTCTCGGCTTTGGGGATCTTTTTGTTGATCAGGCCAAATTCGATATTTTCCTCTACCGTCATCGTCGGATACAGCGCATAATTCTGGAACACCATGGCAATATCCCGTTTGCCCGGAGCTACCTCGTTGACTCTCTGGCCATCGATCAGCACATCTCCCTCCGTCACGGACTCCAAACCTGTAATCATGCGCAGGGTTGTCGATTTTCCACACCCGGATGGCCCGACCAGGACCGTAAAAGAGCCGTCCCGGATCTCCAGGTTTAAATGATCAACGACCACATCATTTACATATTTTTTCTTTACATTCCTCAATGAAATTGAACTCACTTTGTCTACCTCCTGCCGGTTGTCTGTCCCTACCTGCGGCATCTTCAGTATATCATTTCTCTTTCATGATTGATTTTGCGCATTTCTCCAGTCTGTTTGCCGGATTCTACGATTTTTTGAGCCAATTTTCATTTTCTGTAAAATCCCGGTTTTTTCCTTGTAAATCATGGAGTGATATCCCCATATCCGCAAGAACAGGCAATAAAAAAACCGCTCCCATTCCCTTTTAGCAGGTATGAAAGCGGCTACTCATTTTTAATTATCAATCAGATTAATGTTCTCTCTGCACAAACACCGCAACCGTTCGCGGCTGCATGACAAATTCATCATTGATCCGGATCTCTTCTCCCTCCGGCCAGGTCAGACGCTCCCTGTCACTTCCGTTGGTATTGGCGCACAGATACCAGTTTCTCCGCCAGCTCTGACTGCCATGCGGCAGCCAGATCGTTGCCGGCTCCCAGTACGTATTAATCGCCAGACAGACTACATCATCGCGTCCTCTGCTCTGGTCATATCCCGCAAAAACAAGCATAAAGGTCCGCGTATGATCCGGGATATCCATACGATTCCCATTAACATCATAAAAAGTCATATCGTCCATACCGCAGACAGCCGACGGCAGCCTCCTGTGGAGGATCGGATGCCGCTTGCGGAAGGCAATCATATATTTGAAAAATTCAAAGAGCTGGTGATTCTTTTCGAGATAGTTCCAGTTGATCCACGAGATCTCATTGTCCTGACAATAGGCGTTATTGTTGCCATATTGTGTATTGCCAAACTCGTCTCCGGCCAGAAACATCGGCGTCCCCCGGCTGCACATCAGCACCGCGCAGGCATTGCGAATCATCTTGCGGCGGAGTGTAAGCACCTCTTCATTGTCGGTATCTCCCTCCACACCACAGTTCCAGCTCCGGTTATCATCCATGCCATCCGTGTTGTTCCAGCCGTTCATCTCATTGTGCTTGGTGTTATAAGTATAGAGGTCTTTCAGGGTAAATCCATCATGGCAGTTAATGAAATTGACACAGGAATTTAAGCCGGCATAATTGCCGTTTTCCTTCGCTTCCCGCCCATACAGATCCTCAGAGCCGCAGATCGAGAGCGCAGCGTCACGCGCTTCCCACTCGTCCCCCTTGAGAAATCCGCGCACGGAATCCCGGTATCGGCCATTCCACTCCGCCCAGCGTCCATGCGCCGGGAAATTTCCTACCTGATACAGGCCGCCGGCATCCCAGGCCTCCGCGATCAGCTTGGTGTTGCTTAAAAAGGGATCTTCCGCCAGCACACGCAGAAGCGGCGGATTGTCCATCGGGGTGCCGTCTTCATTTCTGCCGAGAATGCTCGCCAGATCAAAGCGGAATCCGTCCACGCGGTAATTGATCGTCCAGTAACGAAGGCAGTCCTGAATCATACGGCGCACTATCGGGTGATTGCAGTTTACCGTATTTCCGCAGCCGCTGAAATTATAATAATTGCCGTTCGGCGTCAGCAGATAATAGATGCTGTTGTCAAAGCCCTTCAGGTTAATGATCTTTCCCTGTTCGTTGCCTTCAGCCGTATGGTTAAAGACCACGTCAAGGATTACTTCGATCCCCGCTTCATGGAACGCTTTGATCAGCATCTTTAATTCCCGTCCCTCTTCCTGATACTCCAGATCAGAAATATAACTGGTGTTCGGCGCAAAGAAGCTGACCGTATTATAGCCCCAATAATCATAAAGCTTCTTTCCCTGATATTCTCGGGCTGTCAGGTTCTCGTCAAACTCAAAGATCGGCATCAGTTCTACTGCATTGATCCCCAGTTCTTTCATATAAGGAATTTTTTCAATCAGACCTCCAAAAGTACCCTTATGGCGCACGCCGGAGGACGGATCCATCGTATATCCGCGGACGTGAAGCTCATAAATGACCAGTTCGCTGAGAGTCTGTCTCGACTGCGGCTGGTCGCCCCAGTCAAAATTATCATCACGGACAACCCTTGCGTGATAATCACTGGTTACCTGCTCGCCCCATTTACGCTGGCCTGCCACCACCTTTGCGTAAGGATCCAGCAGGACATTGCGTTTATCAAACAAAAGGCCTCTCTTTTTGACATACGGGCCGTCAACCCGGTACGCATATTCAAACTCCTCGATATTGAGGTCAAATACAATCATCGAATAAACGTCACCGATCTTGTATTCTTCCGGAAAGGGCAGCTCGACATAGGGATCCTTTTCCCCTCTGGCAAATAAAAGGAGCGTACATCCCGTGCCGTAACGTGTGTGTACCGTGAAATTGACTCCGTATGGCAGCTCCCGCGCCCCATACATATCATGGATGCCCGGCCGTACACGAAACCCGGCGATCTCAGCCAGCGGTTTTACCTGATATCGTTCCGCCTGCAAAGCCTTCTCTTCTTCATAATGAATCAAGCAGTTGTCCTCCCGGTTTACTTTTTAGGAATCAGGATCTCTTTGCCTCCCATGTAAGGACGCAGAACCTCAGGGATCTTTACGGTACCGTCCGCCTGAAGGTTATTTTCCAGGAAAGCGATCAGCATCCGCGGCGGGGCCACAACGGTATTGTTGAGGGTATGAGCCAGATAGCGGCTGTTATTTTCACCCTTGACACGGATTTTCAGGCGGCGTGCCTGAGCGTCTCCGAGATTGGAGCAGGAGCCGACCTCAAAATATTTCTTCTGACGCGGCGACCAGGCCTCTACATCGCACGACTTGACCTTCAGGTCAGCCAGATCTCCGGAACAGCACTCCAGCGTGCGCACCGGGATATCCATCGAGCGGAACAGATCAACCGTATTCTGCCACAGCTTATCATACCACATCGGAGAATCCTCCGGCCGACAGATCACGATCATCTCCTGTTTCTCAAACTGATGGATGCGGTACACTCCGCGCTCCTCGATCCCATGCGCTCCCTTTTCCTTACGGAAGCACGGAGAATAACTGGTGAGAGTTTTGGGAAGTTCTTCCTCCGGAGTAATGGTGTCGATAAATTTACCGATCATCGAATGCTCACTGGTACCGATCAGGTACAGGTCTTCTCCTTCAATCTTGTACATCATCGCGTCCATCTCAGCAAAAGACATCACGCCCGTCACAACATTGCTGCGGATCATAAACGGCGGCACGCAGTACGTAAATCCGCGGTCAATCATGAAGTCTCTCGCGTAAGCGATCACGGCCGAATGCAACCGCGCAATATCTCCCATCAGATAATAAAAACCATTTCCTGCCACCTTACCCGCGGCATCCAGATCAATGCCGTCAAAGCGATCCATGATATCAGTGTGGTACGGAATCTCAAAATCCGGGACAACCGGCTCACCAAACCGTTCGATCTCCACATTCTCGCTGTCGTCTTTGCCGATCGGGACGCTCGGGTCGATGATATTCGGAATCGTCATCATAATTTTGGTAACTCTCTCCGAGAGTTCACGCTCCTGCACCTCCAGCTCAGCCAGACGGGCCGCGTTTGCCGCTACCTGCGCCTTGACTGCTTCCGCTTCTTCCTTCTTTCCCTGACCCATCAGCTTTCCGATCTCTTTGGAAAGCTTGTTCCGGGAAGAACGAAGCGTATCTGCCTCCGCCTTGGCAGCGCGGTTTTTCGCGTCCAGATCGATCACCTCATCGACCAGCGGGAGCTTCTCAAACTGGAATTTATTCTCAATATTTTTCTTGACAATATCCGGATTCTCACGGACAAACTTCAGATCTAACATAACTGTTCTCCTTTGCGTTGCATCGCACATGTCGTCTTGTGTCCAAATGATCCCTTCAGCTTTGGTCCACCGCAAAAATTATACACCATTTCCTGTTGTTTTTAAAGGGGTTTTTATCAAACCGCAGACAAACCGGCATTTTCTGTCATTCTGCATCCCGTGATTCGATACAGACCAGAACCCCGTCCGTAATGCGGATCAACGCCTGTTCCTCCCTTATCTCATTGCTGATGCACAGACCAACCTCCTCACCGCGGCGGATCGTCCGATCGGTCAGCGCATACCGAAAACCGGTCAGCGTAATCCCGGTTACCTCTTCGGTATAAGGCAGAAACGAAACATAACTGCCCCACTGCTCTGCCCGCTCAAATGTTTTTTCACCGTCAATCAGACAGACCCGGTTCTGTGCATCGATCAGATACGCCTCCACTCCGTTCTGCAGACAGGCATAAAGAGCGTGGAGATTGCCAAGCATATGGTCGAGACGGCCGCCCGTCGCACCTATAAAGACAATCCGGCCGCAGCCAAGCGTCAATGCGCGGCTGCGCGCCAGTTCGGTGTCCGTCTCATTTTTTTCCGGCTTATGGACGTCCCAGACAATGTACGGGAACTGACGGTATTTTTCTGCAATATCCGGTGAGACGGTATCAAAATCCCCGACAATATAATCGGGCATCAACCCCAGATCTTCCATCACAGCAAGGGCGCCGTCGACCGCAATGACCCGGTCAAAATGATCTCTCTTTAAAAAAGACCGGGTAAAGTCCACATCGATCCTTCCCCCGGTCACAATCAGGCAGCTTTTCATTTCTCATACTCCTTAAAAATATGCGTAAATTCCCGGCAATTTGCCGCGGCGTCCCCGCGAAATACCGCAGATCCCGCTACAATGATATTTGCGCCGGCATCCAGAATCTGCCTCACATTGCCAGAACCCACGCCGCCATCCACCTCAATATCCATATTCAGCCCTTTGCGTTTCGTCATCTCCCTCAGGTCCCGGATCTTATCCAACGCATATGGAATAAACTTCTGCCCGCCAAATCCCGGATTCACACTCATAATCAGCACCATATCCAGCTCCGTCAGCAGATATTCCAGTGTCGATACCGGCGTTGCGGGATTTAACGCCACCGCCGCTTTCATCCCCAGTTCTTTGATCTGGTTCACCGTGCGGTCCAGATGTGTGCAGGCTTCCTGATGCACGCAGATCAGATCCGCCCCGGCTTCCTTCATATCCCTGACATAGCGCCCCGGTTCCTCCACCATCATATGTACGTCAAAGCATTTGTCCGTACACGGACGGATGCTTTTGATCACCGGCATCCCATAGGAAATGCTCGGCACAAACATACCGTCCATCACATCAATATGGATCCAGTCAGCCCCGGCTGCGGCAACCGTCTCCACCTCACTCCCCAGCTTTCGGAAATCCGCCGATAAAATCGACGGAGCTAAGATCAATCTCTTCAATACCGTTTCCTCCCTTTCAGCTCCTGAACCAGCAGCTTATAATTTTCATACCGGCTGCGGGCGATCTTCCCCTCTTCTACAGCCGCTTTCACTCCGCACACCGGCTCCCCGATATGCATACAGTCCTCCCCAAACCGGCAGCCTGATCCATAGCGGGCAAACTCCGGGAAATAATACTTTAACTTCTTCTCCTCCATCTCCTCTGCCATCAGCGAACTGAACCCCGGCGTGTCCATAAGATAAGTGTCCGCCTCCACACAAAAAAGCTCCGCATGGCGGGTCGTATGCTTTCCCCGCTGGACCTTTTCGCTGATGCTGCCGACCTCCATCACCGCCTCCGGCAAAACCGCATTCGTCAGAGACGATTTACCGACCCCGGAAGGCCCCGCGAGAATCGTCGTCCTGCCTCTGAGGAAATCCCGGATCTCTTCAATCCCCCGGTTCTCCTTCACACTGATGCCATAAACAGGATACCCCGCCAACCGGTAAATCGCCCGGTATTTCTCCACCTTAACCTCGTCTGCCAGATCACATTTATTAAAACAGACCGATACCGGGATCTCCCTGACCTCCATCATCACAAGAAAACGGTCCAGCAGATTCAGGTTCGGCTCCGGGCTCGCCGCGGCAAACACCACCAGCGCCTGATCGATATTAGCGGAAAGCGGCCGGATCAACTCATTTCTGCGAGGCAGGATCTCATCAATATTTCCCTCCTGATCCCCTTCATCCGTCACCGTAAACTCCACATCATCGCCCACAACCGGCCGAATCCCCTTTTTGCGGAAAATACCTCTCGCCTTACATGCGTAAACACAGTTCACACAATCATGCACATAGTAAAATCCGCCAATTCCTTTTATAATCTTACCCTTCATACTTCTCCGTTTTCAAGTTTATATTACTCTCCTATGCCAATACAACAGTCCCTGAGAGGAAAGAATATCCGCAGAGGACATTTTTCACGTCGGCACTTAGCGAGCAGGTTTTTGCGAGCTTAGTACCGCTACGTGAAAGTCTAAGCGCAAGCGATCCTCGGAGGATATTCTTTCCTCTCAGGGACGGACTCCTGGCCATTAAAATAATTCCTATCCCTAATCCATCGGAAAGAACGTCAGACTATAACTCTCCAGCACCTCACCGGTACTCGCATTCACCACTTCCACTTCCCCGTCCGAACTGCCATTAATGCTCTCAATACTGGTAAAATTAATCGGAATGACCGTATCACCGGTAACTGTCACAGGCGCCGTCAGCTCTTTATAAACATCCTTCCCATTGGTTACCTGATGCAGCCGGATGCTGATCGTCATGCTCGCCGTTCCCGCACCGGGACCGATCAGATTCTTTAATTCATAAACATCACTGATCGACGCCACATATCGCTGCGTGCTGACAGTCTCCGTCACCGCCTCCTCAGGTCCGGCGCTGATCACATAGTCGACCGTTCCGCCAATCACGATCTTCGTCCCGGCATCCACAGACTGGCTGATAATCGTACCTCTGGCAACTTCATCACTGTATTCCAGCACGGTCGCTCCCGGAGAAAGTCCTGCTTCCGCCAGCAGTGCGATGGCCTCCTCTTCGGTCAGCCCTGTGATCGCAGGCGCCTCCACGGTTTCAGCATTATCTTCTTCCTGATAACCTCCGCTGCTCACATAAAGCGTCACGACAGAACCCTCTGCCGCCAGTTCCGGCGTATATCCGATCACATCGCCCGCCTCAACCGAATCATTCTCCACGGTCTCGGTCACCACTTCCAGGTTCATCGCCTTCAGGATCCGGATGGCAGACGCGGCATCCATATTTTCAATATCAAGCGCAGTAATATCCACCTTATCCGTCCCGTTGCTGACCGTGACAGTAACTTCCGACCATTTTACGATAACCGTTCCCGCTTCCGGTTCCTGACGGATCACCGATTCTTTTGCCACATCATCTGAATACTCATACGTAAATCTGGGTGTGAGATCATTCTCCCGCAGCAGCTGAGAAGCAGCCTCCTGCGTCATTCCGCTTACATCCGGCGTATAGAGTTCATTATCCCCCAGTTCTGCATCATCAGACTCTTCCGTCTGCGTCGCCGCATAACCGGAGCGAAACAGACCTGTCCCGGCCTGAAAGACTCCTCCCAGTTTGGTAAATACCGCAATCAGGACAACCACGATCAAAACGGCGGCTACCACTCCCGCAGCGGTAAAAAGATGCTCAAATTTCGGTTCTTTTGCTTCATGAACCGACTCCCCCTCTGCTTTTTTTCGCGTCTTTTTTCTCTCGTGTCCCCGATTGTCCGGCAGGGATTCCCCGTCCGGCTTCTCTTTTTCTCTTGTTTTTGACGATCGGCGGATCTGTGCCAGCTCGCTGTCGCTGATCTTTCTGGTTCCGCCCTCAGGAGCATCCGGCTGTATTACTGCCTTTTCCGTTTCGTCCGCCGGTTTCCTCACCGTTTCGGTATCCGGCATAACGAGTACATGCCTGAGATCCGCAATCAGCTCATTGACATCCGCATAGCGGCGCTCCGGCTTTTTCTCACAGCATTTCAGGATAATCTGCTCCAGTACCTTCGGGATCTCCGGATTGTAAACGCTCGGCGGCACCATCACATCTTCCAGATGCGACAGAGCAATCGCCACGGTACTCTCCCCGTTAAACGGCAGCTTCCCGGTTACCATCTCATAGATCGTAATACCCAGAGAATAGATATCGCTCCGCTCATCACTGAATCCGCCGCGCGCCTGTTCCGGCGAAATGTAGTGCACAGATCCCATCGCCGCCGAATTTAACGTCTGAGCCGATACTGCCCTCGCGATTCCAAAATCCGCGACCTTTACCTTGCCGTCTTTGGAGATCAGCATATTCTGCGGCTTGATATCTCTGTGGATGATATGCTGCTCATGCGCCGCCGCAATTCCCTGCGCTACCTGAATCGCGATTCCGATACTTTCCTTGATCTCCAGGCGTTCCTTCTTCGCGATATATGCTTTCAGCGTAATCCCTTCCACGAGTTCCATTACAATATAATGGATGCTTCCCTCATCGACAACATCATACACGTTGACGATATTCGGATGAGCCAGTCCCGCGGCGGCCTGCGCTTCCATGTTAAATTTCGATACAAAGTTGCTGTCGTTGCAGAATTCCTCTTTTAATACCTTGATCGCAACCAGTCGGTTCAGTTTGTGGCATCTGGCCTTATAGACTTCTGACATGCCGCCGGAACCGATCTGTTCCAGGATCTCATAACGATCCTGCAAAAACACTCCGGCCCTCAACATCACGACTGCACCTCACTTATCTGAGGCTCGATCAGAATCACCGAAATATTGTCCTTGCCGCCATTCCGGTTTGCTGCATCAACCAGCCCCCCTGCCTGCTTTTCCAACGTTTCCTCTGTCCGGATAATATACTCCATTTCAAATTCGTCGACCATGTTGCTCAGGCCGTCCGAACACATCAGAATCCGGTCGCCCGCCTTGCATTTCAATGCGTAAAGATCCGCATCTACGGTTCTCTCGACGCCAAGAGCGCGCGTAATATAATTTTTCTTTTCCTGATAATCCCTGCTTCCCCGTTTCATCATACCCATTGCCACCAGTTCTTCCACATAAGAATGATCCCTCGTGACCTGCTCCAGTTCATCACGCAGCAGATACAGACGGCTGTCCCCGATATTCGCAATATAAAGGACGTTACCACGGATCGTAGCGATCACCAGCGTACTTCCCATCCCGGCAAGTTCCGGTTTCTCATTCGCCAGATCATAAAGTTCACGATTGACCGCCTTGACCCCATCCTTTAAGATCCCATGTACATCTTTTAACGGAAATTTTTTTTCAAAGAAGCTGACCAGATGCTCCACGGCATAGCGGGAAGCATAGTCACCTGCCTGATGACCTCCCATACCGTCAGCAAGAATAAAAAGATTTTCCAGAGAACCGACATTCTCCGTGGATGCGTAGACAAAATCCTGATTTTCACTCCGGTAAATACCTCTGTCTGTCAGAGCGCATGCTTTCATTTCCCGTCACCTTCTTTCTCCTGCAGGCTTTGCAGACTGCTCCGGTAACTTCTCCTGAGCTGCCCGCAGGCGCCGTTGATATCCCGGCCCATTTCTCTGCGAACCGTCACCGCGATTCCATGATCTTCCAGATAATTCTGAAATTCCCGGATCTCTTTTTGTCCGGACTGCCGGTAATCACGCTCCCGGATCGGATTGACCGGAATCAGATTCACATGACCGTGCATCGTTCCGATCAGGGAAACCAGTTCCTTTGCCTCCCTGAGATTGTCATTTACTCCCTGCACCAGACTGTACTCAAACGTCAGCCTTCTGCCGGTCTTCTGAAAATACTTCCGGCACGCGGCAAGGATCTCTTCCAGAGAATAACGGTTTGCTACCGGCATCAGCGTCCTGCGCACCTCATCATTCGGCGCATGAAGCGACAGCGCCAAGGTGACTGCCAAGCCCTCATCTGCCAGCCGCAAAATCCCCGGTACGATCCCGCAGGTAGAAAGAGTGATATTTCTCTGGCTGATATTGAAACCGTTCTCATCTGATACCATACGGATAAAACGGACGACATTGTCATAATTATCCAGCGGTTCGCCGGAACCCATGATCACAATGTGAGACACCCGTTCGCCGGTGTCCTCACCAATCCGGTAAATCTGCCCCAGCATCTCGGCCGTGCTTAAATTGCGCTCCAGGCCGTCTAACGTCGACGCGCAGAACCGGCATCCCATCCGGCATCCCACCTGAGAGGAAACACACACCGAATTGCCGTGATGATACTGCATCCACACACTTTCAATCACATTGCCGTCCGCAAGGCCCAGCAGATATTTTCGCGTGCCGTCGATCTGAGAAACCCGCACATCCGCCAGTGTAAGCGGAATCAGACAAAATTTTTTCCGTAGGCGCTCCCGCAGGCTTTTCGGAACATTTGTCATCTCATCATAATCGGATACCTGTCTTTTATGAAGCCATTCGTAAACCTGTCTGGCCCGAAATGGCTTTTCTCCCAGTTCCCTGCATTCTGTTTCCAGTTCCCCCAGGGTCAGAGAACGAATATCTGTCATCCTGATCTCCATTCTTTCACTTTAACTTCTATCCCGTTCAAACACAGAAAAGAAGAACCCGTCACACGGATCTACTCCCGGCAGCAGCTGAAGATATCCGTCTTTTAACGTATCCCGGCCGGAAACCTCCGCGCCTGCCATCTCGATCGGCACCGGCCGGAACGGATGACCTGCCAGAAACCATTCCCGCTGATCCTCATTTTCCGCCCTGCTGATCGTGCAGGTGCTGTAGACCAGTCTTCCGCCGGGCTTTACATATCCGGCCGCAACTGACAGGATCTCCCGCTGCAAAGCCGCAAGCTGTCCGATCTTATCTGCAGAAACCCCGTACTTGATATCCGGCTTTTTGCCGATAATTCCCAGACCGGAACAGGGCAGATCCGCAATCACCAGGTCTGCCTTCTGTTCATAGCGCGGATCAAAAACTCTGGCATCCCAGACCTCGCTCGCAATATTTGACAGTCCGATACGCTGAATATTCTCATCAATGAGCGCAGTTTTTTCCTCACTCAGGTCTCTTGCAAGCACCCTTCCGCTCCCATGCAGACGATCCGCGATATCCAGACTCTTGCCGCCCGGCGCCGCGCACACATCGATCACAAAATCATTTTCCTTTGGACAGGCTGCCGCGCCGACCAGAACCGAACTCACGTCCTGTACCTGAATCCAGCCTCTGGCAAAAGCTTCCAGAGACTCCGGATAATCATATCCGGACAGAAACAGCACCTGATCCGAAAGCGGACTTCTCTCAACAGTCACTCCCTGTGCCTCAAGGCTCTTTTGGATCTCATCTCCGGACGCACGTCCGGACATACAGCGCACACAGGTCGGCTGATCTTCCAGAAACGCTGCAAGCATCTGTTCCGTGATCAAAGCACCATAGCGCGATTTCCACATTTCAATCAGCCAGGAAGGCATCGAATATTTGAATTCCCAGCTGTCAAACACAAATTCTCCCTTTCGTCGGGATATGGTGCGCAAAACTCCATTGACAAACCCCTTCAGTCCGGTAAGCCCCCGGCTATCCGCCAGCTTGCCGGCCTCGCTGCACGCCGCACGGTCCGGGACACGGTCCATCCACAGGATCTGATACACTGACATCCGCAAAATCGTGCGGATCAGCGGCTTCATCTTCACACAGGGTATCGAAGAACACTCATTCAGCACCGCGTCAATCGTCAGCAGACGCTCGATCACTCCCTCCGTCAGCCGTGTGATAAACGCCCGGTCCTGTTTATCCAGATACTGATATTTGTCCAGCGCCTGCCGGAGAACCCGATGACTGTACTCGCCCTTTTCCAGAATCTCCGTCAGGATCTCCAGTGAGATCTCTCTGCTCTGGGAAGGTTTGGAATTGCGGACTGGTCTGCGGTTATGATCAGTCATTTCTTCTTCGTCCTCCAAATAATACGAGCAGACGGAGAAGCTGCAGAATCGAGGAAGCCGCAGACGCAACATACGTAAATGCCGCTGCTCTCAGCACAATCTTTGTGTATTCTACCTCCTGGCTTCCCAAAATACCCACGTCTCCCAGCAGGTTTGTCGCTCTTGCGGAAGCATTAAACTCCACCGGAAGCGTAATCAGCTGAAATAATACTGCCAGCACGAACATCCAGATCCCAAACTCAAGTAACGGCGACATGCCGATCAGAAGTCCGATCACGATCAGCGGCCACGCAAGTCTGCTCCCCAGGCTCGCAACCGGCACAAAGGCGGAACGCAGACGCAATGGCCCATAGCCCTGCGCGTCCTGAATCGCATGCCCGCACTCATGCGCAGCCACGCCGATCGCTGCAACCGACGTCTGGCCATATACAACCTGCGACAGATTCACCGTTTTTGTCCTTGGGTCATAATGATCCGTCAGCTGGCCGGACACCTGCCGGACTGCCACATCGTAAATCCCCTGCGAATGCAGAATCCGTTCCGCCGCCTGCGCTCCGGTCATACCGCTCATGCTGCGGACTCTGGAATATTTTGCATAGGTAGAGTTTATGCGGGACGAAGCCCACATACAGATCACAGCTCCGATCAAAACCAGCATATACGTCCAGTCAAAGCCATAATAACCGTATCCATATCCATAATAAGGCATCATATGAAACTCTCCTTCCTTTTCTAATCATTACTCTCCCCATCTGTATGGCCGACAGCCAGCTGCGAAAACTAACTCTGTCAACCAGATGCCCTGCGGGTACCTTCCATATGCTACGTCAAATCATCCTTCCGTCATCTGACCCGCAGGAACTCTTCCCAGCCGCTCTCCTGCCCTGACAGGATATCCGCGCAGGAAAGCCGCCGTATCCATCCGTTTCTTTCCTTCCAGCTGAAGTGCTGTGATGCTCAGCACACCGTTTCCTGTCTGAACATTCAGTCTGTCTCCCTCAACACCGATAACCTCTCCGCAAAACGCTGATTCGATATTTTCTGACGGTCTGTGCCTGTCCGATCCCGCTTCCGGTTGTCCGCCGCCGGATGCCTGACTGTCGACGGTTTCTGACATCACCCCAGCTTCCCATATCTTCAGGAACTTTCCCTTATAATACGTGTAAGCACTTGGCCATGGATTCAGCCCCCGGATCAGCCGCTCGATCTCACCCGCACTCATCGTCCAGTCAATCTCTCCCAGAGATTTCGGGATCTTTTTAACATAGGTAGCCTGTCCATGATCCTGCGGTGTGCGGACGGCTGTCCCTTTTTCAATTTTATCGAGCGTAGAAAGGATCAGATCTCCGCCCAGGATGCTTAAGCGGTCCGACAGACTTCCTCCTGTCTCCGTGGGATCCAGCCGGATCACCCGTTTTTCCAGCATATCGCCGGTATCCATACCGGCATCCATCATCATCGTCGTCACACCGCTTTCCTCATCCCCATTGATCACAGCCCACTGAATCGGAGACGCCCCCCGGTATTTCGGAAGCAGTGAGGCATGAATATTCACACAGCCATAGCGGGGAATCTGCAGCAGTTCCTCCGGCAGGATCTGGCCGAAAGCAATGACCACACATACGTCCGGAGCCAGTTCCCGGATCTGGCCGATGAAATCCTCATCTCTCGCACGAACCGGCTGAAGCACCGGGATCCCATACGCCAGCGCTGTCACCTTGACCGGTGACATCTGTACTGCCTTTCCACGTCCTTTTGGCTTATCCGGCTGTGTCACAACCGCAGCAATTTCATGTTTCGATGCAACCAGCGCCTGCAATGTCGGTACGGAAAAGTCCG
Source organism: Clostridiales bacterium (assembly GCA_020860565.1). Taxonomy (GTDB): domain Bacteria; phylum Bacillota; class Clostridia; order Lachnospirales; family Lachnospiraceae; genus Brotaphodocola. The sequence goes on from JAJBUA010000033.1 coordinate 45,297, forward strand.
GCGTCCCCATAAATACGATCCGCATATTATTCCTCCGCCTCTTCTTCCTCAACATCCTTCAGTTCGCCTTCTACCTTTTCCACATACAGATGGCTCTGCAGATGGTCAATCTCATGGCAAAAGCATCTCGCCAGAAGTCCATCGCCAACATATTCCACCGGCTCCATCTTTTCATTAAAGCAGCGGACAACCACATGATCCGGGCGGGTCACGGTACCGCTCTTTCCCGGCACGCTTAAGCACCCCTCCGAATCGGTCTGGCTTCCGCTTGTCTCCACAATCTCCGGATTAATCAGGACATATTGGTTTCCATCCTCCACATCGATCACTACAACCTGCTTCAATATGCCAACCTGCGGTGCCGCAAGTCCCACTCCGTTGGATTCGTACATCGTCTCAAACATATCCTCGATCAGCTGTGTAATCCTCGGAGTCAGTTCCCTGACCGGTTTGCATTTCTTCGTGAGGATCTCATCTCCTATGGTTCTGATTTGTCTGACTGCCATCTTCTTCTCTATCCTTTCCGCTGCCGCATGAAATTAACTGAAATCATACTGTATGACCAGCCTGCGGCAATCCTCGGTTTCTTCCCATCTTTGTTGGATATACTTCTGGATTCTTACCAGTATATCATAATTTTCATTCTTTAAATATAAAATTTTTCTATAAAAATCATTAACTTTGTAAACCGGCGCCGGCACCGGACCGATCACCTCGGTCTGCACAGCAAAATGTCTTTTTACCGACATGCCGATCTGCTCCATCATATGAACCATCAGGCGCTCGTCCTTTCCCGCCACCTGTATCTGCAGCATATGGAAAAACGGAGGATACGACATCAGTTTCCGATAGGCCATCTCCTGCCGGTAGAACTCTTCATAATCCTGCTCCGCTGCTGTGCGGATACTGTAATGCTCCGGCATATATGTCTGAATCACGGCAATTCCCGGTTTCTCTCCCCGTCCCGCACGTCCGGCTGCCTGTGTCAGCAGCTGAAAGGTCCGCTCACCGCAACGGTAATCCGGCGCATAGAGGGAAGTATCTGCGGCCAGTACGCCGACCAGCGTCACGCCGGGAATATCATGTCCCTTTACGATCATCTGTGTCCCGATCAGGATATCTGCCTCTCCCCTGGCAAACGCCGAGAGAACGGCCTCATGACCGCCTTTTCTGGCCGTCGTATCCATATCCATCCTCAGTATCCGCGCGTCCGGGAACTGCCCGCGTGCCATCTCCTCGACCTTCTGCGTACCGATTCCAAATCCGGCCAGATACTCCGAGCCGCATACCGGACAGCTTCGCATCAGCGGAACCGTGTACCCGCAGTAATGGCACACCAGCCGGGTCTTATGATGCAGGGTCAGCGATACATCACAGTGCGGGCATTTCACCGCGTTTCCACAGCTTCTGCAGGAAACAAAGTTCGAATACCCGCGCCGATTGATAAATAACATCGTCTGCTCTCCCTGAGCCAGCCGCTCCCGGATCAGAGTCTCCAGTCTGCGGCTGAAGATCGATTTGTTCCCCTGCTGCATCTCTTCACGCAGATCTATGATCTCTGTGGCTGCCAGACTCTTCGATCGTCCCGCACGTCTGGTCAGACGCATTTTCTGATAAACACCGCCCTCCGCCTTCGTATAGGCCTCCAGAGACGGCGTCGCCGAACCCATAACAAAAGCCGCGCCGCTTAAGGAAGCCAGCTTCTCCGCCGCATCTCTGGTATGATATCTTGGTGCCCCTTCTGACCGATAGGCATCTTCCTGTTCCTCGTCCATCACAATCAGCCCCAGATTGGGAAAAGGCGTGAAAAGGGCCGAGCGCGCTCCGATCATAATATCGGCTTTGCCGTTTCGCGCCCGCTCCATCTGGTCATATTTTTCCCCGGCAGACAGGCGCGAATGCATCACACAGATCCGGTCTCCAAACCTGCGGTAAAACCGCAGCACGGTCTGATACGTCAGCGAGATCTCCGGGATCAGCACGATCACCTGTCGGCCGGTCCCGGTGACATGACGAATCATCTCCATGTACACCTCTGTCTTCCCGCTTCCGGTAATTCCATAGATATAATAAGGCGTCCGGCGTCCGGCGTCATAATCAGTGGCAAAGGCATCTGCAATTTTGCGCTGTTCTTCATTCAGCAGAACCGCGCCTCTCTCATCCGGCGATCCTGCTTCCTTCTGCGAAAGCAGGCCCGGAAGCCATCCGTCCGATACCATCGTCTCTACAACCTTCCGGTTGCGCGCCTTTACAGCTTTTTTCACCGGAAGGACCGTCTTTAACGCCTGATTCATCGTAGAACCGTAGCGCTCCTTCATCCACCAGGCAAGCTGAATCAGCCTTCTATCTGCCGTGACACTTCCGGCTACAACACCATCCACATCCTTGACTTTATCCGCGTCGTATCCTTCCACACGGTCAGTGATCTCCACCACATACCCCCTGCGCCGACGGTTTCCCTTTCCAAAAGGCACCGTTACCTGAGTACCGATCTGAATCTCTGTCTCCATACTTCCCGGTATCCGATACTGAAAGATACGGTCCACGTTTTCATGGGATATATCAATAATGATACTGGCATAATGATCCGCCATATATTTTCTTCTCCTGCACGATTTATCTCAGCGCGGCGGCCACTTCTGCCAGTTTCATACTGTTTGAGCCCTTTAACAGCACACAGTCGCCCGGCTTTAACAGCTGCGGAAGGTCCGCGATCAGTGCCTCACGTTCTTTGGGCAGATAATGACGATATTCGCCGGCGCCATTTCCCGCCTTCGCCCCTTTTTCAATCTCAAGAGCCAGATCTCCGTAAGTGACAAGCAAATCGACCGGATGCGCGGCAAGCCATTCCCCGATCTCCCGATGAAAACGCCCGCTCTCCGGACCCAGTTCTTTCATATCAGCCAGCGCCGCAGCCCTGCGGCCCGGTCTCTCCATCGACAGGAGAACCTTTAACGCCGCCAGCATCGATGCCGGACTCGCGTTATAGGTATCGTCGATAACAGTTATTCCCCTACTCTCAAAGATCTGCTGACGATTCTTATATCCATGAAAAGACGAGAGTCTTTGCACCGCCGCGTTCAGATCCACGCCGTACGCGTCTGCCACGGCCAGTGCCGCCATCGCATTTGTTACATTATGTTCACCGGCAACACCAAGGCGAACCGGTATCCTGCGCCCCCGGCAATCCGCGGTAAACGTCGGATATCCATCAACAAGGCTCATCTCCACCGCCCGGTAATCACAGGTTTCTCCCATACCATAATAAACCGTGCGGCATCCTGATCTGGCCTTCTGCTCCCGCAAAAGCGGATCGTCCCCGTTTAAGAACAGAATACCTCCCTTCTTCATCCCGTCCTGAATCCGGAGTTTCTCTCTCATGGTATTTTCCCGGCTGCCCAGCTGTTCGATGTGCGCGGTGCCAATATTGGTAACTACCGCCATATCTACCTGTGCGATCCCGGCTATCACCGGCATCTCTCCCGGCAGACTGATTCCCAGCTCCAGCACCCCGATCTCATCCTCCGCTGCAATCTCTGTAACGGTAATTGGCACGCCCACCTGACTGTTATGATTTTCTGAAGTTTTAAAGACCCGAAAGCCGGCCGACAACGCTGCCGCAATCATCTCGCGCGTCGTTGTCTTGCCGACGCTCCCGGTCACGCCGATCAGCGGAAGCGTCAGTCTCTCCCGGTAATAACGTCCGATCGCCTGCAGTGCTTTTCTGGTATCTTCCACCCGGATCCACGGACGATGATCCTCCATCTCGTCATGCTCGCTGGTAAGCGACGCGGCAGCTCCCAGATCGAACGCCTGCCCGATAAAACGGTGCGCATCAGTCTTTTCGCCCACTAATGGGACAAAAAGCGCGCCCGCCGGGACATTTCGGGAATCAATACTTATGGATCGAATCTCTGCATCCTCCGATCCGCACAAAAGCCTGCCGCCGGTTGCCAGGACAATATCTTTTACGGTCATCTGTTCCATAATTTTACTGTTTCGCCTTTTCTTATTTATTCTTTTCCTGCCATCATCAAATCCGTTGGGCGGCAGCTTTTCCGTCCTGATCAACGGGTATCATGGTCACAGGGTACGGGCGGTTTCCTCAATCACTTCCCGATCAAGGAAATGATGCCGCACTCCATTAATCTCCTGATAATCCTCATGTCCTTTGCCGATTACTGCGATCATATCGCCCGGCTGCGCATGTTTCATACTGTATTCAATTGCTTCCCGCCGATCCGGGATCTCGATGAAGCTTCCTCCGGTCTTTTCGATGCTTCCGCGGATATCGGCAATGATATCCTCCACCCGCTCAAAGCGCGAATTATCCGCCGTAATAATGGAAAAATCAGCCATCTTGCCGGCGATTTCCCCCATCGAATAACGCCGGTCTTTCGAGCGGTTGCCGCCGCAGCCAAAGACACAGACCAGACGTTTCGGATTGTAATCCCTTAAGGTTTCCAACAGGCTCTCCATACTGACCGCATTGTGCGCATAATCTACCAGTACACAGAAATCCTTTGATGTGTAGACGATTTCCATCCGCCCGTCAATCTTGATCTTCTCCAGCGCGTGCCGCACATTTTTTTCCGGCACTCCGGCCCAGATGCAGAGAGCAGCCGCACAAAGTGCATTATAGACATTAAATCTTCCCGGAATGCTGACCCTCACCGGAATCTCATCCGCTCCGGAGAGCTTAAACTCGACTCCGACAAAATCCGCTTCTGAAATGTAACGAATCTCATGCGCCCGGTATCTGGCCTCATGGTCCAGGGCAAATCCCTCCCATTCACAGGGGATATCCCGCACGATCTCCTCCGCATGCTCATCGTCCATATTCACCAGAGCGTGTCTGCTCTGAGCGAAAATCTGCTTTTTATAATAGAGGTATTCTGCAAAATTCTCATGCTCATCCGGGCCGATATGATCCGGCGAGATATTGGTAAAAATCGAATAATCATAGACGATTCCATCCACCCTGTGCATTTTGAAAGCCTGCGACGATACCTCCATCACACAGCAGGAACAGTCCTGCTCCACCATCATCGCGAAATACTTATGAAGATCATAAGACTCCGGAGTCGTATTAACCGTAGCCATATGAGTATCGCCGATATAAACTCCGTTTGTCCCGATCATGCCGGTCTTTTTCCCCGCTGTTTCCATGATCCTGCGGATCATATGCGTGGTCGTAGTCTTTCCCTTTGTCCCTGTCACGCCGATCATCAGAAGCTTCTCTGACGGATGTCCGTATCGTGCCGAGGAAAGCAGCGCCAGTGCATGACGTCCGTTTTCTACAACCAGCACCGTCACGTCCTCCGGTACTGTCACCTCATGCTCGGTTACCAGCACTTTCACTCCAGCCTCCAGCACCTGCGGGATAAAAGTATGAGAATCGATATGAGATCCCGCCATGCAGACAAACACTGCTCCCGGAGCAGCCTTTCTCGAATCAAAGACCACTTCAGTCACTTCTTTCTGACAATCGCCCTGCTGAAGCGTGTATGAGAGACCGTCCAGCCAGTCCTCTAATATCATCGTAGTTCTTCCTCGCTTTCTGTCGGAAATCCTGTAATCCTGTCATCACCAATTGTGATTTCATCAGTCGAAACGGATATGCGCCGCTGATGCGGCGCATCCTCCCATCAAATCAGAACAGTCCCGTAATCTTACCGTTCTCATCCACATCAATTCCTTCCGCCGCCGGTCTCTTCGGCAGTCCCGGCATCGTCATAATTGCTCCTGTAAGAGCGACGACAAAGCCCGCGCCCGCCGATACATACGCGTCACGGACATTAATTGTAAATCCGGTCGGACGTCCCAGCTTTTTCTGATCGTCAGACAGGGAATACTGTGTCTTGGCCATACACACCGGCAGGCTGCCAAAGCCCATATCCTCCATACGCTCCAGCGCTTTCTTTGCCGCTGCGGTATAGCTCACCCCGTCAGCTCCGTAAATCTCTTTGGATATCGTCTCAATCTTATCGGTCAGACTCATCTCATCCGGATAGATCGGGTGATAATGGCTTTCTTTCTTTTCCAGCGTATCAAGTACTTTTCCTGCAAGAGCCTCACCGCCTTCGCCGCCCTTTGCCCATACCTCTGACAGAGCGAACTCACAGCCCCGCTCCTCGCAGAATCTGCGGACAAACTCATACTCCGCTTTGGTATCGCTGGTAAAGGAATTGAGCGTAACAACAACCGGTACCCCGTATTTCTGAATGTTTTCAATATGCTTTTCCAGATTAACGATTCCTTTGGCGAGCGCCTCCAGATTTTCTGTACCCAGCTCCGTTTTCGGCACTCCGCCGTTATATTTGAGCGCACGCACCGTCGCCACCAGCACCACGGCATCCGGTTTCAGTCCCGCCTTGCGGCACTTGATATCCAGGAACTTCTCCGCGCCGAGATCCGCGCCAAAACCGGCTTCGGTCACCACAATATCAGAAAGCTTCAAAGCCGTCTTAGTCGCCCGCACGCTGTTGCAGCCATGTGCGATATTGGCAAACGGACCGCCGTGAATCAGAGCTCCCGTATGCTCCAGTGTCTGAATCAGATTCGGCTTCATCGCATCCTTTAACAGCGCCGCCATAGAACCAACCGCGTGAAGATCTGCAGCTGTCACCGGTTTCCCCTCATAATTATATGCTACGATAATCCGGCCGAGACGCTTTTTCAGATCCTGCATATCATCCGCCAGACAGAGAATCGCCATGATCTCAGATGCAACCGTAATGACAAAATGATCTTCTCTGACAAAGCCGTCCGCCTTCGCACCCAGTCCGACCACCAGATTACGCAGCGCGCGGTCATTGATGTCCAGACACCGCTTCCACACAATCTGACGGGTATCGATTCCCAGCTCATTGCCCTGATGAATATGATTATCCAGAAGCGCCGCCAGCAGATTATTTGCCGCTGTAACCGCATGGAAATCTCCGGTAAAATGCAAATTCAGATCCTCCATCGGCACCACCTGCGCGTAACCGCCGCCGGCCGCGCCGCCCTTAATGCCAAAGCACGGTCCGAGAGACGGCTCACGCAGCGCGAGCAGCGTCTTTTTGCCAAGTCTTGACAATGCGTCCGCCAGGCCGATACTGGTCGTCGTCTTGCCCTCTCCTGCAGGCGTCGGGTTGATTGCCGTTACCAGAACCAGCTTCCCATCCGGCCGGTCGGTCAGCGTACTTAAGAATTCTTCGGTGACCTTTGCCTTGTATTTTCCATACATCTCCAGGTCATCTTCCGCAATCCCATACTTTCCGGCGATATCGCGGATGTGCATCAGCTTTGCTTCCTGTGAAATCTGAATATCCGTTTTCATGTGCTTATCCTCCTGCATTTTCTTTTCCTAAGGCATCGTTCCTTAAATCTATTCGCGACCGAGCAGTTCCTCAAACTCTTCTTTTGTCATCAGAATCTTCCTTGGTTTTGTTCCTTCCTCTCCTCCTACCACGCCCTCCTGGGCAAGCTGATCCATAATCCGCGCCGCGCGGTTATAGCCGATCTTAAACATCCGCTGGAGCATGCCGATTGAAGCCTTCTCCTTTTCGATGATAAATCTTCCGGCGTCCGCAAAATACTCATCGCGGCTGCTCTTTCCTCCTCCGGCAGACATCGTGGAGCTGTTCATCTTCTTCTCAATCTCCACATCATACATCGCGGCGCCTCCCTGTTCGGTCAGGAATTCGACCACCGACTGAACTTCGGCGTCTGACACGAGAGCCCCCTGCACACGCTGAGGCTTCGGGTAACCCGCCGGATAAAAGAGCATATCTCCTCTGCCCAGAAGTTTCTCTGCTCCGTTCATATCGAGGATTGTCCGCGAGTCAACACCGGATGATACGGAAAAGGCAATCCGCGAAGGTACATTCGCCTTGATCAGACCTGTGATGACGTTCACCGAAGGACGCTGTGTGGCAATCACCAGATGTATGCCGCAGGCTCTCGCAAGCTGGGCCAGACGGCAGATCGCATCCTCGACCTCCCCGGACGCTACCATCATCAGATCCGCAAGCTCATCGATGATGATCACGATCTGGGGCATCTTCTGTGGCTTTTTCTCGTCGTCGATATCTTTCAGTGCTTCCACTCTGGCATTAAAACCCTTCAGATCCCGTACATTGTACTGCGCGAATTTCTTATAGCGGTCTGTCATCTCGGCGACCGCCCAGTTCAGCGCTCCCGCAGCTTTCTTCGGATCTGTGACAACCGGAATCAGCAGATGCGGGATCCCGTTATACACACTTAACTCTACCACCTTCGGATCCACCAGGATCATCCTGACCTCTTCCGGCTTTGATTTATAAATGATGCTCATAATCAGCGTGTTGATACAGACAGACTTACCGGACCCGGTCGCGCCGGCAATCAGCAGATGCGGCATCTTGGCGATATCCGTTACGACTACCTGACCGCTGATATCCTTTCCTACTGCGAATGCCAGTCTGGAACTGTGATTTTTAAAGCTGTCTGATTCCAGAAGATCGCGCAGATATACCACTGTCGTTTCTTTATTTGGCACTTCGATCCCCACCGCGGATTTGCCCGGTATCGGAGCCTCGATCCGGATATCCTCCGCCGCCAGACTCAGCTTGATATCATCTGCCAGACCTACGATCTTGCTGACCTTCACTCCCATCTCAGGATGCAGTTCATAACGTGTAACCGCCGGACCGCAGCTGATATTGGTCACAGTCACGCCGACGCCAAAAGTCCGCAGCGTCTGCTGAAGCTTGACTGCCGTATCACGGTACTCCTGCTCGGAACGCCCTCCCGACGTCCGCGCCGGTTTCTTTAACAGGCTCAATGGCGGGAAAACATATTCCTTCTTCGGCTCTGCTTCTTTTCTCTGGATCTCATCCAGTACCCCTGCTTCGCCGCTCTCTTCCTTCACTTCGCGCCGTCTCTGCTCCAGCTTCTTCTGCAGAGTTTCTGTCTCCGTCTCAATAATCTTGCCGCTGGCCGTCTCTACGCGCCGTTCGCCGCCCTGCACATAGAAACTTCCTCCCCGTGAGGTCGGCTTATCATAACCTTCATCGGACGGTATGAACTCCTCACCGGACGATGAGGACGTATCCGAAATAAACTCCTCACCAGTTAGTTCTGACGCATGGGGAGCAAACTCTCCGCCAGGCGATTCCGATGCGTTGCGAAGGAAGCCTCCGTCAGCCTCTTCCGGCATATAGCGAACGATCTCCGGATCATCCGGTTCCGATCCTTCCTCTCTTTCCATGACTGAATTGCTGTCGGACGGTTCAATGGTAATTCCCTGAAAATCTCCCTCATACTCGCCCGCATCAAAATCAATAATTTCTCCATCGAGATCCGGATCTGAAAATTCTCCGGAGAAAATACGGTCTTGTCCGCTGTCCTTCACCCCATATGTATTGTCGGTCATGGAAGATTCCTGATTGAGAATCACATGATTGAAGAAAGCTTCGTTATCTGAATTCCTGTCATGGAACGTGTCCGTTTCTCTATTCGAACCTTCCTTATCAGGCTCCTCCGTCTCCTGCGCAAACCGATGAATGCCCTCGTTCACCAGCTGCTGAGCCGACTCCGCCACGCCGACCACGGGGATTTCCTCAAAGGGGACTTCGTCCTCATCGGCCTCATTCCCGACATCTTCCTCCTCGGTATTCATATGGATGCTTCCGCTGAAAACATCTGCACGGGACACCGATTTTTCTTTCTCGCGCGCACCCTTCTCTTCTTTTTTATTTTCCTTTTTCCTTCCTCTGGATGCGGCAGTATCCTGCACAGAGACGGCCTCTTCTCTTTTGATCCCGGCCATTTCTCCCTGCGCCGGGCTCATGCCGGATTCTACGCCGCCCTCCTCAAACCCCTCTCCGTCCATCCCAAATGACAGATCCGTCGAGGACAGATTGACGCCGCGCACTCTCTGCTGCTCTTCACGCCTCTTTCTTTCTTCATCCATCGCTTCCCGGCGTTCCCGCTGAATCTCCCGCCGCTTCCCGATATCCTCCTTTGCCCTGCGGTATACCGAACCGCTGCCACGTTTCACTGCTCGGACAAAAGACTTTTCGGTAATGCAGACGATGCTGATCACCAGAAGCACTGCGAGCACCAGAACCGCCCCCGCATCTCCGATCCCCGTCTGTAAGCACCAGAAAATGGCTCCTCCCACCAGGCCGCCGCCCCGGCCATTTTCAGAGGATATCTGATAAAACGCCAGAATACCTTCTTCCTCATCGGGACTGCCTGTAAGGAAGATCTGTACAAATGCCTGTGCAAACGCGCAGATGACCAGAAATGCCACGACCGAAGCGGCCAGCTTGCGCGCCGCCGTCCGGTTTCCCGGATTGGACATCGCAAAGGCCGTCGCGACAAATAAGCATAATGGGAACAAAAATCCCATAATCCCAAATAATCCCAGCTGAACGCTGCGCAAAACATTACCGATCGAGCCGCACAGACGAAAATTACTCAAAAATAAAAGTCCGGCCAAAGCACATGACACAAGAATCACTACTTCGCTCCGGAGCAATTCATTCTCCTGCTCTTCTGCGATTATCTGGTTTTTCCTGGTTTTTCCCGACTTTGCTGTCCTCTGTTTTGTTGTCTGCTTCCTTTTCTGGGTCGCCACGAATCCCCTGCCTCCTGTTCCCCTATCGGGATATTCACGGATCCCTGTTTTCCTCATCCGCAAATCTTTCCACGAACAGTATACAAAAAATCAGAGGGAATTGCAAGTTTCCCTCTTTAATCTCTGATTTTCTGTGATTTTACCCATTTTTCCCTTCATCGATCATCTGATACAATTTTCTCAGCGCGTCGCAGATCCCGCCGACCGCATCGATCAGCCCGGCTTCCACGGCTTCAGAACCGACAAGCACTGTACCGAGATCCCTTGTCAGCATACGGGTATTGTGCATCAGTTTTTTTGCCTCATCATATCCCACACCGGAATGGGTGCTGATAAAACTCAGGATCCGATCCTGAATCATTTCAAAATATTCATAAGTCTGCGCCGTTCCGATCACCATGCCATTCATGCGCACCGGATGGATCATCATGGTCCCCGTCGGCACGATAAACGAGTAATCGGTCGAAACTGCCAGCGGCACGCCGATCGAATGGCTCCCGCCCAGCACCAGTGAGACAGAAGGTATCGTCAGCGATGCGATCATCTCCGCAATGGCCAGTCCTGCGTCCACATCACCGCCAGATGTATTTAAGAGTACCAGCAGGCCGTCTATGCTGTCATCATCTTCCAGTTTCGCGAGCTGTGGGAGGACATGGTCATATTTGGTCGCCTTTGCATTTCCGGACAGATTTTCATGTCCCTCCACCTCTCCGATAATCGAGAGCAGATGAATCTTGCGGCTGCCGCTGTTCTTTTCCAACGTCATCTGTCCATATTCCTGCAGTTTCTCATCATCCTTCTGCTCAATCTCTCGTTCCGTCCTGCGTCTGGGCGAAAACGAACGGTTCTCCGTTTCTGAAGTGTTCATGCGCATGCATATTCCTTTCTGATCTTTTTCACTTTTTTGTACTCAGCTGCGTACCTTATTCATGTTAAGAAACACAGTTCCTGACATGGGCGAAATGTAACTTTTTCTATTATGCACACGCATAGCCTCTTTTATACCGTTGACTTTTTTTATTCCAGAGAATAAAATAAGATATAGACAACAGACAGATTTTGTCATTTGTCATCTATGGTACACGTATTCAGAAGGATCAGGGGAGGATCAAGAATGGCTATGAACTGGAAAGAAGAATATATCGCAGCGCTCGATGAAGCGAAGCTGTTTGAAAACTCAGGTCACCGCACACGTTTTAAAGAACTGTTGGACTGCTACGGCGGCTTTCCTTTTTTTACGAAAGGTCTCTGTAAATGCATCTATATGTCCGCGTGGGATGAGGACCATTTTGTCATTATGCTGGAAACGCTGACCGACATGAGTCTCGGCAGAGAACGGGGAACCGGCGAAATGACCGCCAAAGGCGATTCTCTCGCGATCGAACATACCGAAGACGGGGAATATTATCTCTATCAGCTTTCCATCGCCCTCCTGAACGATCAGCCGTGGGAGCCTGATCCGCATGCTGCACTCTCCGATGACTATCGTTACATCGTGACTCAGACGTTAAAGGCTGCCGAGGTGATCGATCAGGCTGATATCCAGCATCCGAAGGAATAAATCTATTTTGCATTTCCTGTAATTAAAAGCTCCACAGCAAGCCGGTCTTCCAGGCGTCCGCTTTTTACCGCTTCTTCCATGTCCACACACAGTTCTACATAGGAAAGAATTTCTTCTCTGGTAAAACGCTTCGCCTGAGACAGAGCACGCCCAACGATAAAAGGCTGAATCTTCAGCCTGGACGCAATCGTCCCGCGATCCATACTCTGGGCAGCCAGCTCTTTGACCTGCAGGATCTGATTAAACTGCCGCGCGATCAGAAAGAGGATCCTCATCGGCGGTTCTTTTAAGGACAGCAGATCTTCATACAGATCCATCGCACGTCTTGTCTGTCCATTGGCAATCGCCGCAATCATCTCAAAGATCTTGCCGGTAATGTGTTCGGAGCAGATTGTACGGATATCATCCTGCGTTACCACCTCACGGCTCCCTGTGTAACTGATCAGCTTTTCCAGTTCCATACGGATATTTTCCATATCGTCACCGACCAGGCCGAGAAAGAATTCCATATCTCTCGCGGTTATTTTTTTTCCTTCTTTTGCCAACAGCCCGCCCGCCCACCGGGCAAGCTGTGCGGCATTCTGGCGATTCAGCTCAGCTACATAGCCAATCTCTTTTACCTTCTTATATAACCGACTCCGTTTATCCACCTCAGACTCGACAAAAAGCAGGCACGCCGTATCCGGCATCTGCGGAAGATATTTGACAAGAGCGTCTCCCCCGCTCTTAAAAAGACCGCTGTCCTCCAGCAGGATCAGCCGCCGCTCCGCGAAAAAGGGCATCGTGTCCGCCAGACGGATCACTTCGTCAATATCCGGATTTTTCCCTGCAAAAGAAGCAAAATTCATGGTGTCCCCGCAGGTGATCGCTTCCTTCAGGCGATTTTTGTAGCTGTTTTTTAAGAACGCCTCCTCCCCGTATAAAAGGTAGGCGGGACGGAAATGCTGATCCTTAATGTCCTGATTTAATGTCTGCATGGGTGTGTACCTCCTGGGAAGTAAGTTTTAAAACTCAAGAAGTAGTGCAAAGCCGTTCACAGACTTCAGTCGTGAACGGCTTTTTATGTACTCATTTCTCTGAAATAACTGTCTCCGCTAAACAGACACCTGCTTATAACGGAACGCCCGTTCAGGCGGGAGAAAAAACCTACTTACTCGCAATCGCTGCCTGCGCCGCCGCCAGTCTGGCAATCGGTACGCGGAACGGAGATCAGGATACATAATCCAGTCCGAGTTTATGGCAGAACTCTACGGACGACGGATCTCCTCCGTGCTCGCCACAGATGCCCACATGCAGATCCGGACGGACGGATTTGCCCAGTTTCACTGCCATCTCCATCAGCTTGCCGACGCCGACCTGATCGAGTTTGGCGAATGGATCGTTCTCCAGAATCTTGGCATCATAGTAAGCGTTCAGGAACTTACCGGCGTCGTCACGTGAGAAGCCGTAAGTCATCTGCGTCAGATCGTTGGTGCCAAAGCAGAAGAACTCCGCTTCCTTCGCGATCTCATCCGCAGTCAGCGCCGCTCTCGGAATCTCGATCATCGTACCCACATGGTACTTCAGATCGGAACCGGCAGCCGCAATCTCCGCGTCCGCGGTTTCGACTACAGTCTTTTTACAATATTTGAGTTCCTTGATATCACCGATCAGCGGGATCATGATCTCCGGAACGATATCCCAGTCCGGATGAGCATTCTTCACGTTGATTGCCGCACGGATCACAGCCTTTGTCTGCATCACGGCGATCTCCGGATAAGTGACAGCCAGACGGCATCCGCGGTGACCCATCATCGGGTTGAATTCATGCAGGGCGTCACAGATCGCCCGAATCTCTTCTGCGGTCTTGCCCTTTGCCTTTGCGAGCTTCTCAATATCCGCCTCTTCGGTCGGTACAAACTCATGTAACGGCGGATCCAGGAAACGGATCGTAACCGGGTTGCCTTCCATCGCCTCATAGAGCTTCTCGAAATCACCCTGCTGCAACGGCAGGATTTTCTCCAGTGCCACTTCTCTCTCCTCAACGGTATCGGAGCAGATCATCTCGCGGAACGCGTCAATGCGGTCGCCTTCAAAGAACATATGCTCGGTACGGCAAAGGCCGATACCTTCTGCTCCCAGCTCGCGCGCCTTTTTCGCATCCGTCGGCGTGTCGGAGTTTGTGCGGACCTTCAATGTCCGGTACTCATCCGCCCAGGCCATGATCCGGCCAAATTCACCGGCGATCTTTGCTTCTACAGTCGGGATCGCACCGTCATAGACGCAACCGGTAGAGCCGTCGAAGGAAATCACATCGCCCTCATGATATTCTTTGCCAGCCAGCGTAAATTTCTTATTTGCTTCATCCATCACGATATCTCCACAGCCGGATACGCAGCAGGCGCCCATACCGCGCGCAACTACCGCCGCATGAGAGGTCATGCCGCCGCGGACGGTCAGAATACCCTGCGAAGCCTTCATACCGGTAATATCCTCCGGCGAGGTCTCCAGACGGACCAGAACAACCTTCTCTCCTCTTGCCGCCCAGTTTTCCGCATCCTCAGCGGTAAAGACAATCTTACCGCAGGCTGCGCCGGGTGCCGCGCCCAGAGCCTTGGCAATCGGCGTCGCAGCCTTCAGAGCCGCAGTATCAAAGGTCGGATGCAGCAGCGAATCCAGATTACGCGGATCAATCATCGCGACCGCTTCCTGCGGCGTGCGCATACCCTCGTCAACCAGATCGCAGGCAATCTTCAAAGCCGCCTGAGCGGTTCTCTTACCGTTTCTTGTCTGCAGCATATACAGTTTACCGTGCTCCACCGTAAACTCCATATCCTGCATGTCTCTGTAATGGTTCTCCAATGTCGCGCAAACATCTTTAAACTGAGCGAACGCCTCCGGGAATTTTTCCTCCATCTCTGTGATGTGCATGGGGGTACGCACACCTGCCACAACGTCTTCGCCCTGCGCGTTCGTCAGGAACTCTCCGAACAGGCCCTTCGCTCCCGTCGCCGGGTCGCGGGTAAATGCAACACCGGTGCCGCAGTCGTCGCCCATATTGCCGAAAGCCATCGACTGCACGTTAACAGCGGTTCCCCAGGAGTACGGGATATCGTTGTCACGACGGTATACATTGGCGCGGGGGTTGTCCCAGGAACGGAATACCGCCTTGATCGCGCCCATCAGCTGCTCCCTCGGGTCATCCGGGAACGGAGCACCGATCTTGGACTGATACTCAGCCTTAAACTGGTTTGCCAGTACCTTCAGGTCATCCGCTGTCAGTTCCACATCCTGCTTTACGCCTTTTTCTTCTTTCATCTTGTCGATCAGCGCTTCAAAATACTTCTTTCCGACCTCCATAACAACATCGGAATACATCTGAATAAATCTCCGGTAGCAATCCCAGGCCCAACGGGGGTTGTTGGACTGTCTGGCGATGACATTGACAACGTCTTCATTCAGACCCAGGTTTAAGATGGTATCCATCATACCCGGCATGGACGCGCGCGCTCCGGAACGCACTGACACCAACAACGGATTCTCAAAACTGCCGAACTTCTTGCCGGTAATCTCCTCCATCTTTACGATGTACTCATTAATCTGAGCCTGAATCTCATCGTTGATCTCGCGGCCATCCTCATAATACTGAGTGCAGGCCTCTGTCGTGATGGTAAAGCCCTGCGGAACCGGAAGACCGATATTGGTCATCTCCGCAAGGTTGGCGCCCTTGCCGCCGAGAAGGTTTCTCATGCCGGCATCGCCTTCGGTGAATAAATATACCCACTTCTTTGCCATTGGTTTTTCCTCCTGATTTGTAGTTTTCTATATCCCAGCTTTAGTATAGCATACTTTTAAATGGCGTAAAGTTTTTTTTTGAAAAATATAGGCAAAAACTAGTCATATTGAATGCGTTTTTTTGTTTCTTTTGCGGAATCTTCGCTCACCAGCAGCCGCACCAGCTCCAGTCCCAGATCAATCGCGAATCCCAGTCCGCGGGCGGTCGTAATATTGCCGTCGGTCACCACTCCCTGTGTCGTATAAATACCTCCGCGAAATTCGCTCTCGCATCCCGGGAAACAGGTCGCCGTCTTTCCCTCAAGGAATCCATGCCGCCCCAGCACGACACCGGGAGCCGCACAGATCGCCGCAATCCGTCTCCCATCTGTCTGCGCCTGTCTTAATCCATCAATTAACGGCTTACACGCTGACAGATGTTCCGATCCGGGCAGCCCTCCCGGCAGAAAGATCACGTCTCCGTCTGAAAAATCCACATCCTCTACCACGGCATCCGCCTGAATGCGAATTCCGTGTGAACTGACGATCTCCTTACGCTGCTCCACCGATACCAGGATCGTTTCCACCTGATTTCGTCTCAAAATGTCAACCACACTCAGGCACTCCACTTCTTCTGTGCCATCCGCGATCATCGCGTATACTTTTGCCATTCCATCTCCTCCTACTGATAATAATTTTTTGTTTCTTTTAAATGATTTTGCGGACCGCGCACAAACGCGATCCGCTTGTTCATACCCCATGACCCGTCCGAAGTCAGTATGTCCTTGCGTGCGGGCACGCAGTCTATACCGCCGCCGTCCGGGACTTTCCTGGTAAACTTATTCTTAAATTAAAAGCGAAACTTCTCTTCAAAATAGCCCTTTAATTCCGCAATCGGAATTCTCACCTGCTCCATCGTATCACGGTCACGCACGGTCACCGCCTGATCCTGTTCCGACTCAAAGTCATACGTCACGCAGAACGGCGTACCGATCTCATCCTGTCTGCGGTATCTCTTACCGATATTGCCTCTGTCATCATACTCACAATTATAGTATTTGCAGAGTTCTGTATAAATCCTTTCCGCGCCCTCATTCAGCTTCTTGGACAATGGAAGTACGCCGATCTTCACCGGAGCAATCGCCGGGTGGAAATGCAGTACGGTACGTACATCGCCCTCACCGATCTCTTCCTCATCATAAGCCGCACACAGGAATGCCAGCGTCACACGATCCGCTCCCAGTGACGGCTCGATCACGTACGGAATATATTTTTCCTTCTGTTCATCATCAAAATAGGTCATATCCTGACCGGAAGTATTCTGATGCTGGGTCAGATCATAGTCTGTGCGGTCCGCAATTCCCCAGAGCTCACCCCAGCCGAACGGGAAGAGGAATTCGATATCTGTGGTTCCCTTGCTGTAGAAGCAAAGCTCCTCCGGCGAATGGTCGCGCAGACGCATCTCATCTTCCTTAATGCCCAGAGACAGCAGCCAGTCACGGCAGAAGCCTCTCCAGTACTGGAACCATTCCAGATCAGTACCCGGCTTGCAAAAAAATTCCAGTTCCATCTGTTCAAACTCGCGGGTACGGAAGGTAAAGTTACCTGGCGTAATCTCGTTGCGGAACGACTTGCCGATCTGTCCGATGCCGAAAGGTACCTTTTTACGGGATGTACGCTGAACATTCTTAAAATTAACAAAGATGCCCTGCGCGGTCTCCGGACGCAGATAAACGGTATTCTTTGCGTCCTCTGTTACGCCCTGGAAGGTCTTGAACATCAGGTTGAACTGACGGATATCGGTAAAATCGTGCTTACCGCAGGACGGGCAGGGAATCTGGTTATCTTCGATATACTGTTTCATCTGCTCCTGACTCCAGCCGTCGACGGTTCCCTCGATGGTAATGCCTTTTTCTTCCATATAATCTTCGATCAGCTTGTCGGCGCGGAAACGCTCTTTGCAGGCCTTGCAGTCCATCAGCGGGTCGGAAAAGCCGCCCAGATGTCCGGATGCCACCCAGGTCTGTGAATTCATCAGGATTGCGCAGTCAACACCCACGTTCCAGGGGCTCTCCTGCACGAATTTCTGCCACCAGGCGCGTTTGACATTATTTTTCAGCTCCACGCCGAGATTGCCGTAATCCCAGGTGTTGGCAAGTCCGCCGTATATCTCCGAACCCGGGTATACAAAGCCTCGGTTTTTTGCCAGAGCTACGATTTTTTCCATTGTCTTTTCCATCTCAGATTTCCTCTCTCCTCTTTTTTATCAGACAGGGAGTTATAACTCCTCTGTTCTTTATTGATGTTCCATCCGTCCGTGAGAGGAAAGAATATCTTCCGAGGACCGTTTGCACTTAGGTTTTCACGTAGCGGTACTAAACTCACCGGAAAAACATCCGGTTCGTTAAGTGCCGACGTGAAAAATGTCCTCTACAGATATTCTTTCCTCTCACGGACTACTTTGTTGGCAAAATGAGCATCCTTCCTCTCTCGCTGGATTATAGCATGTCACCCGCCAATATTTCAATACCCGTCCTGCATCATCTTTAAAATTTCCAGAGAGTGAAAAGGATGATCCAGAAATTTTTTCTTTAGGATTTCTATGTTCTCACTGAGTTCTTTCTGTGCGTCTTCCCGAAGGATAAATGTATACAGACGTTCCAGCGGCGCCGCTATAATGTACTCCCATGCGTAGCGTGCTGAGTCGCCGGCCTGCCCCGGCGGCTGCTCGGTGTATTCTCCGTTGATGACCAGGATGCGCAGTTCAAAGATGCGCTGCACCAGTGCGTCGGGAAGTGCCGGTTTCAGGAGTGCGCGCATGGACTGGTACAGTAACAGCAATGTCTCCGATGCTTCGATCCCTTCTCTTCCGAAATAGTCTGCCAGTTCCAGAAAGTAAGAGCCGTAGCATGCGGCCTCCATGTTTTCTGTGATTTCGGAAAAATAGTTCGAGATGTCTGCGGACTGCAGGTTATAGGATTCCCGTCCTTCATAAAGGCGGAAACGGCCGAAAACAAACGGCCGGCAGACCGCCATCAGCGGATTTCCCGGGCGTTTGGCCCCATGGGCAAACGCAGTGATTTTTCCCCGCTCTTTTGTCAGGATCACTACCCTGCGGTCAGTCTCTCCCACCGGCGTGGATTTTAATACCATGCCGGTCAATTCCCTTGTTTCTCTCATAAGCACACTCTTGCCGCTGTCTCTCCCGGATCCCGTCCGGATCAATTAAAAATATTACCTTTTTACACCATATTTTCGGTAAAACCTGTATCAACTGTAATCTATCGGTTGTTCGGATCATAGCCATAATTTTTCATCAGGATCTCACTGTCACGCCATTCTTTGCGGATCTTGACCCAGACCTGGAGGTTTACTTTGGTTTCCATCTCCCGCTCCAGTTCCTGACGGGCCGCGGAAGCGATCTTTTTGAGCATCTGCCCGTTTTTGCCGATGATGATCCCTTTGTGGGTCTTCTTTTCACAGATGATCGTCGCATCAATATCAATGATGCCGTTTGGCCGCTCTGTCATCTTTTCGATCGTAACCGCGATTCCGTGCGGAATCTCTTCGTCCAGCATACGCAGTGCCTTTTCCCGGATTAACTCTGCCGCAATCTGGCGCATCGGCTGGTCGGTGACCACGTCTTCATCATAATACATCGGGCCGTAGGGAAGATACTGGAAGATCAGCTTTAACAGCATATCCGTATTGTTTCCTTTTAACGCTGATACCGGTACGATCTCCGCGAAATCGCAGATCTTACGGTACGCATCGATGAAGGGCAGAATCTCATCATGTTTTTTCAGGGTATCGACCTTATTGATCACCAGGATCACCGGGAGCTTCGATCGGGAGAGCTGTTCCGCGATATGGCGTTCGCCGGCTCCGATGAAGGTCGTCGGCTCCACCAGCCACAGGACCACATCGACTTCTTCCAGCGTACGCTCCGCGATATTTACCATATACTCGCCCAGCTTGTTTTTCGCCTTATGGATCCCCGGCGTATCGAGGAAGATAATCTGTCCGCGGTCATCGGTATAGACGGTCTGGATGCGGTCTCTGGTCGTCTGCGGTTTCTCTGATGTAATCGCGATTTTCTGTCCGATCAGATGGTTCATCAGCGTCGATTTCCCCACATTTGGCCGGCCAAGCAGCGCGGCGAATCCTGATTTTTTCTGTTCCTGCTGCAATTCTGTTCTGTCTTCTGTCATAGCACTCTTCCTTTTATTCTTTTGAGAGATTTTTCACCTCTGCGAACATCTCCCGGTTTGCTTCGATCTGGCTTTCTGCTCCCACGACACACAGTGCACCGGTGGCAAGCACCGCGCGGATCTGCGCGGCAAGCGCCCGGATATCCTCTGCCGTCGCGTCAAGGATCTGATCCCGCTCTGTCTGCATCATCTCCTCCGTCACTCCGGACAGATAGGCGGACAGGCCGCGGCTTCCCTTCAAAGACGGCGTAAGCGGCGTATCGAGATTGCTGATCGCGCCGATCACATATTTGGTCATATCTCTTTCATCCGGGTCAAAGGTCTCCAGATAATCCGCCACTCCCTCAAAGATCTCATTTGTCTCCTGCATATGCGGATCACGGTAGGATACCAGATAGCCCTCTCCGGATCTGCCAAATCCGCTCATGCAGCCATAGGCTCCTCCCTTGACGCGAATATTAATCCACAGATAATCATAATTCAAAATCACCTGCAGGATCTTAAATGCGCCGGTATACGCAAGCCCCCTGTCGCGGAAATTACCGCACCGGGCCACATAATTGACCTGAGAGGAGGTCTTCAGGCCTTCGTTTCGATTGTATTTCTCATGTGTAAACGGATATCTTTCTTTGCTTCCCTCCGACAGGCAGTCCGTCAGCTTACGCAACGCCTCCGGCAGAGCTGCCCGTCCCGTCTCATCCGCCGTATAATTCACCAGAAGATTGGCACGGGTAAAGAGTCTCGCGGCTGTCTCCCGGCATTTGGCAATCACGTCTGTCTTTCTCTCATCAAAATGCACGGCCAGATCCTCAAGGAAACGATAATAGGTTGTGCCGCCGATCAGTTCATTGTAAGCCGCTGTCGGCGAAAAATAAGATGTTGCGCGGGAAACTGCGGTGCTGTGCCCGGAATTTTCCAGTTTCATCTTCGCGCGGGACCGGGTCTCAAGGATCACCTCTTTCAGCCGCTTTTCATCGCTGAAGTCCGTTCTCGTCAGGATCTCCGCCAGGATTTCAAAACCAAAATCCAGTTTCTCATACAATACGCGGATCCCGGCCGTAAAGGCTCCGGTAAAGTTTTCCGGTTCCGTAAGATTCGGATACGAGGTTACCGAGATATCCACGCCTCCGCTGTTTAAAAAGATCTCACTGGTCAGATCTGTATACGAATAATTGCTGGTATCCATACTGCCCAGAATGGACTTTAAAAGTCCCACATAGACAAGATCCTCCTGCGGCACCGCATCCGTGCGGAACAGACATTTCAGGTAGCCGATTCCGGATGTGAAATAATCCTGATACAGGATTTTGACTCCCTCTGCCTGATCCTCTCTCCAGCGGAAGGTCTCGGCCTGCCGGCTGATATCCCCGCGGGTAAGCATCGGCAGCTTTTCCAGAACCTCCGGTGTATCCGGTGTGTCCTGAAATGCTTTTAACTCTTTTGTTCTGCGAATCAGATCCGCGATCTCACCGGCGCTTAACGACGCCTGATACCCGGCCAGCTTCCCTGCCGTCCGTTCATCCTGCTCGTCCGTCAGGTTTTTCTTCGGACGCAGAATCACGACCGCCTCAAACGGATTATCCAGCAGATATTCCCGGATCAGTCCCTCAAAATACTGTTCATCAACCGCCTTCTTTAAGAAATCAAAGGTCTCCTGATATTCCAGATGTATCATCGGATTGCCGTCATAAAGCCAGCTGTCCATACACTGCAGACCATACATCAGACCGCTGGGCGCAGAGCCGTAATCAGCTTCCCGATATTTAAATTCATAATAATTAATGCCGGCAAGAATACTCCGATGGTTGAAATCTCCCTCTGCCAGTTTTCTCAATGTTCCCTTTACAACGGAAAGGAATTCCTCTTTCTGTCCGGGATCCGCATCCTTGGCAATGACGGAAAAGTACGGCTGCAGGATTCCGCTCTCATATCCGCCCAGGATGTCCTGCCCGATCCCCGCGTCGATCAGCGCCTGCTTTAGCGGCGCTCCGGGAGCATCCAGCAGCGCGTATTCCAGAATCTGAAAAGCCACATAAAGCTTCGCGTCAAGTACATTCCCCACAACTGTATTTACAGAAAGATACGCCGCATTCTCCTCATCGTCGTCTCCGGTAATCGAATATTCAAACTCTCTCTCCACCGGCTCTGCAAACGGTTTCTGCAAAGGAATCACTGAATGGATTTCCTGTCTCTCATATGCGGAAAGGTATTCCCGGTCCAGCCAGTCCAGTCTCTCCGCCATATCCAGATCTCCATAAAGGTAGATATAGCTGTTAGAAGGATGATAGTATGTCCGGTGGAAATTTAAGAACTCTTCATAAGATAACTCCGGGATGTGTTCCGGATCGCCGCCGGAGTCCCTGCCATAACAGTTATCCGGATAAAGCGTTGCCGAAATATCGCGGTCCAGCATACTTTCCGGCGAAGAATAGGCTCCCTTCATCTCATTATAAACGACTCCGTTATAACGCAGCGGCCCATCCTCATCATCCAGTTCATAATGCCAGCCCTCCTGGCGGAAAATCTTTTCTTCTTTATAAATATTGGGGTGCAGGACGGCATCCATATAGACATCCATCAGATTGCGGAAATCCTTTTCATTACAGCTTGCAATGGGATAGACGGTCTTGTCCGGATATGTCATCGCATTCAGGAACGTATTCAGTGAACCTTTTACCAGCTCAACGAACGGATCCTTCAGCGGGAACTTCTCCGAACCGCAGAGGACACTGTGCTCAAGAATGTGCGGAACGCCCGTATCCGTAGACGGCGGCGTCCGGAAGCCAATATAGAACACTTTGTTTTCATCGTCATTTGACAAAAGGAAAATGCGGGCGCCGGACTTTTTATGTTCCAGAATCACGCCCTCCGACTGCATCTCACGGATCGTCTTTCTCTCACAGATCCGATAAGCGTCCAATTTGTCCAATCCCGCCAGACGCGCCTTTTTTTCATCACTCATATCTATGATATCATGAACTTCGTTCATGATCGCCATTCGCCGTTCGTCAAGAACATGCAGGCATGTTCTTTCCTCACTTTTGCTCATTATATCATCTCCTTATCTACAAATGTCCCAGCAGGCGTTCCTTTAAAATCGCCAGTGCATCGCGCACCGACATATGCACCAGCAGTACCGGATCGCTGGACGCCGCAATCCCGGAAACATCGAAGATTCCCTGCTTCTGCGCGATTTTCATCGCACGGAAAAGATGGTAATTGCTTGTGAGTACGCCGATTCTGGGAGGTCTTACAAATCCCTCCCGTACGATTTCCTGTCCAGCAGTCTCCGGAGACCGGTTCTGCTCGATTAATTCCCGGCTGAACATAATATTTTCCATGGTATTCGTGGACTGATCCTCCAGGATCATCTGAGACGCCGGGACGCCGTTGGATACCAGATATTCCCTCATCACCACAGCCTCGCTCTCCGGCTCGCCCCGTTCCTGCCCGCCGGACAGAATCAGCATCGTATCCGGATTTTCCGCGACATATTCTGCAGCCTTGTCCAGTCTGCGTTTCAGCGTCCTGCCCGGTCCGTCTTCCTTTACCCGGCTTCCCAGCACAATCAGATACTCCAGATCCGGTTCCGCCGTCTCCGGTATGCGGTAAAAGATCAGGATCTGCAGAATCAGCATAATGATCACTCCCGCCGAACACAATGTAAGGAATGATACCGCCGGCCGAAGTCTGGCATACTCCGGATAACGCTGGCATCGGGATACCAGACCTGCCGTAACTGCGAATACCCCGGCAAACAGAAGCCAGAGAAATACATAGCTGGTACCGATTCCCGCATACGCAACAATCACGATAAAGTAAATCAGACACAGCAATGCGCCGGTCAGAAGTACCCAGATCAGCATGCCTGTCCTCCTCCCGTCTCTGTACGTTTTCTCAGAATATCATAAGGTTCCGCGGCAGTTTCAAGCGTGACATACAGAATCTGCCTCGCATGAGGAGCGCTCTCCATCGCATTCCCCTCCTCATCCGCAATCGCAATCACGGATGTTTCCAGATTGCGGCCATCCGGTTTCATCACTTCGATCCGTTCTCCTACAGAAAATTTATTTTTCTGTTCGATGCGGATCCTTCCATCGGCATCTGCTTCCTCCACAGTTCCCAGATAGGTATAATTTTTTATATAGGTACTATTGTGGTAAATCTGGGAGTCCGGACCCGGTTTGCCAAAATAAAACCCGGTCGTATATTCACGGTAGGTACATTTGCCGATTTCCTCCAGGTACCAGTTCATCCTTGCCTGATAGAGCGCCGGATCCTTCCGATAGTCATCAATCGCACAGCGATAGGTTCTCGTCACGGCGGCGACATACAGCGCTGTCTTCATCCGTCCCTCGATCTTAAAACTGTCAATCCCCGCCTCGATTATCTCCGGAATGTGTCCGATCATACACAGATCGCGCGAATTAAAAATATAGGTTCCCCGTTCATTTTCCATCACGGGGAAAAACTCTCCGGGGCGGGTTTCTTCCATCAGCGTATAATTCCAGCGGCACGGATGGGTGCACGCTCCCTGATTGGCATCGCGTCCGGTCAGGAAATTACTCAGAAGGCAACGTCCGGAATAAGAGATGCACATCGCTCCATGGATAAAACTCTCGATCTCCATCTCCGGCGGAATCTTTTCCCGGATCTCCTTCAATTCCTTCAGAGTGAGTTCTCTGGCTGACACTACACGCTTCGCTCCCAGCTCCCACCAGAAACGATACGTCTCATAGTTCGTGTTATTTGCCTGTGTGCTGATATGGATATCCATCTCCGGAAGCACACGGCGCGCGATGGCAAAGACACCCGGATCGGAAATAATCAGCGCATCCGGCGCAAGTTCGCGAAGCTCCTCAAAATACGCCTCCACTCCGCCCAGATCTTCATTGTGCGCGAAAATATTCGCGGTCACATAGACCTTCACCCCATGAGCATGCGCAAATTTAATTCCCTCACTCATCTCATCGTGTGAAAAATTATGTGCCTTCGCCCTCAGGCTGAATGCCTCGCCGCCGATGTAAACCGCGTCCGCGCCATAACGGACAGCGATTTTCAGCACTTCGAGGGAACCGGCCGGAATCAGCAGTTCCGTTGTCCTCATGGTCTTATCTCTCCTGACTTTTCTTCTGGTCATCTGTTTTTCGTTTTACTGTAACTGCCACGCCGTCTCCCACCGGGACAATACTGGTACAAAGTCCCGCATCATGAGTCAGCATGTAAAGGTATTCCCGCATCCGGCCATGTATGGTCCGGTTGCGTCTGCTAACCGCAAAACGAGACTCCAGAATGTCTCCATCCTGTAATATATTATCAGAAATCAAAACTGCCCCCGGCCGCATCAGTTCCAACGTTCTCGGGAGCCAGTGAAAATACTGCCCCTTGGCGGCATCCATAAAAACAAAATCATAAGTGCCGGTAAGCCTGTCCAGGATCTCACCGGCATCCCCTTCCAACAGTGTAATGCGCGCTTCTTCGCCGGCCTCTCTGATATGCCTGCGTGCCAGCGCGATCCTCGGTTCGTAATTTTCAATCGTTGTAATATGACACGTTTCCGGCATCGCCTGTGCCATCACAAGCGCCGAATAACCGACCGCCGTCCCAATCTCCAGAATTGCCCGCGGTCCGGCAAGAGTAACCATCGTCTTTAAAAACATGGCAGTCTCCGGGCGGATCAGCGGAATCTGCGCCGCTCTCGCCTCTCTGCCAAGCCGGTCCAGATATTCTCCGTGTCCGCAGTCCAGCGAGCGTATATATTCTGATATCCGATTCTGATCCATCCATTCTCTCCCGTCATGTTATAGCTTCCACAGACAATTCTTAATCGATCTGTATCTCGACTTCCGGTTCCGCCTCTATCTCAGTCCTTATCTCAGCTTCTGTTCCGGATTCCGGTTTTATTTCCGATTCCTCATCCATCGCCTGATCCTCTTCTTCCTCAGCTTCGATTACTTCTACCGATATCTCCCCGCTTTCCGCTGCTGACTCTGCAGCCGCCGGCTCTCCTTCACTTCCCAAAACGTCATCCTCTGCCGTCTCAAGCCCCGCATTTTCCTGCGCCGTCTCCGCGTCTTCTTCCGGTTTCTGGTTCAGCGTCTGCAGGATCTCTTTGGCCGTCATGGACGTATTGAGTTCATAGGTTCCCGGATAAATCTCGTAATCATAAAACTTCATCTGAAAAAAAGCGGCCAGTCCATCTGTAATCAGCCCATCTTCTTCCAGCGATTTACAGATATCCAGTTCGGATTCGTTTCCCGTAATCGTCACGGTCCGATCCCGACCCGGCGTTTCATCGACCGCGGAAGAAGAAAAGACTTCATAGCCAAAATGATAACCCCGGGAGATCCCTTCCGCGAGCAGCAGTAAGACCACCGCGCAGGAAATCAGTCTCACAGACAGACCGATCACCGTCCCTGTAACTTTATTGATTTCCTCTGTCGTACGGCTCACGAAAGAATCCCTCCCTCCTGCTGATTTTCCGGACCTGCTCCCACGCAGTCAGCGGTTATTCGACCTCCATGATAATCGGCAGAATCATCGGACTGCGCTTCATGCGTTTCCATAAAAAGTCACTCAGATTATCCCGGATCACATTTTTAATCTTACCCCAGTCTGTCATATGGCGGTCCATGCAGTCCGCAACTGCGTCATTGACCACGCTTCTGGCCTCTTCCAGCAGATCCTCGGATTCTCTGACGTAAACAAATCCACGGGATACGATATCCGGTCCGGACAACAGCTGATTGGTATATTTTTCAAGCGTCAGCACCACAATGATAATCCCGTTCTGTGCCAGATTCTGGCGGTCGCGCAGGACAATATTTCCCACGTCTCCGACGCCCAGACCATCCACCAGGATGCCTCCTGTCTGCTCATGACCGATCACCCGGCAGTGGTCGCTGCAGATCTCCACCACATTACCGGATGCCATCAGCAGCGTATTTTCCTTAGGGATACCCATGGATACCGCGATGTCGCGGTTCGCCACCAGATGCCGGTATTCGCCGTGAACCGGCAGCGCGTATTTAGGCCGTGTCAGCGCATACATCAGTTTGATCTCTTCCTGACAGGCATGACCCGATACATGCGTATCCTGCGAGATTACCTCCGCACCGTTCATGTATAGCTCATTCACCACCTTTGCAACCGCCTTTTCATTGCCCGGGATCGGATTTGAACTTAAGATCACCACGTCATTCGGCTTAATCGACACTTTGCGATGGAGATTGGACGCCATTCTCGAAAGCGCAGCCATGGACTCTCCCTGGCTCCCCGTTGTGATCAGAACCGTCTGATCATCTGTATAATTCTTCAGCTGTTCAATGTCGATCAATGTCCCCTCCGGGATATCCATATATCCCAGCTCACTGGCTGTCCCGATCACATTGACCATGCTGCGTCCTTCAATTACGACTTTCCGCCCGTATTTATGCGCGGTCTTTATGATCTGCTGCACCCGGTCTACATTGGACGCAAATGTCGCCACGATGATCCGGTTGGAGCGATGCTCCGCGAATATCGCGTCGAAAGTCCTGCTCACCGTCCGCTCCGACGGCGTAAATCCCGGCCGGATCGCATTGGTCGAATCGCTCATCAGCGCCAGCACACCCTTTTTGCCGAGCTCCGCGAACCGCAGCAGATCAGCGGAATCCCCGAATACCGGCGTATAATCAATCTTAAAGTCACCCGTATGGACGATCACACCCGCCGGCGTAAAGATTGCCAGCGCCGCCGCGTCCGCGATACTGTGATTGGTCTTGATAAACTCTACCCGAAAGCAGCCCAGTGTGACCGACTGTCCATGCTTTACCACTTTGCGTCTCGTGGTTTTCATCATATCGTGTTCTTTTAATTTATTTTCGATCAGACCGATCGTCAGCTTCGTTCCGTAAACCGGCACATTAATCTTTTTCAGTATATAAGGCAGCGCACCGATATGATCTTCATGTCCATGCGTAATAACAAATCCTTTTACCTTGTCCAGGTTCTTTTCCAGATAAGTCACATCCGGAATCACCAGATCAATTCCCAGCATATCGTCCGTCGGGAAAGCCAGTCCGCAATCCACCACAACGATACTGTCTCCGCACTCAAATGCGGTAATGTTCATTCCGATCTGTTCCAGTCCGCCCAGCGGAATGATCTTTACCTTCGGTTCATTTTTGGCGGGCATGACCGCCTCTGTTTC
The DNA here is from genome assembly GCA_020860565.1 of Clostridiales bacterium. GTDB lineage: Bacteria > Bacillota > Clostridia > Lachnospirales > Lachnospiraceae > Brotaphodocola. Next base: position 73,622 of record JAJBUA010000033.1, read on the forward strand.
TACACAACTCGAATCCGCAGCCCGTTCGCGGAATTCCTTAAACTCCTGTAAAATTTCATTCGAACTTTTTTCAGCTGATTTTTTTGTTCTCAAAAAAACTCCTCCATATCTATCTTTCTGTCATCTGTTTTTTAAATGCTGAGATCCACATCCGAATCCGACATTAATTCCGTAAATATCCGCAAAAGATATTCCAGCTCCTCATCGTCTTCCACGAACTCATAGGCTGCATCCTGCTCCTTTTCATCGGAATAATCCCTCAGGATATAGCAGTCTCCTTCTTCCTCTTCTTCTTCGGAATCTGTCACCAGCAGATAATTCGTTCCATTGATTCTGGTTTCCTCCAGAACATAAAATTCCACTTTTTCACCGGTATCGGTTACCAGTGTGATCTTTTCCTCCTGTGTCACGTTCCTCTCCTTACCTTTTTCCATCTGCTTTCCCGCATGGAAAGCGATTTTCAATCGTCTGCTCTGATATCATACTCATACAATTCTTTTTTGCTCAGGCAGTTGTACTTTCTCGGGCTGAATTCATATAAGACTCCAGGATCAGAACCGCTGCGATCTTATCGATCACCTTTTTGTGGTTTTCCCTGCGAACCCCGCTCTGAATCAGAATCTCATTTGCTTCCACAGTTGTCAGACGCTCATCCCACAGCACAACCGGCAGACCGGTTCGTTTGATCAGCATATCGCGGAATTGCTCTGTTTTTTTTGCACGTTCACCGACGGAATCATCCATATTCATAGGATATCCCAAAACAATCATTTCAATCTCGTATTCTGAGATCAGTGTCTCAATCCGCGCGAGAGTACGGCGCAGCTTGTTTTCCTCCCCACGGGTAATGGTTTCCAGTCCCTGCGCAGTCATTCCCAGAGGATCACTAACCGCCACACCGACCGTCTTCGATCCATAATCAAGTCCCAGTATCCTCATATCCACCTTTCACGATCCGCCCGTGCCCCTGCGATCGAGTAGGAGGCGCTTTTTGCCTCATACTCGCTGCGCCGGGCGGATGCAGCGTCAGCTGCAAAATTTCCATATCCGCCTGTGCGCATAAAAAGAACGCCAGCCTGATTATGACAAGGCTGGCAACTCCCGATCGTTTCATTCGCCAAACATCGTATCAATATAAACCGACATCAGCTCTTCCAGAATCTCATCCCGTTCCACTTTCATAATCAGGCTTCGGGCGCCATTATAGCTTGTAATATAAGTAGGATCTCCGGACATAATATATCCTACGATCTGATTGACCGGATTATACCCCTTTTCTCTCAACGCAAAATACACCTGCTCCAACACCTGTTTGACATCCATCTCGTTCTCTTCCTGCACGGCCCGGAAAAACTGCGTGTTATGAATATTGTCCATGTCACTCACGTCCTTCAACTATTCTATACTATTCTATATCACTTTAAGAATTAACGCAAGAGGGTTATTCAACTTTTGCAAACGAATCCAAAAATATCGTTTCCGGGTTCAGCATCCCTGCCGCTCTGCCCAGAATCAGCGCATTTTTCAGATCCGGCTGATAAGGAACCGCCGCTTTGACATATTCTCTGGTGTGTCCAAGCATATAATCATCTCCGTTTATCGTTACTCTTTCCTCCAGCAGGACCTCAATCGTCTGATTCAGGTAATCACGGCGGAAGGCCCCGGACATCTCCCGTTCCAGCCTCAGCAGGACGTCGCTGCGCGCCGTCTTAACCGACTCCGGAATCTGATTTTCCATCCGGTCGGCCCGCGTCCCTGCTCTGCGCGAATACTTGAAAATATGCATCTCGTAAAAGCGGATCTTCTGCAAAAATTCCCGCGTCTTTGCAAACTCCTCCTCTGTCTCTCCCGGAAAGCCCACAATCACGTCCGTTGTAATCGCCGGATGAACAAATTTTTCACGGATCCTCTCACATTTTTCCTGATATTCTGCCGTCGTGTAATGACGGTTCATCCGCTTCAGAGTCTCATCGCATCCGCTCTGCAGCGACAGATGAAAATGAGGACAGAACTTTTCCAGTCCTGCCAGTGTTTCGACAAAGTCTGGCGTGATGATCCGGGGTTCCAGAGAACCCAGCCGGATACGCTCCAATCCCTCAATCGGATGAAGCCGCAGGATCAACTCCAGCAGGCCGGTCTTTTCAGCGGCATCCTCTCCATCCGCGAAATCCACCCCGTAGGAAGACAGATGGATCCCTGTCAGCACGATCTCACGGAAGCCCTCTTTTACCAGAGTCCTTACCTCCGCTTCCACCTCTTCGGGACGGCGGCTGCGCACACGCCCCCTTACATACGGAATAATACAATAGCTGCAGAACTGGTTACAGCCGTCCTGAATCTTGATAAACGCACGGGTATGATCCTCAAGTTTCCGGACAGAAAGAGCCTCGTATTCTCCGGTTTTTCCGATATCGACGATATCGGCAACACATTCCTGTGGTCTTTCCGGATTTTCAATCCCGTACTTCTGATCGGTTTCGCCGGTTGTTATTTCCTGAGCGTCCTTCTTCCGGGCAAAATAAGCATCCAGTGTCGTCACGAGCTCTCGCTTGCGGTTATTGCCGATGATGATATCCACCGAAAGGTCTTTTTTCAGAGGCTCCGATGCCGACTGGACATAACAGCCCGCGGCTACCACGACCGCGTCCGGGTTCTGCTTTCTGGCGCGGTGAAGCATCTGACGCGATTTTTTATCTGCCATATTCGTCACCGAGCATGTGTTCACAATATAAACATCTGCCTCTTGCGTGAACGGCACAATCTCATAACCGGCAGCTTCTAAAAGCTGCTGCATGGCCTCCGTCTCATATGCATTCACCTTGCAGCCAAGATTATGCAGTGCCGCTTTTCTGTGGAAAGGATCCGCCTTTCTCATATTATAAAACCTCTTTTCAGGTATTGACTTTTTGGAAACTTCTGTGTAGTATGAAAAACGTGGAACGATTACAAGGAGGTAACGAACATGAAAACAGTACGTATTTCACTGAATTCGATCGATAAAGTAAAATCATTTGTCAATGATCTCGCCAAGTATGAGATTGACTTTGACCTTGTCTCCGGCCGTTACGTCATCGACGCCAAATCCATCATGGGTATCTTCAGCCTGGATCTGTCAAAACCGATCGACCTGAATATCCACGCCGAGTCGGATATTGACGAGATTCTGGAGACTCTGACTCCTTATATCATCGAATAAATCAATATGCTGCGGGATCCTGCCAGGCAGGATCCTTTTTCTTTCTACTCGATCCTTTTTAATCGCACCAGATCACTTCATCGGTCTCCAGCGCTGTTTTCACCAGCTCATCGATTTTTTCTGTCAGCTTTCGTTCCGATTTATGAATGATATTGATATTCGGACGGATCACCGGGTGCTTCGCAACAAATATCGTGCAGCAGTCTTCATACGGCTGAATCGAAGTTTCAAAGGTTCCGATCTTTTCCGCAACGTCAATAATCTCCTGTTTATCAAATCCGATCAGCGGACGGAATACCGGCTGTGTACAGACCTCATTAGTCGCGGCAAGACTCGCCACGGTCTGAGAAGCCACCTGCCCGATGCTCTCTCCCGTAATCAGAGCCAGACAGCCGTTATTCTTTGAGATATCCTCCGCGATGCGCATCATATAGCGGCGCATGATGATCGTCAGCTCCTCATGCGGACATTTTTCATAAATATATAACTGGATATCGGTAAAATTGATCACATGCAGCGGGATCGGTCCCGAATACTTTGCTACCTGTCTGGCCAGATCGATCACCTTCTGTTTCGCACGCTCACTGGTATACGGCGGCGCGTGGAAATACACAGCGTCGATTTTGACTCCCCGCTTTGCGGTCATGTATCCCGCGACAGGGCTGTCGATCCCGCCGGATAAAAGCAGCATCGCCTTGCCGTTGGTGCCGAGCGGCATACCTCCCGGTCCCGGGATCATCAGCGAATAGATGTTGACGACCTTACGTACCTCCACCCGCAGCAGCACGTCCGGTTTATGGACGTCCACCCGCGTCTCCGGAAACGTATCCAGAATCAGCTCTCCCAGCTCACGGTTCATCACCTCAGAATGAACCGGATATTTTTTATCCACGCGCCGGCTCTCCACCTTAAAGGTAAAATGCCGGTCCGGATAGACCCGGCCCACATAATCAATCACCGTCTTTTTCAGAATTTCATAATCCTTCTCAGTGATCTGAAGCATCGGACAGATCCAGGTGATGCCAAATACATGCTGCAGTGCGTCGATCACATCATCATAATCGTATTCACTCTTTGCATCCACATAGATGCGCCCGGCTTCCTTGCTGATCTCAAACGAACCGTCGATTTTCTTCAGAGCACGTTTGATCTGGCTGCACAGCGCGTCCTCAAACAGATAACGATTCTTTCCTTTCGTGCCGATCTCGGCATATTTAATCAAAAATGACTGATAAACCATATTCATCCTTATATTCCTGTCTGTCCTGATTGTTGATCCGGTACATGCACCGGATATCTCCAAGCGGTATCTATTTTCTGCGGTAACGGCGCAGAACCGGTAATATTTCCTTTAATGCATTGATACAGACGTCAATCTCTTCTTTCGTATTAAAAAGGCCAAAGCTGAAACGAAGTGTCGCATCCTGCAGATCTGCCGGCAGACCGATCCCCTTTAAGGTGCTGCTGACACCCGCATGATGAGAGGAACACGCGGATCCCGAAGATACATAGATTCCCCGCTCCTCCAGGGCATGTAGCAGGACTTCACTGCGCACTCCCGAAAAGCTGACGCTCACGATCTGAGGCGCACTCTCATATCCTTTTTTGCTGTTTACAACTACGCCGTCGAGTTCCCCGACACGGTCGATCATCGTATCCTTGAGTTCGATCAGGCGACGGATCTTTGCTTCATGATCCGTATACATTTCCTGAGCCGCTACCCCAAGTCCCGCGACCCCCGGCACATTTTCCGTCCCGGACCGCAGGTTATTCTGCTGACCTCCGCCATAGATCAGCGGACGAATCTTCACTCCGCTGTTAATATACAGGAAGCCAACTCCTTTAGGTCCATGGATTTTATGCCCGCTGACAGACATCAGGTCGATTCCCTGCTTTTTCGGCCGGATCTGAAATTTTCCATAGGCCTGGATTGCGTCTACATGGAGCAGCGTCCGCGGATTCTTACTCTTGATCACCCGCGAGATCTCCTCAATCGGTTCAATCGCTCCCACCTCATTATTGACATACATCACAGACACCAGAATCGTATCCGGACGCACAGCGCGCTCCAGTTCCTCCAGTGAGATATGTCCGTCATGATCTACGGGCAGAAATGTCACCTCAAAGCCCAGTTCTTCCAGAAAAAGCAGAGGGTTATAAACAGACGCATGCTCAATGGCTGTGGTGATCACATGTTTTCCCGCCCGCTGATTGGCCAGCGCCCCTCCGATCAGGGCCATGTTATTGGACTCGGAACCACCGGAGGTAAAGAGGATCTCTTTTTCCGGTACCCGCAGTGTCTTTGCGATCGCGGTTCGTGCCGTGCGGATATACTGCTCCGCCTCTGCGCCTTTGCGATGGCGGGAGGATGGGTTGGCATAGTCTTCTGTCATCGTCTTTACTACGATGTCGCGCACGCTGTCCAGGACTCTGGTTGTGGCAGAATTGTCGAAATAAATTTCCATTTTGATTGCTCCTGTAAATAAAAAGCCGACCGTTATATGGATATTCTCACTATGTTTCCAGCTGATACATCAATATCGACAGAACAGTCATGCCGGCAGTCTCTGTGCGGAGGATCCGTCTTCCGAGCGTAATCGGGAGCAGCCCGGCTGCTTCGGCCTGTTCTGCCTCGGCGCGTTCAAAACCGCCCTCGGGTCCGATAAAGATGCCGACGTGCATCCCGGCACGGATCCCGCTTATGATCTTCTTTGTCTTTACCATGTCTTGTGCAAGCTCATATGGCAGCAGCCGGATATCCAGATTGGACGAGCAGTCCAGCGCTTCTTTCCAGCTCATTACCTTCGTTACCTCCGGCACTATGCCGCGGCCGGACTGTTTGGCTGCACTCTGTGCGATAGAGTTCCAGCGATGTACTTTTGCTTCTGCTTTTTTGCCGTCCAGCTTTACCACGCAGCGTTTTGTGGCTACCGGGACGATCTCACTGACTCCCAGCTCCACTGCTTTCTGGATGACGAATTCCATCTTGTCGCCTTTGGGAAGTGCCTGAAAGAGCGTCAGGCGGGCGGGAAGCTCGGTTTTATTTTCTTCCGCTTCCAGAATCTTCGCGACGACCTCTTGCGGCGATATCGATATGATTTCGCAGAGATAATCCACGGAGCTTCCGTCCCGCACTGCGATCCGTTCTCCCGGTTTCATCCGCAGGACGTTTCCGATATGATTGACATCCTGACCCACGATATGGCAGCAGTTCTCCCGGATCTGGTCAGTTGTTATGAAAAAATGGTACACGATCGTTTCGCTCTCCTATGCTGTCCGGCGTGCCGTGATCGACACCCATTCTCCCTGACAGGTTGTTTCTACGATCTCAAACTCAGGGTTCGCTGAAATTGCCGCCCGCACGTCTGCTTCCTTGGTATCAATGATCCCGGATGTGATAAAAATACCGCCGGGTTTCAGATGTCTCGCGATCTCGCCCTGCAGCGCGATAATTACCGGAGCCAGAATATTGGCCACCGCGATATCATATCTCTCATATCCGGCCAGATCCTGTACCGTGCGGTCATCAATCAGATTGCCGCACACCGCCTGAAAACGGTCTTCCCCGATCTGATTGGCTTCACGGTTCTCTCCCACCGCAGTAATCGCGTTTTCGTCCAGATCTGTGCCGAATACTTCCTTTGCTCCCAGCTTAATGGCGGCGATCCCCAGAATCCCGCTCCCGGTTCCCACATCCAGCACTCGTGATTCCGCAGTCACATATTTGCGCAGCTGCCGGATACAGAGCTGCGTCGTCTCATGCTGTCCGGTGCCGAATGCCGTACCCGGATCGATCTGGATCAGCAGTTTCCCCGTATCCTCCGGCGGAATCTCCTCCCACGTCGGCTTGATCAGGATATCATCCACCGTAAAGGGCTTAAAATATTCCTTCCAGTTATTGATCCAGTCCTTGTCTTCTGTCTCTGATCTGGTAATCGTCCGTTCGCCCACATCAACAAACCGGCTGAGTTCCTCCAGCCCCTCGTTGATCTGGTTCATAATCGTATCAAGATTGCTGAGATCCTCCAGATAAAAGCTCACCTTCGCGGTACCGTCATCCGGTCCCACATCCGGCAGAATATCGATAAACATGCCTTTCGTATCCGCCTCGGACAGAGGGATATGGTCTTCGATCTCAATTCCCTCGATCCCGATCTCTCCCAGCAGGCTGCTGATCAGATCTACCGCGGCTGTTGTTGTATTTAATGTAAATTTTGTCCATTTCATAGGGAGAAGCCTCCTGTTTTGCTGTCATACCGGAAAAAAGCTCCGATTCGGCACACCATTCCGGATCGAAGCTTCTGATTTTATATGAAATGCCAGTCTAAGGTGGGTTAAGCCATTGCGCTGACCGCTTTTGCGAGACGGGATACCTTTCTGGAAGCGGTATTCTTATGATATACGCCCTTGGAAGAAGCACTCTCGATCTCGGAAATCGCGGCATTCAGTACAGCCTGTGCGGCAGCCTTATCGCCTGCAGCCACAGCAGCGTCTACCTTCTTGCAGGCAGTTTTTACTTTCGAGCGAATCGATTTATTTCTCGCGGCCTTGGTTTCATTCACCAGAATCCTTTTCTTTGCAGATTTGATATTAGCCAATTTTCTCACCTCCCATAAATGAATATGATCTCTTTTTTGCGGTTTGCATCAAAGTCTGGACACGGACAGATTAATGTAAACATACTTTTGTATTGTATCCAATCAAAGGTTAATTGTCAATATGTTTCCTGAAAACTTTTTCATCTTCTTTTCTGTAATTTTATCAGGTTTTTGTCATAGGTTTGCATGATCGAAAATTTAAATTCAGGCGCATAATCCGCCGGTTTGCCGGAAAAATAATTGTCACAGGCATAACCAGCCTGACCGAATATTAAGGCAACCAAACAGGAGACGGGTATGAAATGAATAAAAAGATGAACCCATATAAAAAGCAATTTGAAATTCGCACAGATCTGGCGCTTGAAGAAAAGGAAAGTTTTCCCGGAGACGGCGACGAAATCTCCGGCGTGAGCCTGAGAGAATGGATCGAGCCGGAAAGCCGGATCAAAATGACAGAAGTAAAGATCCTGAATGAGCGCGGGGCTGCTGCCATGGGAAAGCCTGCCGGTACTTATCTGACGCTGGAAATCGACTCCATGACCAAAAAGGATGAATCTGAACTGGCTCTTATCTCAGAGGAACTGGCGCGGCAGATCCTGCATCAGGCCGCCGGTCTGCTGGCCAGTACCCCGCGATCCGGTCCGATCCATATCCTCGCTGCCGGACTGGGCAACCCGTCTGTGACACCGGATTCTCTTGGTCCGAGAGTCGCCCGAAAGCTCCAGGTCACAAGGCAGCTGGAGCACCAATATGGCAGCCACTTCTGTCAAAGCCGGAATCTCCCCCTCATCAGCGCCATCGTTCCCGGAGTGATGGCACAAACCGGCATGGAAACCGCCGAGATCCTGACCGGCATTCTCCGGGAGACCCATCCTCATCTGCTGATTGCCGTTGACGCTCTCGCTGCCCGCAGTGTGCGCCGTCTCGGCACAACGATCCAGATCACAGATACCGGCATCCATCCGGGATCCGGCGTCGGCAATCACCGCCACAGCCTGACCCGTGAAAGTCTCGGTATCCCTGTCCTCGCGATCGGCGTCCCCACGGTAGTCGGCGCCGCGGCCATCGTCCACGACACGGTCAGCTGCCTCACCAAAGCCCTCCTCTCCTCACCGGCAGCTCAGGGACTGGCCTCTTATCTCGATGAACTCACGCCGGAAGAGCAATACCAGCTGATCCGCGAGCTTCTCGAACCGGAATTCGGCTCTCTCTATGTCACCCCGCCGGACGCAGACGAACTCATTTCCACAGTCAGCACCACCGTATCCGAGGGAATTAATAAGGCTCTTTTTGATATTCCGAAAATCATATCCGATATTGGATAATATGCGTATCCGGATATTATTGTTTTAATAGAGTCATCTTTTACTCAGTTTAGAGGTGACTTTTATGATTATCTATGACAGGCTGTGGAAAACCATGCGTGAAAAACAGATCTCCCAATACCGGCTGATTCAGTATTACCATTTCAGCGCCGGCCAGATCGGCCGACTGAAGAAAAATGAATATGTCTCTACCCATACCATTGAAGTTCTCTGCAAAATTCTGGGATGCAATGTCGAGGATGTGATGGAGTATCGGCCGGACGAAACGGATTCGGAAACGCAGATGGCTGCGGATTCGATTCCTGAGAAAAGTTAAATTCCGGCAAGGGGATTCATCCACAACGCAGCAGGTCCGACCATGCTGGATTTCATGAGCCGGACCTGTTTGATTCAAATGATTTTATGAAGCAGCTTAATTCCTGTCAGTCATCTTAATCTTCGTCGTCATCTTAATCTTCGTCATCATCATAGTCATAATCGTAATCATAGTCTTCGTCATCATCATCTTCATAGTCTTCATCGCCGCCGTAAACATAGGTTCCATGCTCCACCGCGTAAATGAAGGCGTCGATCTCATCGTCTGTCAGACCAAGTTTTGTCAGGGCGTTTCTTGTCGTATATTCCCAGCTGGAGATCTTCGCGCTGCTTAAGGTACCTTTTTCCTTTCTCTCCATGTACTTCTCGTACAACTCGTCTTCCTTTTCCTGAACCGCTTCCGATGCCAGCGTTACAATATTTGCCTTAAACTCCTCATAATTATCCATCGTCAGATATTCATCTGAGAATGACGAACCGCCGCTCACCGAAGCGGCCGCACGGGTGGAAGTATTGGCAATCTTGATCCGTCCCTCGCTGTCATAGACAAAGATGTTGCCGTTGCCGTCTTCTGTACTGGTATTACGATAAATCACCCCATTCTCATCCGCGCGATAGGCGAGACCATCCTCTGCGTCAAAGAAACAGTTCACCTTAAGTGCGCCGCTGCCATCCAGATAATAGCGATTCGTACCAATTTTCAGCCATGAAGTCTTCATCACTCCCGTCGATGGATCCAGATAGTACCAGGTGCCCTCCAGATCCTTCCAGCCGGTCGCCATCGCCCCGCTTGCCGGGTCAAAATAATACCAGTTTCCGTCCAACTGCGACCAGCCTGTCATCATGTATGCAGACGAATTAAAGCCGTAAGTCACTCCGTCGATCTCCATCAGCTGTGCTCTCGCGTAAGCGTTATCATCCGTCAGGTAATAATACCCTGTCTCATCCTGACTCCATACTCCGGCCTGCGCAGACATCGCAAATGCCATCGACAGCAGCAGCGCGGTTCCCAGTATTTTCTTTTTGTTTCTCATCTTAAAGCCCTCCTTTTTCTAAAATGATATGATTTTTGTTGCTTAACCAGATGATTCCAACACAACAACATGCCCTTTGCATCATCCGGTTTTATTTCTTCGCACCCGGGCGGCCGACAGGTCGGCACCGGATACGATGAATTTTCTTTCAGGATAAATTTTCTTTCAATCAGAAGTTAATATCCGGCATTGCCGTATCCTTAGCCGGAGCCTCTGTCGGCGCCGCGGTCGTCTCCGGCGCAGCGGTTGTTTCCGGAGCCGCCGTTGTTTCCGGTGCCTGCGTTGGCGCGGCTGTGGTTTCCGGTGCCTGCGTCGGCGCGGCCGTAGCCTGCGGAGCCTCTGTCGGCGCCGCGGTCTCTCTCGCCGCCGCGGTCTGTTTTGCCGGATCCTTACCTCTGCTGATCACCAGAGTAAGCGAACTTCCCTTATCCAGCGCGGCCTGGTTCTGCACTTCTTTTCCATCTGCTCCCAGAACCCGGATCACATTGCCGGAAGCGATCGAATCACTGTACTCCTCGGTCACTTTTCCTACTACCAGATCCTGCTCCTTAACCGCCTTTTCCGCGCTGCTTCTCGGCTGATAAAGGATATTCTCCAGTTCCAGATAAACCTGTTCCACGCCAAGACTGATGTGGATCTCTACGTACGAATCCCTGTTTGCCATCTCACCCTTCTCCGGTGACTGGCTGATCACTGCGCCTTCTTTGATCGTATCATGATACTCCTCGACCCAGGATACCTTCAGTCCCAATTCTTCCATCACTTCCTCGATCTCATCCCTTGTCAGGTCTGATACATCCGGCACTTCAACCTGCTCCGAAGCATCTCCCCGTTCGGCATTCTCATTCATACAGATCGTAATCGTAATCGCCGTCTTCAGACCGACGCTGCTGCCGACGTCTTCACTGACCGTAACGACAGAATTATAGATGCCCTCCGCCTCGTTATCTTCCACAATCTCAATATTCTCAAAACCGGCCTCCTGCAGCATCTCTTCGGCGGCTTCCCGCTGCTGTCCCAGGATCGACGGGATCACTCCGGTTCGTTCGCCGAGACTGATCCAGACAACCACATCGGTATTCTTTTCTACCGTGCTGCCCGCCTGGATCTCCTGATAGGAAACCATGTTCGCCGGTATCTCTTCCGAATAGGTAACCCGGTCTCTGCTCATGCCGAGACTTTCATTGGAAAGCATCGTCTCCGCCTCGTCTGCATCATGATTAACCACATTCGGCACACGCGCCATATTGGCATCGATCTGGCTGTGTCCCCAACCGATGCCGATCGGGATCCGGCCAGTGCCGATCAGAATCCCCACTACTGCAATTGCCGCGATACCGGCGCCGGCCAGACCGATCACCCATTTGGGCACCGCACCCACATCGTTCTTAGTCTTAGTAATCTTGCGTTCCTTTACCTCCGCCGCCATCAGTTCCTGTGCAAATTCTTCCATCGTCTGAGTGCGGTCCTGAATCTTGACATTGAGCGCATTCATCAGAGCGGTCTCCATCGGCTTGGAAATTTTGACTCCCAGCTTTGAAGGACGCTTTACCTCATCCTTCACACTCCGCTCCATCGCATCCTCCGGTGTAATCCCCGTCAGCATCTTATAAAAGGTCGCCGCCAGCGCATAGACGTCCGTCCACGTTCCCTGATCCCCCCGGCTGCGGTACTGCTCCTCCGGCGCGTAGCCGGGTTTGATAATCACCGACAGGCTCTTGCTGTGCTTTGTCGTCGCGTAACGCGCCGCACCAAAGTCCAGCAGCTTGACCTTCAGATGATCCGGGTCATCCGGATTCAGCACATAGATATTATCCGGCGCGATATCCCGATGCAGGATCCCTGACCGGTGAACCGCCTCCATCGCGACTGCCACCTGCTGGACGACCGAAAATGCCTGATCCACAGTCATCTTTCCTTTACTGGCAATATACTGCTTCAGTGACATCCCCTCGAGGAATTCCATGACGATATAGGAGGTTCCGTTTTCCTCAAAGCAGTCATAGATCTGGACGATCCCCGGCACCGTCTCAAATTTTGCCAGACGCCTTGCCTCATCCACGGTCTTTTTCAGACCGTCCATAAACTGCTCTTCTTTATCGCCGGAATATACGGTCACCTTCATCTGTGTCGGCATACGTGTCGCAAACTCGCTGGGCAGATATTCCTTGATCGCAACCTTGCGCTGCATCAGATAATCCCAGCCGAGATACGTTACGCCGAAACCGCCGAAACCCAGCACCTTTCCCACGATAAACCGCTGATGCAACACCGAGCCCGGTACGATATGATAAGACTGCTTCGGCGGCGTATTAAACGCATAGCCGCAATGCGGGCAGACCGGCAGCTTATCATCGTACATCTCCATGCATCCCATACACAAACGTTCCATAATTTTTTCTCCACCATTCCCGTAAATATTCCCGATTTAATACTCCATCTGCAATGTGTCCAGCTTCCCGACGATATCTTCAAACTCATCGTTGCTGCTCACATAGGTGGACAACATGGTCTTATTGAGCGACAACCCGTTGCCATCCTGCAGATTGAAGATATCCTGCGCATTTTCGCTGAGCAGATAATAGACCAGACTGTCCGCAGCTGATTTTGCGTCACCGGTCAGATTACCGTCAATGCTCCAGAGATGAGTAAACTGCCCCTTAACCCTGCCGTCAGACTGCAGCTGATCCATCACAACCATACTGTAAATCCCTCCCAGGCTCGCACGAATCGCCTCATAATCATCCGTGGTCCCCAGATAATATGCTTTCTCTCTGCTTAAAAAGAGCTCATAACCCTTTTCATCGGCTCCGGGCGCTGCAAATTCCTCCATCTGATCCACCTCGTCTATCCCGCGAAACGCTTCCCGGTACATATCCCGTACTGCCGCGCTCACACAAAAGCCCGGTTCGCCATTTTCATCGGACAAGCTCTTCACAGAAGTCAGATCTGCAAGCTGATTCAGCGTTTCCTCATCGGTAATCTGATGCGTATTCACATACAGCACCGGTGCGCAAAACGAAACCGGTATCTGCTTTTTCCCCGCCGCAAAGCTCTGCTGAAAAGCAGCGTCGCCCATAAAATAGTACTCCGCGGTGTCGATGGTCTCATAGGTGGTATCCAGCGTCCCCAGCCGCTGCCAGACTGCGGTATCCGCCGACGTGATCCCACTGGTCTCCAGGACAGAGGGGAACTCCTCTTCTCCTGCCTGTTCTCTGATATAATCATCATAGGCAGACACCTCCATCGGAGTCTGCTGCAGGACATATACCTTCTGATATCGTTCTCCGTACTCCGTCAGCATCCGCTCCAGCATTGCCTCCGTGGATTCAAGGTCAATCTGCTTGCTCTCTCCGTTGTCCTCTCCGGCACCAATCTGACCGGCCAGATTTACCTCTTCTGTCCGGGAAGCATTCACATCCGGCATCTGCACCGTAATAGCCGCCGCAATGTTGTAAAGGCTGTTTTGCCTGTGTACATAGATGCCCCGGCACACCAGCCCTGCTCCTGCCAGCAGTACCACAGCTCCCGCAATGCCCAGCGCCCGGATCCGTTTTCTGCGCTTAAGCTCCGCGCTGACATCCAGCACCTTCGTCTTATTCTGAATCGCGTCGCGGAACTGATCCACATTCTGGAATCGCAGCTCCTGATTAAGCGCCATCGCGCGCATAATACTGTCATTCAGATACTGCGGCAATGACGGCACCAGCGCCTTTGGCGGCGCCATGTGGTCCTCGATCATACGGTTGACCGACTCATCCGGCATCCGGCCGGTAACCGAGCGATACAGCACCGCCCCGACTGCGTAGATATCCGTCCACGGTCCCTGCTTACTCCGGCTCCGGTACTGCTCCGGCGGCGCGTAACCCGGTTTTAAGATGATGGAGAGCGTTTTTTCCTCTTCGCCGCTCGAAAATCGCGCCGCGCCAAAGTCGATCAGTTTGACCCGATAGCGTCCGGATCCCGCTCCCAGCTCCACCATGAAAATATTGTCCGGGCTGATATCACGATGGATAATATTTACCTTGTGAAGCTCCCGCAGCGCGTCCAGAACCGATGTGACCACACTCACTGCGACCTCGGCGCTCACAGAGCCGCCGCATTTCTTTATGTAATCCTTATAAGAAATTCCGTCCAGGAACTCCATCGCGATATAGGCGGTATTATTCTCCTCAAAAAACTCATAAACATTGACGATATTCGGATGTTTATTAAAACGGGCCATATTGCGGGCCTCTGCCAGAAAACGGGTCTTGCCGTTCTGAAATTCGTCCGCACGTTTCCCGGAGTAGATGATCACCTGCTTTTCTCCCGGTACGCGGTTTACCATACCATTGGGATAATACTCCTTAATCGCAACCATCTTATCCAGAACCTTGTCCCACGCACGGTACGTAATGCCGAAGCCACCGAAACCGACTGTCGTGCCGATCTCATAACGGTTCTTTAAGATAGTTCCCGGATAGAGATGATACGCTTCCCGCGGCGGCGTCCCCGGGATAAATCCACAGTACGGACATACACCGTAAGAATCCTCATAGGTTTTCATGCAGTTCAGACAACGCATCTTTTACTCCTCCTGTATCTCCGGCTCATCCAGCAGCCCGCCGAAAAGCTCATTTTCCAGTACGCCCGCCATGTCAAATTTCCAGGAACCGGACTGTTTGACCATCGGTACCTGCAGCGTGATCACCCGTGTCGGTATCGTCCCGGCGGCCAGACGGTCTTCCAGTGCATCGATGATGTCATCCGTCTCCCAGATCAGTTCCCGGATCTCATCATCACTTAAATCGGCCATCCACTGGCGAAAATCCGGTCCCGACAGTGTCAGACGCAGCTTTGTGCGGTCACCCAGCACGGTCTTTACCTTCGGAGACAGCTGACTATAGCTCATGATAATCGCAAAAAACCGCTCACGGGCAGACTTTTCCTCTTCTTCACGGCCCGCCATCACCAGATCCTCGCCGTACATTGTCATCAGATCCTGTTCTGTGATGATCTGTGCGGTTTTGTTGCCCTCTTCATCCTCCAGGATAACCCGGCTGCTCTCATCCGTCGGATAATACTTCATCTGTACGACAGTCAGGTCGCCCGCGGCCAGACGAGCGGTAAATTCCTCCGCGGTCTTCTGCGCGGCTGAGGTATTACGCGAGATGATGAACATACTGATGGCAATCACAAAAACCAGCAGACTGCCGCCGATGACCGAAGACCAGAGTATGATTTTCTTCCTTTTATTATTTTTCCCGTTCTGAAAATTACGGTTCGCCTGATTCATCATTGGAGATCCCCTTTATTGCTGATTAATATTTGACGGCTCCGCCGCCTTTACTTCACTGTTCACCGTTGTAATCACCAGTACCGGTGATTGCTCCCGATTCAGTTTCCGATAAGCTGCCACAAAGTCGTTAATCTCCTCCTCTGTGTGCATTTCCCGGTTTAAAAGGGCGTCCGGCAGGGAAGAACCGGCGACTCCCGTAACCTTCATCAACGTATCTGCCCAGCCGCCTTCCGGCATCGAAGCCGTATAGAAAGAACCGAAGGTCACACCGTCCCGCAGCTGATACGAATTCTGCTCCAGCACTTCAAATTCCCCTGTTGAAGAAAAATATGCCGTATACGCGATTCCTCCCTGATAATCCGGGACGTCCACCGCAAAGGAGTCTTCTCCCAGGTCAATCTCGCGCCCCAGGATCATTACCTGTCCATCGTTTGTCGTCCTCGCGCCATCCAGATAGATCAGCCTGTCCTCCGATCGTTCTCCTACATGAAGACCGTTTACCTCATACTTCTTCCCGCTTGTGACTTCCATATCCTGCATCACTACCGGATATTTCTTATAATTCATCTCAGCTGTCAGCGTCCGCACCGCCGCGGTATCCGTATCCAGGCTGTCCGCTCCCGCCATATCGAAGGAAAGATCAAACCGTCCCTCTTCCCCGGTCACACATTCCGCAAGGAGCGTGCCATCCTCCTCCTTCAGCTGCAGCTTTACGCCGGAAACCGGGCTCTCATCCTCCCAGCTTAAGACCTGACCGGTCAGTTCGGTCAGCGTGAAGATTACATTAGGATAATGTACGGACTCATCGATATCCAGGTTTGCAAGATCTGCCTGCATCATACCGAAGGATTTGTCTGTGTCGGAGAAATCTACAAGAAAACTTACCAGCTGATTCTGAAGGCTGTTTTGATGCTTAATCAAAGATAAATAATCTTCAACCTCGTCTGAGTACTCTACAGACTCACTTTGCAGGCTCTCCTCATTTTCTGTTTTTTCGAGCAGTTCCTGATATTTGGACAGATTTGAACTAACTCCGATCTGCCCGAAATAACGTGTTACATAACATGCCTTGACCACATTACAAAGAGCGTATCGCAATTCCAGTTCATCATTCGCTGTCCATGTTTTCTTGCCTCCCTGACGGAAATCTTTCTGGTAAATCTCAGACAACACTGCCATAGCATCCGTCTCATACAAAGTTCCCTGCATCCCTGTTAAAAAGCTTTCTGCCTGATTCAATTCTTCGCCAAACAACATGTTCGTGCCCATTTCCCAAAGTTCCGATGCTAAAGTCACTTTTCCAAAAAAAGCTATCTTCATCATAGACACACCTTCAGCCGCTACACTCACCAGGTTCTCTGCCCACCATTGCCACATGATATCAAGAGAGAAACCAGAGTTTCCATAAGCATCTACTCGATCTGAAAACACCTTATAAAGTGAATCGTCCAAATACCGAGTATCCAGCTTATCCTTCTGTTCAAGGAACTGTTCACAGGCCTCCTTCATCCATATGTCGCCATTAGCAAAACTCGTCGCAAGAGAATGATAAGACGAGAGATACTTTGCTGTACTCTTGACCTTATCCGCCACCTCAAATGCCTTCAAAAATGATTCTGCGCTACCTGCATAATTAGCGTCTATCAGTTTGACGTCTTTCTTTTCCTCCTTCAACGTATTCAGAATCTTTTCCATCTCTGTCGTCTCTTCATAGTTTGCCGCAGACAGCACACTGCTGAAAAAATCCTTTGCTGTTGTCTTGTGCTCTAAAAGTTTGGATGCCTGTGCCTCATCCATTTCCAGCATGGCATCTGCAAACATCCGGATATATTTTGCATTCACAATACTGGCATCATTTCGATACTGTAGCAGTAAATACTTCCAGCTATAGCTGTCCAAACTGCCTATCCCCTGCATGACAACTGCTTCCAATGCACTCAGATTAAGTCGGCTCTGGTCTTCCATGCTATATCCCAAATCTTTCCCGTACTCAAACGCATACGTGGAATACATCAATGGATAAAACTCTTCAAGCCGATCCAGTACCGTTTCCTCCCGCTCAAACAGGAGCAAGGGATTTGTTACGGCACTGCTTTCCTCTGCGATCTCATATTCTTCTGCATACTCTTCTTCCTCATAGTCCTCTTTATAGCCCCCTTTTAAACCGGTCATGCGAAGAAAAGCATCCAAAGGAACATACCAATTATCCTCATAATATATGGTTTGATTTCCCATATCGACGTTCACATTGAAAAGAGCGTTTCCGTAACTCGCAATATTCGAACCAGCCGTCAGGAAGATACTTGTTTTTCCAAGTGTCACCTTCACGTTAACATCAGGATTTTCTTCATTCGGAAAAACGGAAAAATCCAAGAGTTCCTGCAAAGAATCCAGCTTTCCGTAAACGACATGATTTTCATCAACAATTACCGGCAGATAATTGTCACGGAAAGTAACATTCGTCAGACCGTCGCTGTCAATGATCTTATCCACCGGAACCGTAACACCCAGATATCCCGGAGCCGGAAAGGTTGTTGGCTCCGGCAATTCTCCCAGTTCTTCCATGGAAAACAGATTTTCTTCTTTCGAGCAGTTGACTCCCGGCACCTGCTTATCCGAACAACCGGCCAGATTGACCGTCATCAAAACAGCCAGAAAAAATGCTGTCGTACGCCGAATCGTTTTCCTCCATTTGCTCATCTTCTGTCTCCCCTACCAGCCGATATCCCCGGCGATTACAAGCGAACCGTCCGATTTGATTCCTAAGGTGCAGCTGTCGCCGGCCGCGATATAGACGATATCCGTCCAGTCACTGACATCACACTGGCCGGCATCATTACGCCCAACTGCGTAGACGGTACCATCTGACCGCAGTCCTGCGGTGTGAAACATTCCCAGCGCCAGCTGCGTCAGATCTGTCCAGTCGTAAGTGTTGTACTGGCCATAATTGTACTCCGGCGCATCTTCCAGAAACACGGCTGTGCCGTCCGAGCGGATGGCTCCCACCGCGTAATCACCGGCATACAACGTTTGGATATTTTCCCAGTTTTCGGTCAATTCCTCCATGGTGCCATCAGAACAAATATTCAAAACGTTTCCATCCGTTTTCAGCCCAAGAATACCACTCACATCTGATTTTCCTGCTTTTCTTGACATGTAACAGGCAACCTGGCTGATGTCTGTCCAGTCCTCTGCCTCATAAAGTACCTCTGACGGTTTCCTCAAACTTCTGCTGTAGATATGAATCCTACCATCGTTAGAAAGCCCTGCTGCATAAGCGGTCCTATGACTCAAAGGACCCGGAACAACACTGATCTGAGTTAATGGAATATCATTTACACGGATAAGACCTCCTGTCGGACCATTATTCAGATAATCTTCCATATACAGATTTCCCGCCAGATCCAGATAACAAATTCCAATAATTACCGCATTATCTTTAAAGTGATATCGCATTTCCCACAAATTTTCCAGTCCAGATACATCCTGAGCTTTATCTGCAAATTTCTTATACAAGGATCCACCATCGGAAGTCTGATATAACAATTCTTTCCCTTTTGTAAGCCCAATCACAGCAATCCCGTCTGAATAATCATCGTTATAAATTTTCACCTGAACCAGATCCTTCATATCTTCAACAGCAGCGTTCCCCATATTGCTAAACGCTACCTCGATCATTCCATCAGCCCGGATCCCAACCAGATGATTTGCAGAATAATTAACCAGAACACCTGTCAACTCATCCCAACTCAGTGGATCCACATCATAAGAATTCACACGTCGGGAATCCGCAAGTGCGATATGCATCGTTCCATCTTCTGACACTCCAAAGCATATTCCTGTAGCCATAGATATCTGCTTAATATTCTGAAACTCCTCTAACTCATTTAATAAAGTACTACTGGTAAGTGGCTCCGTCCACAGATCCGCCTGGATCAAAGTCCCATTATCTCTTAATCCGACTGCTATGTTACGATCCATCACGAGATATTTCACATCATTCCATCCGCTTATCTCAGAAGCCGTCTGTTTAAGTCCAACACTCCGCACCCGTCCATCCCTTGTCAAAGCGCAAAACACATCATGACTTGCTGCAATTGCGCGAATATCACTCCATTCCAGGCATTCCCGCAGATCTGTAGATAAATGATTGGCAACTACTGTCCCCTCTGACGTCAATCCATATAGACAATCAACAGATGCAGCAATTTCCACAATATCCGTCCAGCGTTCCACATCCTCACTTCCGTCCAGTGAACCTGCTACTACCACCGTTCCGTTTTCTCTGAGACCGACCGAAAAGGTGTCGCCTGCGGCTACCGCCGCTATACGGGTCCATTCGGACAGATTGCGCTGTCCGTACTGGTTGCTGCCTGTAGAAATCACAGTTCCGTCTTCCTGCAAAATGACTGCATGATTATCTGAAATCGCATAGCTGGTCTGAGGATGTGCGGTCACGATAACCTCTCCGAACTCTTCTTCCTCATCCGGTTTTTCCTCAAGAGCGACCATTTCTGCTCCCGTTACATCTTGTGATGACAAATCCGGTGCTTCTACAGATTCCAGATTTTCCGCCATCGCCGCCTGCCCATCTGCCGCTTCCTGAACCAGCGGAGTCGATGAA
>JAJBUA010000036.1 GCA_020860565.1 Clostridiales bacterium
AATTTAGAGATATATGAAAATTTAATAAATAATTATTTTATTATTGTTTAATTTAAATATTGTATTGACAACATGACGAAAATTGTATATTTTTGCCAACTTAAGAGGGTAAAAACTTAAGAATTTAGCCGTCTTGACGGCATTTTCCGACTATGTTAGGATAAAAGTAAACAAAATCCATGAGGGAGTAGCAGACGCTTTCATCGTCAGTCAAGTCGTCAACACGGTCTGTCAGTCAGACCCGGCTTGCCTTTTCGTGCAAGACTCATGTAGGTGGGCACAATATGCCGCCGTACCTGTAAACGAAAGCCACACGAAAAGGAGGAATGATTGATGTTATATGCGATGATCCTGTTTACAATTACCTATGTGTTGATGCTTGTTTTTGGAAAATACCGGGCACAGATTGCCCTGATTTCCAGTTTGTTGTTTATCCTTACCGGGATGCTTCCGATATCTCAGATCGTCGGGTCCGTAGACTGGAATGTGCTGCTTATGATTGCCGGGATGATGGGAATTGTCCAGTTATTCATCGAAAGTAAAATGCCGGCGCTGCTTGCTGACCGAATCCTGGAGAAGATCCCAAATGTTCAGATGGCAGCGGTTGCCCTTGCGCTTTTTGCCGGGCTTATCTCTGCTTTTGTCGATAATGTGGCAACTGTCCTGATGGTCACTCCGGTTGCCATGGCAATCTGCAGAAAGCTGAAGGCAAACCCGGTTCCCTTCATCATTGCAATTTCAGTATCCAGCAATCTCCAGGGTGCAGCCACCCTGGTAGGCGATACTACCGCTATTATGCTGGGTTCCTATGCAGACATGAGTTTTCTGGATTTCTTCTTTTACCAGGAGAAGCCGGGCATGTTCTTTGCCGTGGAACTTGGTGCTGTCTTATCATCCCTGATCCTTGCCTTGATTTTCCGGAAAGAAAAAAAGCCGATTCCAAAAGACGGTTTCCAGACAGAGGTAACGGATTTTCTTCCCTCTTTTCTACTTCTCGGAGCAATCATACTTTTGATCCTGGCATCCTTCCTGCCGGATAAACCGTCAATCACGAATGGACTGATCTGTATCTGTATGTTTTCGATCGGCCTGTTACGGAAAGCAGTAAAAGAAAAATCTCCGGCTTCTGTCTTGAAACTGTTAAAATCCATTGATCTGGAAACCATTGGTATCCTTACCGGGCTTTTCCTGATCATCGGTGGTATTAGTAATATGGGCGTCATCGACGCAGCGGCAGGCGTCCTGGCAAAACACGGAGGCGGTAATATATTTGTGCCGTATACGATCATCGTATGGGCATCGGTGTTTCTTTCTGCTTTCATCGACAATATTCCTTATGTTGCCACCATGCTTCCTGTCATATCCGGCCTTGCTGCGGCTCTTGGAATTGAGCCGACCATCCTGTATTTTGGACTCCTCTCGGGGGCAACCCTTGGCGGAAATTGTACGCCGATCGGTGCCAGTGCAAATATTGCCGGGATAGGGATTCTCAGACGCGAAGGATATGAGGTTTCCACAAAAGACTTCATCCGGATCGGAATTCCATTTACCCTCTCGGCGGTCATTCCGGCATATATTTATTTGTGGCTGATGTTTGGGTTATAATATCTGGAATTATCAAAAGATATCTATTTCGCGCCGTCCGATGACATCCGCCGGCTTCACATCTGGCTTCCGGATGAATATGATCAAACCAACGACCGCTATCCGGCCATGTATATGTTCGACGGCCACAATTTGTTTCTTGACAGCGATGCCACTTACGGCACATGTTGGAGATTGAGAGACTTCTTCCTGCATTGGCCAAAACCCATGATCTGTGTGGGTATCGAGTGCAGTCACAGAGGGCAGGAACGGCTGAAGGAATATTGTCCTTATGATTGCCATGATGGATTTCTCGTAAAACCGCGACAGGTTTGTCCTGCAAAAATCCTGAAATTAAAACTGCAAAAGCCCCGGAGGGTCGGATCATTCCGGTTCTCCGGGGCAATCAGAAATACTGATGCTACTTAGAATCCATATCTCGAAAAGAAAGATGCATACCGGATCGTGTACGCCGTGGCTGCAAGCGCGAATATAAGAAACGTACCTACGATATCGTTGCTGTTTTCCTTCCAAAAAGTATGTATATTCTTCAACATAATAGTCAACCTCCTCATTATCAGGATTAATCAGCCTTTCGACTGGTTTTTGGATTTCGTCGGCAGGTACCCTGCGGGTATTCTCAACCGACACTCATAGAATACTGGGATTTTCAGGAAAAAATCAGGTATAATTTTGAGGGAAAATACGGCAATATTGACTTATTGGCAAAATAAGCTGACATATCAGACATATCAATTACAATAACACAAAGCAGGAGAGAGGGAAAAATATATGAATCATATCAAAGTCTCGCAACCGCTTCTTTTAGACGGAGCCAAAAATGTACGTGATTTAGGCGGATATCCGGCAAGGAGCGGCTTAGTGACTGCAAGCAGGGTCTTTCTGCGCGCGGATGGGCTGCAGAATCTAACGGATAACGATATCCAAAAACTAACGGATTATTACATGCTTCAGTCGAAACCGGAGAGTATGGAACAAACCATCCGGTATTTCCGCCAAAAGTATACGGATGCGGAAAATTATTTAATCCATTTCTGCAGGTGCAGCAGGGAAGATGTGGAATTCATCAGAAATCGATTGTTGGGAGGACTTTTCGGGAGCCAATAGCAGTAGAATAAGATTGACAGCCGGGCATAGCCCGGCATTTTCTTCTTAAATACAAACTCGATGCATGTCGGTACTATGGACACTCCAGAAACATTGTTGCTTGATAAACATTTATTCAATCGATATACTAAAATTATTTGACTGAGACAGTGTGAAAACAATATAAGCACGGAATCGTTGTGACATAGAGGAATAGAAAGCACAAAAAAGGCATGGAGGATAAAAATGGAGACAACAAAAAAGCTGGACGTCTTTGAAAACACACCAATACCAAACGCGGTTATGCAGTTGTCACTGCCTATGGTCATGAGTTCGCTTGTGATGGTGCTGTATAGTCTGACGGATACTTACTTTGTGGGAATGCTCAATAATCCTGTCCAAAATGCCGCAGTTACCCTTGCCGCGCCGGTACTGTTAGCCTTTATCGCAATCAATAACCTGTTTGGCGTCGGCGCTTCCAGTATGATGAGCCGTGCGATGGGTGCTAAAAAATACGATGTTGTATATCATAGTTCTGCGTTCGGTTTTTATTGCTCGCTGTTTTGCGGCATTCTCTTTTCGCTGGTGTGTATCGTTGTCCATGATCCGCTTTTAAACCTGCTTGGGGTGGATGATATTACCCGGCAGGCTACATTGGAATACATGACATGGACGGTTTTCTGCGGCGCAACGCCGGCTATCCTGAATGTGGTAATGGCCTACCTTGTGCGCGCAGAAGGCGCGTCTCTGCATGCCAGCATCGGCACTATGACCGGCTGTATCCTGAACATGATTCTGGATCCGTTTTTTATCCTTCCGCAGTTTTTTAATATGGGTGCTGCCGGAGCCGGTCTTGCAACATTTCTTTCCAATTGCGTGGCCTGCATCTATTTCTTTATCCTGCTGTATGTAAAACGGAAAAACACTTTTGTCTGTCTGAATCCAAAGATGCTTTCTTTCGAGAAATCTCTTGTACATAACATCTGCAGTGTGGGAATCCCTGCGGCAATACAAAATCTGCTGAACGTAACAAGCATGGCTATCCTCAATAATTTTACTGCGGGCTATGGCGCGGACGCAGTGGCGGCCATGGGTATTGCACAGAAGATCAACATGGTGCCGGTACAGGTTTGCCTTGGCTTTTCTCAGGGAGTCATGCCGCTGATCAGTTATAACTATACTTCAGGAAACCGCAAGCGGATGAAGGACTGCATCTTCTTTACGATAAGATTGATTCTTCCTGTACTGATTCTGGCAACGGCTGTATTCTGCGTTTTTTCCAGTGGTCTGATAACACTGTTTATGGATAATGAAGCGATTGTTACTCACGGTACCCGTTTCCTGCGCGGCTTTAGCCTTTCGATCCCGTTTTTGTGCATGGATTTCCTTGCGGTCGGCGTATTTCAGGCTCTGGGTCGCGGCAGATCTGCGCTGATATTTGCAATTCTGCGCAAAATTATTTTGCAGGTGCCTGCGCTCATTATTCTGGATCGTCTGTTTCCGCTCTACGGGTTGGCATACTCACAGTTCGTCGCAGAACTGGTTCTGGGTATCTGCGGCTCTGTTATGATAGTACGGATATGTGGTGAGAAATCATAAAATAACAACCGTTTATTCTTAATGGCAGTATTCAATTGACAAATCTTCTTTTTATGCGTACAATAACTTTGTTTGCACAAGGGCGTGGCAGATGCTGCCATGCCCTGTCATTTTGGCTGTAATCAGCTATTAACTCTCACAAGTCAAACAAATATCATCTTATGATAGAAGGAGGAAATCATGAGAAAGAAGAAACCACGCAACAGGAGCCGGCTGATCAGCGCTGCCATGGGAAAACTCGCCTGTGATCTTACGATCCGGAACGTACAGTTCTTTAATGTTTTTACCGGAGAAATTTATGCGGCGGAAGTGGATATCCTGGACGGATTTGTCGTTCGCGTCCGTGAAGACGGACAGGAGGCTCCCTTACCAGCTGCTTCTGTTTACGACGGTCACGGCTGTTATCTGATTCCTGGTTTTATTGACACGCATATGCATGTGGAAAGCACGATGATGATTCCGGAAAATTTAAGCCGGGCGATTTTGCCATGGGGTACGACAACCGTTTGTACGGATCCTCATGAGATCGGCAATGTTATGGGAATTGATGGTGTGTCGTTCATGCTGGATAATGCGAAATTATCTTCGCTCAGACAGTATGTCCTTGCGCCGTCCTGTGTCCCGTCCGTTCCCGGTAAAGAAAGCACCGGGGCAGTATTTACGGCAAAAGAAGTCGCTGATATGCTGGACATGGACGATATTGTCGGCATCGCGGAAATCATGGATTATGTAGGCGTTATTCAGGACAGCGAGCGCATGCATACGATTATTGACGAGGGAGAGAAGCGCGGGGCTTTTCTTCAGGGGCATGCCCCGTTTGTGACAGGAAAGGATCTGGCTGCTTACCGTCTCGGTGGCCCGTACAGTGATCATGAGAGCGGCACAGCGGAAGAGGTATCCGAAAAACTCCGCATGGGCATTCATGTCAATCTGCGGGCTAGCTCTCTGACCGATGATCTGAATAACCTGGTTGATGGCTGCCGCGACCATCTGTGGAGAGATTTTGTATCCATCTGTACCGATGATGTTCATGCAAAGGATCTTTTGACAGTAGGACATATTAATAAAGTAGTAAGAAAAGCAGTGAATTCCGGGCTGGACGGACGGGAAGTGATCAAAATGGCTACGCTCAACGCGGCCAGAGAATATCAGTTTGACGATCTCGGGGCAATCGCTCCCGGTTATATCGCTGATATCCAGCTGGTTCAAACGCTGGATGGCTGTCGTCCGGACGCAGTATTTGTGGAAGGAAAGCTGGTGGCAGAAAACGGAGTATATCTCGGCGATGATAAACCCGTCGGCAACTTCACATTTCCGAACACGGTCAATATTCCGCAGATCACTTCACCGGAGGATTTCTGTCTGCGCGTTCCTGACGGTTATCAGGAGGAGACGATCATGGTCAATGTGATGTCTCCGCTCGCAAGTAAGAGCAGCAAGATTTTGCGCAAACCGGTGCCCACCAGACTCCCTGTTAAAAATGGGTGTGTGGATATTTCCGGCGATCCGGAGCTTGTGTATTTCTGTTCGGTCAATCGATACGGTTCCGGATCGGCAACCATCGCGGTTTACCGGGACTTTGGACTGGAACGCGGGGCTATGGCGACGACCATCGCCCATGACAGTCATAATCTGACCATCGCTTACCGTGACCCGCAGGACGCTTTCCTGGCTGCGGATGCGCTTCGTCAATGTGGAGGCGGCGTATGTGCGGTTGATGAAGGAAAGCTTACCTTGCTGCCTCTTCCTGTCGGCGGGCTGATGTCGCCGGAGCCCTGTGAAGTGATTGCTGATCAGATCGATGCTGTGCAGTCTGCGGTTAATGAAATCAGCGGTGGTCGTCTCTCTCTGCTTGGGGTAGCGGTCATGTCACTCCCGGTGCTCCCCAGCTGCGTGATCACCGATATGGGGCTGGTGGATGGAGTTACCCAACAGTTTGTCCCTGTATTTCCAGACTGATTGTCATATCGGTTGATATTTTTACCTGCTAATGATGTTACTCATGGAGGAATATACTTATGGAAGAATTTTTTCAGCTTAAGAAGCACAATACAACCATAAAAACAGAAATTGTCGCCGGACTCACTACCTTTATGACCATGGCTTATGTACTTGCCGTTGAGCCGAGCGCGATTGTCGGATCCAGTGCCGTTTTTACTGATTGCAGCGGAAACGAAATTACCCGGGCGGCGATTCTGGTTATGTGTGCCCTGGTCAGCGGACTGGTTACCATTTTTATGGCGATGTACGCCAATATGCCTTTTGCCCTTTCAACAGGCATGGGAAGTAACTTTATGCTCGGCGCACTGATCCAGAGCGGAAGCATCTCGTTCGGCGGAGCCATGACGATTATCATGATTTCCGGACTGGTATTTCTCGTCCTGACTGTTTTCGGCCTGCGCGATATGATTGTCCGTATGATTCCTAAAAATATTAAGGTAGCTATTTCTGCTTCCATTGGCTTTTTTATTGCGTACCTTGGGTTTAAAAATACGGGGATCGGCAGTTATAACGGCGGTATTGGACTCGGTGATTTTACCGATCCGACTGTACTGCTTGCCATTCTTGGTCTGATCATTATATCCGTATTGACTGCTTATCATGTACGAGGAGCGATCCTGATCGGAATTGCCGTTATCACCATTCTGGGAATTCCCTTCGGCGTAACGACACTGCCGGATCATTATCTTGAGGTGCCGAATCTGGCAGATCTGTCACATGTCAGTTTTCAGTTTGATCTCAGTGCAATCTTCACTTCCAATGCACTGGTTCTGACATTTATCTGCTTCTTCGGGGACTTCTTTTCTACACTGGGAACCGTCCTTGGAGTTGCCGGTAAGGCGAAAATGCTGGACGAGAATGGCAATCTGCCCAATATTCAGAAGCCGTTTCTGGTTGATGCCATTGGGACTTGCGTGGGAGCCTGTTTTGGCTGCACAACCATCACTACCTTCGTGGAATCTTCTTCTGGTGTGGAGGCAGGAGGAAGAACCGGACTCACTGCGCTTACTACAGGGATTATGTTTGTCCTGATGATTTTTGCCGCTCCGTTCTTTGCCTGCATCCCCTATGCGGCGACCGGTCCGGCCCTGATCTTTGTTGGCTTCCTGATGATCAGCGGATTTTCAGAAATTGATTTTTCTGATTTCACGGAAGCGTTCGGTCCATTCATCATGATCGTATTCTCGGCCTTTACCGCAAGTATCGCTTCCGGAATCGGAGCCGGCATTATCGCTCATGTAGTTATCAAAGTATGTACCGGTCATGCAAAGGAAGTCCATCCCGGACTTTATATCCTGTGTATCCCGATGTTGCTGTATTTCATTTACAATTAAAGTGGAGAAAAGCCAATGATGAGAAAACAAATACAGACAGGGATCCTTACAGCAGCAGTCACACTGATGATGGTTATGACAGCCTTTGCCGGTCAGTGGGTGCAGGATGATAACGGATGGTGGTATGATAACGGAGATGGCACATGGCCGTCAGATTCATGGGAATGGATTGACGGAAATGGCGACGGGATCGCCGAGTGCTATTACTTTAACGGGAATGGCTATATGCTTAAAAATACTACGGTATGTGGCTATCAGGTAGATGAAAACGGAGCCTACGTACGGGATGGCATTGTTCAAACCAGGAAGGTTGCGGAGGCTGATGGAACGCTTGTAAGGTACGAAGCAACAGATGGACAGACCATTATCGTCCAGTATGGCAGTCCGCTTATCATCACAATTAATGGATACGGAGAAAAAGGGTGGTTTGAATACACCTATGAGGCAGAGTGGGTGGACAAAGGCATACGCGCAAGGGCAGCACTCAATGATTCCAGTTATTGTGATTTCATCTTTCATACGATTGGACTTACCGTAGAAACCTACGAAACAAAATATGGATATATGGGATCTTATCATGATGGATGGTACTATTTGACGGATTCCTGATTCCTGATTTTTGATTTTCCATCCGGAATTATTTAAGATACAGAAAGGGCGAGAAACAGATGTTTTCAGATGTAACCGAACGTTTTCTTCGTTATGTGGCAGTCGATACGGAATCTCAGGAAGAGCAGGAGGCTTTTCCCAGCACCGCAAAACAGAAAAATCTGGCAAATATGCTTTGCGCGGAGTTAAAGCTCATGGGCGCAGCAAACGCGCGGACAGATGAATACGGCTATGTGTATGCGGAAATCCCTTCAAATCAGGAGAAACAGGGGCTATCACTGGGCTTGATTGCTCATATGGACACGTCTTCGGCGGCTCCCGGCGCGGGAGTTCAGCCGCAGATTGTTCGTAATTATGACGGCGGTGATATCCTGCTGAACCCGGTATCCGGACAGACATTGAGCCCTGCCGATTATCCGGATCTATCCGCTTATGTCGGACAGGATCTGATTACGACGGACGGCACGACTTTGCTTGGCGCGGATGACAAGGCCGGAGTAGCTGAGATTATGACGATGGCGGCTTATCTGATTGCTCATCCGGAGATTCCTCACGGGAAAATCTGTATCGCGTTTACTCCGGATGAAGAAGTCGGACGCGGCGTGGACTTCTTTGATGTTGATGGCTTTGGGGCAGATGTGGCCTATACTGTGGACGGCGGTGCGCTTGGCGAACTCGAATATGAGTGCTTCAATGCTGCAGGTGCAAAAATTACCATCCATGGCGTCAGTATCCATCCCGGTTCATCCAGAGGAGTTATGAAAAATGCGCTTCTGATGGGCATGGAACTGCACTCGATGCTTCCGGTTTTCCAGAATCCGGCCTGTACGGATGGCTACGAGGGATTTTTCCATCTTTGTCAAATGGAAGGCGATGTCGAGAACGCGGTTATGCATTATATCATCCGTGACCATGACCGGCAGAAATTTGAAGAGAAAAAGGAACTTATGGCATCCGCTGTCTCCTTTCTGAACACCAAATATGGGGCTGGCACAGTACAGTTACAGATGCGGGATTCCTATTATAATATGAAAGAAAAGATTGAAGAACACCCGTACCTGATTGACATTGCGAAACAAACCATGGAGCAGCTCGGCATTACCCCGCGGATCTGCGCCATCCGGGGCGGCACGGACGGTGCGCGGCTGTCCTTTATGGGACTTCCCTGTCCGAATCTTTGTACCGGTGGACATAATTACCACGGAAGGTACGAATATATTCCGATCCAATCCATGGAAAAGGTAACGGAACTGCTTGTTGCGATCGCCCAGGCGTTTGCGGATTATATGCCGGAGAGGGAATTTGCGTGAATTTCGGTTCCTTTTTGTGGAAAATCGCACACATAAAATAAAAAAGGAACGATCAGAAAATTCTTTTTTACGTGTTAAAAAAAGTTATGGATGTATATTTGATGAAAAATGTTCAAAAATGAAAAATCGTTTCCCCTGATTTTATATTTTTTGCCATAAATGGGAAAAAACACAGAAGGCCTTAATATTTGACAAATAAAAAAATGGATGCTATAACGTACACGAAGCTGTTACTGATTAACAGCGGATAAAGAGATGATCCATAGGGATCTTTCTTCAAAAAGGAGAGAGTACGTATTTATGAAGGAAAGAAAAATCAGACTGGTTACGATTGAAGACGCTAAGAACTTTGTTACCAGGGCAATCAAGTGTGATTTTGATATTGATGTTTATTACAACCGCATCATCATTGATGCAAAATCGATCCTTGGTGTATTAAGTCTGGATCTGACAAAGGTTCTGACCGTTCAGCTGCACGGAAGCGATGAAGATTTTGAAGCATACCTTGACACCATCTCGGCAACAGAGAGCAAGATTGCGTGAGGGGAACGCGTTCGAACCGACATCGGACGGATTCTTTTTACAATCGTTCAAAAGTGTTGCAAATTCGCTTGTGTAACGTTAAGATAAAGGTATTTCCAAAACGAAAGGAAATCATCACATGCGGACAAAGGACGAAGAAAATGAGCGAAACCAGCGGCAGCGCCTCCTGAACGCGGCCTGGAAGCTGTTCTATGAGAAAGGCTACCAGAATACGACGATGGACGATATCCTGAAAGAGGCCGGCTGTTCCAAAGGCAGGTTTTATTATTATTTTCATGCCAAGGGAGAACTCCTGGATTCTCTGTATGAGGTTTTCGATCAGAAGTATGAGGAGTTCTTTGCGGTACTCGACAGCAAGAGAGGCGCCTATGACCGGCTGCTGGCCCTGAACCGGTTTATGTTTGATTTTATGTCGGAGCAGATTGGTGTGGAGCTGCTGCGCAATTTATATATCAGTCAGCTTTCCGGGACAACAGGGATCGGCTTCTGGGGAGAGAATCGTTCATTTCGGAAAATTCTCACACGTATTGTAGAAGATGGGATGCAGAACGGAGAACTGAGAACCGACATGGATGTATATGAAATGGTTTCCGATATGATTGCAGAAGAGCGCAGCCAGCTGATTTCCTGGTGTCTCGATGG
The DNA here is from genome assembly GCA_020860565.1 of Clostridiales bacterium. GTDB lineage: Bacteria > Bacillota > Clostridia > Lachnospirales > Lachnospiraceae > Brotaphodocola. The sequence goes on from JAJBUA010000036.1 coordinate 10,730, forward strand.
CGGAAAGTATCCATTGACAGAAAGCAGCATGCCCCGGCTGGAACGTTTTTATATCGGTTATCTCAAAAATGCTCAGTCCACGATGCAATGTTCCAGATAAAGCCGCACAAAGTTTAAATTTGATGTCTCATATCCAGACATTTCCCGATGACGGAATAAAGAATCGAAAGGTATTACTTAATAAAATTAAGTCAAAAATGAATATTGTCGATTTTTCAGGCGATTGACTTAAGAGAACAAGGCGTAATCAATTATGATTGCGCTTTTCTTTTTTATCCCTTATAATAAGACCATGGTCTGAAAAAGAAAATGGAGAGGAGAATGTTTTATGGAAAAGACAACAAGCACAAAAAAAGGCGGTAAAGTCCTTGACTTTATCGAACAGGTGGGGAATAAACTTCCTCATCCGTACATTCTGTTTCTGTGGCTGTGCCTGATTCTTGCTGTGATCAGCCTGATCTGCAGCCTGGGCGGCGTAAGTGTTGTGAATCCGACTTCGGGGGATACGGTCGTAGCAAATAGTCTGATCAGCAAAGATGGTTTTATCTGGCTGTTAAAGAATCTGCTGTCCAATTTCCAGGGATTTGCACCTTTGGGACTGGTACTGGCCATGCAGATGGCAATTGGTTTTGCGGAACGGGTAGGACTTCTGACGACAGCCATGAGGAAAGCAATCCTCGGAGTACCATTATGGGCACTGACCGGGACGGTCCTGTTCCTGGGAATCAACGGAAGTATCGCTTCTGAAGCTTCGATTGTCGTTGTTCCGTCACTGGCGGCGGCAGCTTTTGAATCGGTCGGTATGCATCCGATCGCTGGTCTTCTTGCCGGTTACGCGGCGACTAATGCCGGCTTTACTGCCTGTATCATCATTGCGGGTACCGACGTGCTGCTGTCGGGTGTGACAGAAACTGCCGCGCAGTTGATTAATCCGGCGATCCAGGTGAACGCGACCTGTAACTGGTATTTTATGATTGTATCTGTATTTTTGCTGACAGTTGTAGGTGTGTTTGTCAACCGTCAGTTTATCGTGCCAAGGCTGGGAGAATATCACCCTCAGAGTGGAGAGGGCATTTCCGAACAGGATGTCACCGAAACACAGGGAAAGGCGCTGCGCAACGCGGGAATCTTTACGGTTCTGTATATTCTGGCATTTGCAGTGATGGTGATTCCATCGAACGGAATTTTGAGGGGAGAAGATGGATCGATTCTCAACGGACCGTTTATTTCCGGACTGGTTCCGATTCTGATCCTGTTTTTTATCCTTGTTGGCGTTGTTTATGGTGTCACGGCCGGGACAATCAAAAGCAGTTCCGATGTACCGAATCTGATGGCTCAGGCACTGGACGGAATGACCAGTTATATTGTGCTGGTGTTTGTTATCGCTCAGTTTATTAATATGTTCAGTTATACGAATCTGGGCATGATTATTGCAGTTAAGAGTGCGGACGCGCTGAAGGCGGCTGGTTTCACCGGCATTCCGCTGATGCTTTTCTTCATCCTGCTTTGCTGTGTCGTCAACCTGTTTATGACGAGCGGCTCCGGAAAATGGTACATTTTCGCGCCGATTCTGGTGCCTATGATGATGATGATGGGATACAGCCCTGCATTTGCGCAGATCATTTATCGAATCGGAGATTCCACGACCAACGCAATTACGCCGATTTATCCTTATATCCCAATTGCTATTGGTATGGCGAAGACCTATGACAAGGATTTTGGCATGGGAAGCCTGATCTCGATGATGCTTCCTTATTCGATCGCATTTCTTCTGACATGGATTGTACAGCTGATTGTCTGGGTGGTCTTTTCACTGCCGCTCGGACCCGGCGTAGGAGTTTTTCTGTAAAAAAGGAGGCCTGAAATGATGGGGGATACTCAGATGGAAGCCCGTTACCGGGAAGCGGTCAGGCTTTATACTAAAAATACCAGAACGAGTGTATGTAACGGCAGCCCGGTGATTCATTGGGAGCCGGATGGGCTTCATTTTACTTATAAACGCCAGATAAGGGAAGAATCCGGCATGCAAACGGTAACGATGCGGATAGATGCAGCCACGGGAAATGCGGCAGAGGTTTTATCCGGCGAAGAAGAAACCGGGCAAACATTATCGGCTTTTCCGGAGAACTGGAGTATTTCACCGGATGGAGCATATGCTCTGTATCTGAGGGATCATAATCTCATCCTGCACGAAAACTCTTCAGGCAAGGAAACCGTTTTGACAGAGGACGGGGCGCCTTTGTGTGAATACGGCTGTTACATTGATATCTACAGTCAGATTACCGTACAGCGCGAAGGATATGTCGGGCACCCGCAGGCGTGCTGGAGTCCGGACAGCAGGTATTTTGTTACTTATCGGGCGGATCGGCGGACGACGAGGTCCCTTAGTGTCATCGAATCTTTCCATGACGAAGACGCGGAGGATGTCCGGCCGGTTCTCAGGCAGTATCCCTGTCCGTTCGCGGCAGATCCGGATGATGAAATTCCTCATTATACGTTGTTTATCGGAGATACCAGAGAATGTGTCATGAGACGCGTAGACGCGCCGGATTTCCTGTACCCTGTTTTTACATCCGGAGAAAAGTCGATTGTCAAATGGCTGGATGACAGCAGCGGATTTTATTTCACCTGGATTGCCAGAGGATATCAGGAGGCACGGCTGTATCTGGCGGAAGCAGCGGACGGGAGTACACGAATTGCCGTCCGTGAGACTACGGACAGATTTTTCAATCTGGGAGCCTTTCAGCTGCTGGACGGATATGGAAGTTATCTGTTTTCGAATTTTATCACGCAGGACCGCCGGTATGCTTTCTGGCAGAGTGAAAGAAATGGTTATGCTCATTTATACCGTTACCGACTGGACAAAAACAGCAGTGAATGCGAAGGTGATCTGTTCGGCGAAGCTGACAGCAGGCGCATCGTGCAGAAGCTTGTCCGTGTAGATGAGCAAAATAAGAAAATATATTTCATGGGGAATCAGGATGATGCGTGTTCGGACCCTTTGTATTATCAGTTTTACGTAATTGGTTTTGACGGGACAGGATTGAAACGGCTGACACCTGAGGATGCGACGCACCGTGTCTCCATGGGAAACGATCATTTTGTGGATACTTATTCCCGCGTAGATCTCCCTCCCGTAACTGTACTGCGCGATGGGGAGGGTGAACTCATTTGCCGGCTGGAGAAAGCGGATATCACGCAGCTGATGGATCTGGGTTATCAGTTCCCGGAACGCTTTACCGTAACAGCGGCTGATGGGAAGACAACGCTTTATGGCATTCTGATTCGTCCGGCGTATAGGGAACCGGGCAGAAAATACCCGGTGATCGACTATATTTACGGCGGTGCGCAGCTATATAACGTTCCGCGTGATTTTACCTGGGATAACGCGATGAACCGGGAAATCTATGGAGGACTTCAGTCTTTTGCAAAGCTTGGATTTGCCGGAATTATTCTGGACGGACGCGGAACGCCGGGACGCGGGATGGAGATCCATGGATACAGCTATCATAATATCCATGCCTGTGCCGGACTGGAGGATCATGTGGCCTGCCTGGCACAGCTTGCGGAAAAGTATCCGTTTCTCGATACCGATCGGGTTGGTATGTGGGGGAATTCGGCAGGCGGCTATGCAACCGTATCGGCTATGCTCCGTTATCCGCAGGTCTATCAGGCAGGGGTTGCATCATCGGGAAATTATGATCAGCGTATGTACGAACATTCCTGGACAGAACGCTATTATGGTCTTTACGAGAAGGAGCTCTATCAACAGGGGAATATCACCCGGCTTGCCGGCAATCTGAAGGGACGGCTGATGCTGGCCTATGGCGCAATGGATGATAACGTTTCCATGTCTCAGACTCTGCGCCTTTGCGACGAATTGAATCATCATGGAAAGATCTATGATCTGGTCGTACTTCCCCGCTCCAACCATAATGTACCGGCCGATCTGTATTTTGTCCGCAGGAAAATGGATTTCTTTGTAAAGGAGCTTTTGGAGGAAGAACCGCCGGCAGATTTACCGGTGGAGATGTAAATCAGTTTTTAATGCCGTCATGTTTCCTGCAGATCATTCATTTCCGTAAGGGAGGAATATTTTTTCCTGATTGTTCGCATTCTGGAAACATAGATTTTTATAACGATTTGCAGGCAAATAAAATGGTGGCGGAATGGAGATTGTCATGAATAACAGATATCAGATTTTGCGATGCGGAAAACTCTATGACGGCGTAACCGATGAATGGAAGCACGGGCAGAGTATTCTGGTAGAAGGCGATCGGATCGCTGAAGTAGGTACGGAAGTAACAGAGCCGGACGGAGCACAGGTCATTGATCTGACGGACTGTCAGATCACACCGGGCCTGATCGACGCCCATATGCATATGGATTATTTTGACTGGCATACCGTTCGGGAAGAGGTTTATACTCAGAGTGAAGAAGCCAAGGCACTGGCAGTTGCCCGCTGTGCCGAGAAGTCATTGCGCCGTGGCTTTACCACAGTACGTCATGTCGGCGGCATCACCAGCAACAGCTATGGGGTGCTGGATGTAAAACGTGCGATTGAAAAAGGATATCTGAAGGGTGCCCGCATCGTGGCAGCGCCTATGTTTCTCTGCTCCGCCGGCAGCCACGGCGATCTGAGCCAGGGCTTTGCCGCCAATCCGGGACTCTCAGCCATTCTGCAGAATCAGAGAATCACTTTGGGAAGCGGACGGGATTTCTTTGTCAATGCCGTACGTGAGCAGGTAAAATACGGATCGGATTTTCTCAAAATTATGGCGACCGGCGGTTTCTTTACGCCGAACGACACACCGATCCAGCAGCAGCTCAATGACGGGGAATTGCAGGCAATCATGACGACGGCACATGAACTGGGCAAAACTGTGACTGCACACGTTTACACCAACGAACTGATGCAGAAGCTGATCGCCTTCGGCATCGACGGTATGGAGCATGGAAGCCTGATGAACCGTGAGACGGCTGCCCTAATGGAAGAAAAGGATATTTATCTTGTCCCCACCTTCTGTCCTTACGAAGAAGCGGTCCATTATGATCCGGAAGAGATCAAAAAGAAACAGCCGGAATTCCGGCGAAAACTGGAACTTTATAAAGACGCCCTTCAGGCCGGCCGCGAGGTAATCTGCAGCAGCCGCATCCGGCTGGGATATGGAACGGATTTTGTCGCCAATCACCAGAATTATGAAAGCGGATACGAATATGAAGCCTGGATCAACAGCGGGATGACACCGTTTGCGGCACTGCGAGCCGCCACCTCCACTAATGCCGGTATTTTGCAGATCTCTGATCAGATCGGAACGATAGAGCCCGGGAAATGTGCTGACATCGCAGGGTGGAAGCGCGACCTTATGACAGATCCGAGGGCACTGCTGGATTGTGGTTTTGTGATGAAGGGCGGAGAAATTTACGAGACAGAGAGCTGTCTGTAGCTTCTGGTCTTCGCATTCCGTTTATACAGGAAATCGTTATAAAAACTGACAGATATTATTAAAGACAGAAAAGCCGTCACATGGTATACTTGATCATGTGATGGCGTCTCTTTTTTGGCTGCTGTCATGCAGATTATCGATCAAACAGAAAAAGAGAGGATTTTATTTTATGAAGAAAAATGTCAGTTTACTGGCTGTTAGCATGATGATCTCGCTGGCTATGGTTTCCGGCTGTTCAGCGTCAGGCGGCTCAGTACGTGAAGCAGAGGCCGCAGTGGAAAGCACGGCTACCGTCGAACCCGAAACCGGTGAACCGGCGGGAGAGGATACGGCAGATGAAACTACGGAGTCAAGCAGCAGTGATGGATCTGCATCTGAGGCTTCGACAGAAAACGAAATAAAAGAAATGGAACCGAAGATCGAAGAATCCGGTAGCGAAACAGAACTCGAAGAATCTGCGTCGAAAGAGGATTCTGATACAGAAGACAGCCGGGAAGAAAAGATGGCGCCGGCCCGCATCTGGGGCGTCGTGACGGAAACAGGTACCAATTCGATCATCGTAGATAATCAGTCCGATATATCTTCACCGGGAGAGATTGTTCTCATGATTGATCCCAATTCCACTTATGTACTGGATGGAGCGAACGGATTCCCGGTATCGCTGGACGAAGTTCAGACAGGAAGCTTTTATGCCTATCTGGGGCCGACGATGACGATGTCCCTGCCTCCGCAGTCCGTACCTTATGCAGTGATTGTAAATATTCCGGAGGACGCTGCGGCTCCTCTTTATGTGATTGCTGCAGACGCTGTGAATGAGAAAGAGAATACTCAGATACTGACCGCAAATGACGGAACCGAGTATCCGCTTGCGGAGGATGCCAGAGTCCAGCCCTTCCTGACGAAAAATATCGTACAGATGACAGATATTCAAAGCGGCTCGGAATGTTTGTTGTGGTTGAATGCGGAGAGTGTCGTTGAGCGGATTGTCCTGTTGTCGAAGTAGATTTGGAAAACTGATTTGGAAAGTTCCAGAAATCGATATGAAAATATGGAAAGAAATATGGAAAGTTCCAAAAAAATGATTGACTTACAAACTTCCCTATGATATTATTTTTAAGTATGCCGCACAATGAGGTTACAAGATGTAGGGCTTCAGGCTCTGCACACCACAATTGGCGAGTAAATTAATAGGAGGTGCCATATGTACGCGATTATTGCGACAGGCGGTAAGCAGTACAGAGTAGCGGAAGGCGATATTATTAATGTCGAGAGACTTGGCGTGGATGCCGGCGAGACTGTAACATTCGATCAGGTTCTTGCTGTAAGCGACGGAGGATTATCCATCGGAACGCCGACCGTAGCTGGTGCAACGGTTTCTGCAACCGTAATCAAAGAAGATAAGAGCAAAAAAGTAATCGTTTACAAGTATAAACGCAAGACCGGTTATCATAAGAAAAACGGTCACAGACAGCTTTATACTCAGGTTAAGATCGACAAGATCAATGCATAACCATGATACATGTAACTGTATTTGTTGATTCCTCCCGATATGTCGGTATTACGATGTCCGGACATGCCGGCCGCGCGGACCATCCTCAGGAAGGGCAGGAGCTTGTGTGTGCCGCCGCATCCGCACTGGCGCTCAATATGGCAAATTGTGTCGAGCACTTTACGGATGACCGTTTTGAGGCAGAGGTCGGTGAAAATGATGGATATTTTCATTTTGCTTTTACCGGATATTTCGGAAAGGAATCAGCCCTCCTTATGAATTCTCTGATTTTCGGACTGCAGGATCTGGAGGATTCTTACGGAGAACCTTATATACAAATTCGATTTCAGGAGGTGTGAACATGTTTAAGATGAACCTTCAGTTATTTGCTCATAAAAAGGGCATGGGTTCCACCAAGAACGGCCGTGATTCCAAGTCAAAAAGACTTGGTGCCAAGAGAGCGGACGGTCAGTTTGTTCTGGCAGGCAACATCCTTTACAGACAGCGCGGAACCAAGATCCATCCGGGTCTGAATGTCGGACGCGGCGGAGATGACACTCTGTTTGCCAAGGCGGACGGTATCGTCAGATTTGAGAGATTGGGCAGAGACAAAAAGCAGGTTTCTGTTTATCCAAAAACCGTGAACGAGTAATGATAAACGCGGAGCCTCAAACTGCGCTGAGCAGTATGAGGCTCTTTTTCGATACAGGAGTTATTTATGTTTGCAGACAGAGCAAAAATATTTATCAAATCCGGCAGGGGAGGTGACGGTCATGTCAGCTTCCGCCGGGAAAAATTTGTGCCGGCAGGCGGTCCCGACGGCGGAGACGGCGGAAAGGGCGGAGATATTATTTTTCAGGTCGATCCGGGCATGAATACCTTGACGGATTTTCGCCATGTCCGCAAATATGTCGCCGGCAACGGAGAAAGCGGACAAAAGAAAAGATGTCACGGTGCCAATGCCGACGACCTGATTGTCAAAGTACCTGAGGGAACTGTGATCAAGGACTTTGAGAGCGGTAAAGTAATCGCGGATATGTCCGGAGAAAATAAGCGGGAAGTAATCCTTAAAGGCGGCCGTGGCGGTCTTGGAAATGTTCATTTTTCCACACCAACCATGCAGACTCCGAAATATGCGCAGCCGGGACAGGAGGGCGCGGAGCTCTGGGTAACACTTGAATTAAAGGTCATCGCTGATGTCGGTCTGGTTGGTTTCCCCAATGTCGGGAAATCCACGCTTCTTTCACGGGTATCCAACGCTCGTCCGGAGATCGCAAATTATCATTTTACAACACTTCGTCCGCATCTGGGCGTTGTCGATCTTGGTGGCGGGAGCAGCTTTGTCATGGCGGATATTCCCGGCCTGATTGAAGGCGCATCGGATGGAGTTGGCCTGGGACATGATTTCCTGCGCCATATTGAACGGACACGTATGCTTGTCCATATTGTTGACGCAGCCGGAACAGAGGGACGGGATCCCATTGATGATATTCGTGTCATCAATGCGGAACTGGAAGCATACAGCCCCAAACTTATGAATAAGCCGATGATTATCGCAGCCAATAAAATTGACGCCATTTATGAAGACGATGATGCTGAGAACCCGGTTGCGGCAATACGGTCGGCGATGGAACCGCTCGGCATTCCGGTATATCCGATTTCGGCTGTAAGCGGAAAGGGCATCAAAGAGCTTCTTTATGCCATTTCGGAAAAACTGAAGACCATTGATCAGAAAGATATGGTCTTTGAAAAGGAATTTGATGTTGTATATGCTGCCGACCGCAATCTGCCTTATACAGTAGAGAAAAATGAGAAGGGCGAATTTATCGTAGAAGGCCGCCGTATCGAAAAGATGCTGGGATATACGAACCTGGAGTCGGAGAAGGGATTCCAGTTCTTCCAGAGATTCCTGAAGGAAAATGGAATTCTGGAAGAATTAGAAAATGCAGGAATTCAGGATGGTGACACCGTCCGTATGTATGGTCTGTCATTTGATTATTACAAAGAATAGGAGACTAGCCCATGACAAGCAAACAGAGAGCTTACCTGAAGGGTCTTGCAATGACGATGGATCCCATCTTTCAGATCGGTAAATCCAGCGTAACGCCGGAGCTTACTACAGCCATATCCGAGGCACTTGAGGCAAGAGAGTTAATTAAAATCAGTGTTCTGAATAATTGCGATGAAGATGCAAAATCCATTGCAGAAACAGTTGCCGGACGTACAAAATCTCAGGTTGTTCAGGTCATCGGTAAGAAAATTGTGATTTATAAGCCGGCCAAAGACGAAAAAAGGAGAAAAATCATTCTTCCAAGGGTATAATCATGTCAGATATCGGTATTATGGGAGGGACGTTTGATCCCATTCACAACGGGCATCTGCTGCTTGGCAGACAGGCCTGCGAGGAGTATCATCTGGACCAGATCTGGTATATGCCTTCTGGTCATCCGCCGCATAAAACGGATCACCATATCGCGTCGGCACAGGATCGCTGTGCGATGGTGCGGCTCGCAATCCGCGACATCTCGGATTTTGTCTGTTCCGAATTTGAGATCCAACGTCCGGGAATTACCTATTCGTCAGAAACGCTGACACTTTTAAGCCAGATGTATCCGGGACATCATTTTTATTTTATCATCGGTGAAGATTCGTACTTCGAGCTTGAGCACTGGCATCATCCATGGGAAGTCATGAAGCTTGCGACGCTGCTTGTAGCCCGTCGGGAATATGCCAAAACCCACGGAACCATGGAAGAACGCCGGGATTATCTGAGGAAAAAATATCAGGCGGATATCCGTTTCCTGCATTGCGGGGAGCTGGATGTCGCTTCCAGTGGGCTGCGCAGGCTGATTGCCGAGGGAAAAGATATTCGCAGTCTCATTCCCCCTGCCGTGGCAGAATATATTAATGAGCGAAATTTGTATCAATGATCATCCAACTTTGTATCCGAACCGCAAAGGAAAAAGACAACAACAGGACAGGAGAGCACAGATTATGATACTTTTAGATGAACAGATAGCCGGTTTTCGCAAAAAACTGCAAAAGAAGCTGGATCCGGGACGGTATGAACACTCCCTCAGCGTTTCATTTACCTGCATGGCGCTCGCCATGAATTATGGTTACGATATGAAGAAAGCGGAAATTGCGGGGATTCTCCATGACTGTGCAAAACATTTTACGGATGAAGAGCTGATCTTAAAATGCAGAAAAAAGGGAATTTCGCTGTCTCAGGAGGAAATTGAGGCTCCTGCCGTCATTCACGCAAAATACGGGGCATGGCTGGCGGAGCATAAATACGGCATACAGGATCCGGAAATTCTTTCTGCAATTGCCTGTCATACAACCGGAAAGGCCGGTATGGGGACACTGGATAAAATTTTATATATTGCAGATTATATCGAACCCAGACGGGATCGGGCGCCGGATCTGCCGCGGATCCGTAAACTGGCGTTTCAGGATCTGGATCAGACGATGTATGAAATTTTAAAGGGCACATTGGATTATCTGAGTGGAAAAGGAGCCAACATTGATCTGACGACCTTGAACGCTTATCAGTTTTTCGAGAAAATACGAGAAGAAAATGGATCCGATAAAAGCAATATTTCTGAGACAGAATCTGATAAACAGAACGTTCCGGAGGTTGCCAGGGAAAGTAGAAAAGCGGAAGCAGAAACAAAAGAAAATTTGTTTCTCGATACGCCTGATGATAAACAACCTGCTGCAGACTCTTTAGAAAATAAACAACATCATCGACCGGTTGCTTCAAAACCGAGGCGCAGCCGAAAATGGAGACTACAAAGAAAATAAAAAACGGAGGACAGACTATGGATCGGGCAGAAACCATGACAAAACTGGCCATTGAAGCTCTGGAGGACAAGAAGGGGGAAGAGATTCGTGTTATCGATATTCGCAAAGTGACAGTTCTTGCGGATTATTTTCTGATCGCGAGCGGCGCCAACCAGAATCAGGTACAGGCAATGGCGGACAGCGTGGATGAGAAACTTGGCAGAGCCGGATATGCCTGCCGTCAGACAGAGGGTTATCGTGCCGCTAACTGGGTTCTGATGGACTATCAGGATATCATCGTGCATATTTTTTCAAGAGAAGACCGGCGTTTTTATGATCTGGAACGGATCTGGAGAGATGGAACGATTATGGAGGCTGCGAATTTTCTGAAAGATAATGATTCGGAAGCATGACAATTTTCTATATTATAGGAACCTGCTATCGCAGAACCCTATAATCGATGGACGGCGCAAAAACATGCGCCTTTTATCGAAAGTTCCTATCGGAACTTCCGATAAGTTATATTATGAGAACCTGCTGACGCAGAACCTCATAATCGGATTAATGGCTGCAATTTTATTTTTGTGACAGGATTTTGTAAAGGTAGACATAAAATATTTATGTCTACCTTTTGCGCTATAGTAAAATAAAAGTTTATTTTATTCAACCGTTACTGACTTGGCAAGGTTTCTTGGCTGATCAACATCAAGATCCTTCGCAACGGAAGTGTAATAGGCAATCAGCTGCAGAACAACGGCAATTGGAAACACGGTAAACTGGTCGTCAATATCAGGAATCCGGATAATCATGTCAGCAAGATTCTCATCGATCGGCACGGTCTCCTTTGTCAACAGGATCACGAAGGCACCTCTTGCTTTTACTTCGCGGATATTCGATATCATCTTCGACAACACATGCTGCTGCGTTGCAATTGCGATCACAGGGACGTCATCCGCAATCAGCGCGATCGTGCCATGTTTTAATTCTCCGGCTGCCTGTGCCTCCGCATGGATATACGAAATTTCTTTTAATTTCAGCGCGCCTTCCAGAGAAAAGGCGTAATCAAGTCCCCGTCCGATAAAGAATGCGTCGGACTGATCAATGAGATGAGATGACGCGGTTTTAATAAAATCTTTTTGTCCCAGCATCACTTCGATCGCGGGAATCGCTTCCAGCATATCTGCAAGAAAGGCTTGGGACTGTTCGGCCGAATATTTCCCGCGGACAAAGGCCATCCGGCAGGAGATCAGATACAGAGCTGCCAACTGGACAGAATAAGCCTTTGTACTGGCTACCGCAATCTCTGGCCCGGCATGTGTATACAATACAAAATCACTTTCACGGGCGATTGTAGAGCCTTTTACATTTACAATAGAAAGTGTGGTACTGCCATATTCTTTTGCGAGCCGGAGAGCGGCGAGGGTATCGATCGTTTCTCCGGACTGTGATATCACGATTACCAGCGTATGCTCATCAACTAACGGATTTTCATAGCGAAATTCCGAGGCAATGGTTACAGAGACCGGGATGCGAAGTACCGGCTCCATCAGCGCGCGCGCCACCATACCGGCATACATGGCAGTACCGCAGGCAACGATATGAATCCGGCTGCAGTCAGCAAAAATCCTGTCGGGGATGCCGTCGTCTGAAAAGTCCGGAAGGCCCTGGCTGATACGCGGGAGAATCGTTTTCTTCAATGATTCCGGCTGCTCATGAATCTCCTTTAACATGAAATGGGGATAACCGTTTTTCATCGCTGCATCAGTATCCCAGTTGATGGTCATAATTTCCGGCGGTATTCTGGTAAAATCATCATCCAGGTCATAAATGCCGATTTTATAAGGAGATAACTTAATGATTTTTTTCTCCGGTACAACAAAATAATCCTTTGTATAAGGGATCAAAGCTGTAAGATCAGAAGCGATCAGGGTTCCGGAATTGGTAGAAGCAGCTACAAGCGGACTGACATTGCGTACCGCATAAATATTTCCCGGCTGATCATCAAACATAATACAGAAGCTGAAAGAGCCGTTGAGTAACGACAGCAATTCCCGGATCGCTGCCAGAGGATCCCCCCGATACAGCCGGTTCAGGACACCGGCGGCCACTTCACTGTCCGTCTGGGAGACCAGCATGCCTTCCAGATCAAATTGTTCCGTCAGTTCATGATAATTTTCAATGATCCCGTTATGAATCAATGACACATGACCAACTCTGTGCGGATGAGCATTTTCATCCGTAACGCCACCGTGTGTTGCCCATCGGGTATGTCCGATGCCGCAATGAGAAACTTTATGAACGGTTTGATCGCAATACTCCTTCAGTGCCCTGACCTTTCCGGTTTTTTTGATCACCTGAATCGAATCGTCTTCCATATAAAGTGCAATTCCGGCACTGTCATATCCGCGATATTCCAGACAGGCCAGACCATTTAACAATATTTTTTTTGCGTCCAGAGGACCCGTATAACCGATAATGCCACACATAATCTTACTCCTTCCTGAACTTCCGATAAGCCATATTATGGGAACCTGCTTCGCAGAACCCCATAATCGGATTGACGGCACAAAAGCATGTGCCTTTTATCGAAAGTTCCTGTAAGAACTTTCGATAAGCCATATTATATCTTATGCTTCCGAATCAGTCAATTACCGGCACATCTTAATTAAATTTTAAAGTTTTCTCTCTGTCCATCCAAAGGTGTTTATGGTATATTTGATAAGTTAAGGTAACTAAGTGAATCTGTTCATCCATTCATAACCAAAAAGCAGAGGAATCCATGAAAAAATACATTATAAATTCCGTTCTTATGTGTGCAGCCGGCCTTATCGTTTATCTGTGTTCGTGTCTCTATATCAGCGATCAGGCAGGAACAGTCCGTTCTGAAGCTGCAAATCAGGATATAGAAGAAAATATCGATCAGGAGATAGATAATCCGGCTTTTTCTTACTCTGATCATCAAGCAGATGAAACAGAAGAAGAGAACTGGACTCCCAGTCCGGATGAGCTGAATCTGACTCATATTTTCCCGGAAGGAGCTGATACTGACGATATTACAGCAAGTTATGCAGGTATGGCTTTTCAAGAGCTGATGAAAGAAGAGAACTCCTGGTGGGTAAAAGTTTATTCAAATACGGATCTTACTCCGAGTCAGCTCGCGGCACAACTCGGCAAATCTGAGGATTCCATTATTGGCAGATATGATTCCTCAGACAAATCTCAGGATCCGGAGGATTCCTCGACCTGGGCAATCCGGCATTTTAGCAAAACCCACATGAATGTTTTTAACGGTGACGGAAATCATCGTAATCAGCAGTCCAATATAATTGATATTATGTCAATGGCAAATGTTTATACGTATTATCATGATATCGAAGATTACGATCTGTTTTTAAGTTACGCAAAGGATCTGCTGTCAAAATCTCATTCCTACACGATTTCCATGAGCGACGTCTACTATTGTTCAGGTGAATGTGTGGATGGTGATGAAGAAGAGGAAGACGAAATCAGCCTTGAGGATTGGGAAGAAACAGGAACATCTGTCATACATAATTATGCGACTCCTTCCGATGCAGAAGAATCACAGACCGATTCTTCTGTGGCAGAAAACATATCTGATATCAATAACGAATCATCCGTGATCGTTGCCGGAATAACAGCACAGCTGCTGGCGGATTCAACAGATGCTTCCGATTCCGGTTCCGAAGGAACCAGCGACGGTGATTCCGGATCTGTGGCTGCGCATGGTAAAGCGACCTCATCCAATGCAGAGAAAACCTGTCCGGGACACATCGATCTGACCATCAATGTCCGGATTTACGGAATGGAAGACACCAACAGCCTCTTTGAACGCGATACTATCGGAAATACAGTTTCCGGAGAAGGAGACAGTCTGTGGCAGGGATGGGGAGAGGAGCAACGCTCCTATGCCAGATCACTGAGTGAAAAAGACTGGTATGAAAATTATGGCCTTACGTTGTCACCCTTTACGCTTGGAAACTCCTTAACGCAATCCGAGATTCAGGAGTATCTCGATAAGCTTCCGTCCGGCCTGTCTGCAGAGCGAAAGGCAATCGTAGAATTCGCACTGTCTTCCGTAGGAAAAGTTCCTTATTATTGGGGCGGAAAGGCATCCCGCGCAGGATATGAAGGCAATAACTTTGGTATTCTGGTCGAATCGGATCAGGAGGGCCGGATATTGAAAGGACTGGATTGCTCCGGATGGATCAGCTGGGTCTATTGGTCTGTTACAGGAGAACATCTGCCGTATGAAAGTACTGCAGGACTTGTAAGTCTTGGAAAAAGCATTTCAAAATACGAAATGCAGCCGGGAGATATTGCTCTGCGGACAGGTGATAACGCACATGTTATTATGTTCCTTGGCTGGACAGATGACGGAAGAATTCTCTGCGTCCATGAGAGCAGTGACCGCGTGAATAACGTGACCATATCGATTAAAAATGATAACTGGACAAATTATCGAAATATTCTTGACTGATTCGGCGCACGATTTTTGAGAGGTAGAATCTGCATTTACATGCAGCAAAAATCGGCGGAGGAAACGCCATAAGGAAAAGATTTATGACGTTTCCTATAACACGGATCAGCCTCAGAAAGGATAAACCAATATGAATCGCAATTCTGATAATTACGAAGATGAGATTGACCGTATACGGATCCGCAGTAAGGAAAAAAAGAAGCAGAAGTCTTCATTGAAAAAGAACAAAGACTCACAGGATACCGGTAATATTGAATTTGCTGATATTTTCGAAGAAAGACAGGAGAGCGCCGCTTCTGTCAGAGATGTTCACCGAAAGGAACAAAGGAACACAAAAAAAGATAAAAAGAACAGGAAAAAGACCGGAAGATGTTTGATTTTTGTCATGCTGCTGATGGCAGCCGGCATCATCTTATGGTCTCATTTTCGTGCAGGTGAATGGTGGACAGTTGCAGTATTTGGTCTTGATTCCCGGGATGGGAATCTGAAAAAAGGAGCGCTGTCCGATGTGGAGATGCTCTGCAGCGTTAATAAGAAGAGTGGTGAGATCCGCCTCCTTTCCGTGTTCCGTGATACTTATGTATGGATTGATGAGGATGATTATGACAAAATCAATGAAGCTTATTTTCTCGGAGGCCCGGAACAGGCTCTAAATGCCCTGGAAACGAATTTTGATCTCTCGATTGATGATTATGCCTCTTTTAACTGGAAAGCTGTTGTAGACGCTTTAAACATCCTTGGCGGGGTGGATATTGAAATCAGCGATTCCGAATTTGCTTATATTAATTCCTTTATTACGGAAACGGTAGAATCAACCGGAGTCGGTTCTTATCAGCTGGAACACAGTGGGCTGAATCATCTTGATGGCGTACAGGCAGTGGCATACGCAAGGCTTCGACTGATGGATACAGATTTTCAGCGCACAGAACGCCAGAGAAAAGTACTCGGTCTGGCCATGGAAAAAATCAGGCAGGCTGATATAACGACTCTGACAACTCTGGCAGGAACCGTTTTTCCACAGATAGCTACCAGCATCGGAATCGACGATATCCTGCAGCCGGCAAAAAACGCAAACAAATACTATATCAGTGAAACCTCCGGTTTCCCCTTTTCTCATGAAGAAATTTATATTAGGAAAAAATCCTGTGTGGTTGCAACAACGCTGCAAAGTAATGTAATCCAGCTGCATGAATTTCTATATGATGACACGGATTATGCGCCGCCAGCCATAGTAAGCAAAATCAGCAGTACCATTTCTGAGATCAGTGGTCTGAGTGAACCGGGGGAGGATCAGGAATCCGGGAAAAATGTAGGGGCTCAGGGAAACACAGGAGAACAGCAAACCGTGCAGTCTACAGCCAGTCAGACGGAAAGCGCTCAAAATATCGTTGCGGATACTGCGGACAAAGAAACCGTTGCCAGCCCGGATACAGAAGAAGATGAGAACACTTTGCAGGACAGCTCAGCGGATAGCTCCATGGAAGCAGAAGAGGGGACGGAAGATAACGGGAGTGACGGAGATAATGAATCCGACTCCGAATCAAAATCAGATGTAACAGAAACAGCCGATTCCGAATCATCGATTTCTCAAACTACAACCATAATCCCGGAATTAACGCCGGATCCCGGAACTTCCGATTCTCAGACTGCAACGACAGTAACAGGGCAGGAGCATCCGATGCCGGAAACATCCTCCGGTCATAACGGACCGTCTCAGAGTGATAACACACCCGCTGCAGATCCTTCGGCAAATGCCTGGCTTCAGGCTCCCGGCGGAGAATCCGGTCAGTCCGGCGTTTCTCAGTCAGAAGAAATCAGTCCAGGGGTTTCTCCCTGAGCCGAACGGCATTTCTGGCACTGCGGCGGCGCTCATCCTCCAGAGCAGCGTAATGCTTTTTGGTCGTATTTACATCAGAATGTCCCAGAACATCGGCAACCAGATAAATATCGCCGGTTTCCCGATATAAATTGGTGCCATAAGTACTACGCAGCTTATGAGGCGTAATTTTCTTTAAAGGTGTGACAATACGGGCATATTTCTTAACAAGATTTTCGACACTTCTGACCGTAATGCGCTTTTTCTGTATCGAAAGAAAGAGCGCATTTTCACTGCCCGGCAAAGCGTCGATTCCCAGGCGTTCGTCCAGATAATCCTGCAGAGCGTCTTCAACTTCAATACCGAAATATACGGTAACTTCTTTTCCGCCTTTTCTGTGGATATGAATGCCGCCGTTCTTAAAATCAATATCATCCAGATCGAGACCGACACATTCAGAAACACGGATTCCCGTACCCAGCATAAGCGTGAGGATCGCCAGATCACGAACCTTTGTTTTGTTATGGAAGGCCTTCTGTTTATCCGTGAGCTTATCGCCCAGTTCTACTTCATCGAGCAGAAGAGCGACTTCATCAACATCCAGACGGATAATTTCTTTTTCATGCAGCTTTGGCATTCGAATCAGGGCAGCCGGGTTATTTTTGATCTTTTCGGTACGATAGAAATAGTTATAAAAACTTTTCAAAGAGGAAATCTTACGCATAATTCCGCGTTCTTTGTTCGTAACTTCCTGATCATGTTCGTTAAAACGGTATTTTAAATACTCCATATATTCTTCAAGATCGGAGACCGTCAGTTCATCGATGTGATTCAGACGGATATCCCGACGGTCAAAAGTGGAAAATACCGGATTTTCCCTGATCAGAAAATCAAAGAAAACCTTCAGATCATAGGCATAGGCAATTCGTGTTCGCGATGATGTCCGCGGTTCAATTCCACGGAAAAAGTCCGTACAAAACGGAGGAAGCTCACGCATAAGTTCGCGCAGTTTTTTGATGTTGTCAATGTCAACCTGTTCATGATATGCAATTTTACTCATAAAATTCTCCGATCAATGATATAAATTTTGAGTTTTTAAATAATTTATTAAAATGCAAGTATTTTTG